>CAYZLB010000026.1:0-25791 GCA_964479235.1 uncultured Desulfohalobiaceae bacterium
TGGGACCTTCCGGTTATGAGCCGGTGGCTCTGCCAACTGAGCTATAGGCCCATCAGGGACGCAAATTACAAATATAGGCCTGCCTACGAGGCTTGTCAAGCATAGCTGTGAAGACCAACAGGAAAGATTATTCATCTCAGATCAGAACCTCAAAGGATCAGTAGAATGGAAGGTGCTTTACACATTGCTCCTACTCCCTATATCGTATAGGTTTGGCCTCATTGGCTGCAAAGATACAGGGCAAAGAGCATTTTTGAGGGAGGAAGGCTATGGCGAGATTAGTGGCGCTGTACGGGAGCCCGCGGCGGAACGGGAATACGTCCAGGTTGCTGCAGGAGGCTGTGCACGGAGCAAGAGAGGCTGGGGCGGATGTTCAAGAGTTTTTCCTTGGGGACCTAAAAATCAGCCCCTGCCTGGAACTCTATCATTGCAAGAAAAAAGGGGAATGCGGCATCAGGGATGATTTCCAAAAAGTACGGGACGCCATTTTACAGTCCCAGGGCCTGATGTTGGCCTCTCCGATATTTTTTTATTCTGTGACTGCGCAAACCAAAATTCTCATGGACCGCTTCCAGTCATTGTGGGTCAAAAAGTATGTGTTGGACAAAACGGAATTCGGAAAATGGACCCCGACCCGGCAGGGCTTGTTTATTTCGGTTGGAGCGACCAGAGGGAAAAAACTTTTTGAAGGGACCTTGTTGACGGTCAAATACTTCTTTGATCCTTTGGATATGGCCTTGTGGCGATCACTTTTATACCGAGAGCTCGATGGCCCACAGGACGTCATGAATCATCCTGAATATCTCCAGGAAGCCAGAGCTTCAGGGAGAGAGCTGGTTTTGAAGGTACAAGAATAATGAGTCGAAAGATTGCCGTGATCGGTGGGGGACTGGCAGGAAGTGAAGTCGCCTGGCAACTGCACCGGGCCGGATTGGACGTGAGCATCTACGAGATGAAGCCTGAGCGGTATTCGCCGGCCCATGCCAATCCACAGCTTGCTGAGCTGGTCTGCTCCAACTCATTTCGTTCCGATGTCCTGCACAGCGGACCGGGGCTTTTAAAGTCTGAAATGCGCAGTCTGGAAAGCCTGATCATGGCAGTTGCGGACAAGGTACGAGTGCCGGCGGGTAAGGCTTTGGCTGTGGACCGGGAGAAATTTGCAGCCATGGTCACCGAATGTTTGGATCAGGCCTCCGGGATGGATATCAAGCGCCGGGAGATTGCTTCATTATCCGATCCAGCGCTGACTCCCTATTCTGAAGTGGTCATTGCCGCCGGTCCGCTGGCCAGCCCGGATTTGACGGCCAGTTTGCTCCAAAAGACCAACCAGGAGGGACTGTCCTTTTATGATGCCATAGCCCCGATTGTCAGCGCCGATTCCATCAATTGGGACCGGGTGTTCTGGGGCTCACGCTATGATCCGGAAAGCACTGATTACTTGAATTGCCCATTAAACAAAGAAGAATATCTTGCTTTGCGGCAAGGGTTGTTGACTGGTGAGCGGGTAGGAAGCAAAGCCTTTGAAGGGCATTTTGAAGGTTGTTTGCCGGTGGAAACAATGGCCGAGCGGGGAGAGATGACCTTGGCTTTCGGCCCGTTAAAGCCGGTGGGACTCACGGATCCCAGAACCGGTGAGCGGCCTTTTGCCGTGGTTCAGCTGCGGGCGGAGAACATGGAAAAGACTATGTTCAATTTGGTGGGGTTCCAGACCAAACTGACGTATACTGAACAAGACAGGGTGTTTCGATCCATTCCGGGATTGGAGCAGGCCGAATTCCTGCGTCTGGGGAGTATCCACCGGAATACATTCGTCAATGCCCCCAAAGTACTGCAGCCCAATCTGGAACTGAAAAAAGCGCAAGGCGTTTTCCTGGCCGGTCAGCTGACCGGAGTGGAAGGATATATAGAGTCAGCAGCCTGCGGATTGTGGCTGGGGCTGCATCTGGGCCGGAACGTTTCGTTGCCTCCGGAAGAAACCGCTTTGGGCGGGCTGCTCAATCACTTGCGCCAGCCCCAGGAAAATTTTCAACCCATGAATATCAATTTCGGCCTGTTGCCCCCTCTGAAACAGCGAATGAAAAAGGCCAAGCGCAAGGAGGCCTATGCCGTGCGGGCCCAAAGGGCATTGGCTGAATGGCTGGTGGCTTTGGAGTCCGAAACCTAATTTAGAGACCTTACTGCAAAAATAAGGTTGCGGTCTCTTTGGGGGAGGATTTAGTACCCTCGCAGCTGCATAAGGAGCTTTTCGGCCATGGCAGCCGCCCCAAACCCGTTATCGATATTGACCGCGGCAATGCCTGTTGCGCAGCTGCTGAGCATCCCGGCCAGCGCGGTCAAGCCCTGCATACTGACCCCATAGCCCACAGACGTGGGTAGGGCAATGATGTGTTTGCCCAACATCCCGACCAAAACACTGGGCAGGGCCTGGTCCGGGGACATGCGGCCTTCGGCCACTTGGTGCAGAATTGATCGTATTTCATGGTCCATAATGGCAGATCTTTATGATGTCTTCCTTCCCTGGAAACGGCCAGGGGATTATGCCTTGGATGCAACAAGAGCATGCCGGCGTGCGCATATACGAAACGGAGGTACATGATGAACACCTTGAGCAGACAGATGAGTGAGTACCTGGAAAAAAGCTCCTGGATCAGGCGGATGTTTGAAGCAGGGACAGAACTGAAGAAGATTCACGGTCCGGATAAGGTCTATGATTTCAGTCTGGGCAATCCGGATCTTCCTCCTCCAGGCAGTGTGCGTCAGGGGCTTCACCAATTGGCTGATGAAACAGATGCTCCCTATGCATTGGGATACATGCCCAATGCCGGGTATGCACATATACGTCAGGCCGTGGCCCAATGGTCCGCCTCGAGTCAGGAGAAAGAGCTGAAAGCCGATGATGTCCTGCTCACCTGTGGGGCGGCAGGAGGGCTCAATTGTGTCTTTAAGGCCCTGCTTGAACCTGGTGAGGAGATTATTTGCCCGGCTCCGTATTTTGTGGAGTATTTCTTTTATGCCCAAAATCACGGCGGAATCCTTCGCCCGGTCATGGCCAAAAAAGATGATTTTCATTTGGATGTCGCGGCCATTGCCGAGGCCTTGAATGAAAAAACCAGGATTGTCCTCATCAATTCGCCGAACAATCCCACCGGCCAGGTCTATGACCGGGGAGAACTTGAGGAACTGGCTCGGGTGCTGGAGAAAGCCGGCACAAAGCAGAACCGGCCTATTTATTTGGTCTCAGATGAGCCGTACCGGTTTTTGACCTATGCCGGAACAATGCTCAGTCCAATCCTTCCCCTTTATGGGCCGAGCATTGTGGCCAACTCCTTTTCCAAGAGTCTCTCCCTGGCCGGTGAGAGGATCGGGTATTTGCTGTTAAATCCTGCTATGCCGGAAAAAAACACGTTGATGGACGGGCTGGTTTTGGCCAACCGGATCTTGGGATTTGTCAACGCGCCGGCCATTGGGCAGCGGCTTTTGGAGCGTACCCTGGAATCCAGGGTGGATGTATCGATTTTTGAAGCCAGGCGGCAATCGATGTGCGACGTGCTGGATAGCGCAGGATATTCCTATACGCCGCCCAGAGGCGGTTTTTACGTTTTTCCGGCGGTTCCTGGAGGGGATGATGTGGCCTTTGTCCAGACCTTACAGGAAGAGCGCATTTTGGCTGTTCCCGGAAGTGGATTCGGTTGCCCCGGGCATATTCGCCTTTCTTTTTGTGTTCCGGAAGAGGTCATTCGCAATTCCGGCCCTGGATTTGCCCGGGCCAGGGAAACGGCTGGGCTGTAGGTGTGGATCGTAATTCAATTAAAAATAGAGCCAAGGGTAAGAGCACCAAAAAGCCCTGAACGTCCTTTCTGGAGAGTTGACCAAAAGGGCGAAAACGGATACAAGAACTCTTTTATTTTTTGGCCCTAGGACTGCATGTATGTTCGAGAGCTTATCGGACCGTTTGGATCAGGTCTTCAAGAAGATCAAAGGTCATGGCCATCTGGATGAGAAGACCATTCAGGATGGACTCAGAGAAGTGCGTCTGGCCCTCTTGGAGGCCGACGTCAATTACCGGGTGGTCAAAGGCTTTGTGGACCGGATCAGGGAACGGTCCCTGGGCCGGGAGGTCCAATCCAGCCTGACCCCCGGTCAGCAAGTGATAAAAATCGTCAATGAGGAACTCATTGACCTTTTGGGTGGAGAGTCGGCCGGGCTGAACCTGAGTGAAGACGGCTCGTTGTCTTTAGTCATGTTGGTCGGGCTGCAGGGTTCAGGAAAAACCACCACTGCGGCCAAATTGGCCTTGTTCTTAAAAAAACAAGGGCATAGACCATTTTTGGTCCCAGCCGATGTCTATCGCCCGGCAGCTATTGATCAGCTGCATACCCTGGCTGGAGAGATTCAGGTCCCGGCTTTTGCCTCCAGATCGGATATGGATCCGGTTCATATCTGCCGGCGATCCATTGATCAGGCCCAAGAAGAAGGCTGCGACATCGTTCTGCTGGATACGGCCGGCCGGCTGCACATCGATGAGCAGCTCATGGACGAGCTTTCCCGGATCAAAGACGTTTGTCGGCCTCAGGAAATTCTTTTTGTCGCCGACTCCATGACCGGCCAGGATGCGGTGACCGTGGCCCAGCGGTTCAACGAGCTCCTGGACATAAACGGGGTGGTGCTGACAAAGCTGGAGGGAGACGCCAGGGGCGGGGCGGCCCTGTCCATCCGGTCAATCACGGACAAGCCCATAAAATTTGTGGGCATGGGGGAAAAACTCAAAGATCTGGAAGTGTTTCACCCCGATCGGGTAGCGTCTCGAATTTTGGGCATGGGGGACATGCTCTCTCTGATCGAAAAGGCCCAGCAGGAGTTTGATGATCAGGAGTCAGCAGCCCTGGAAGCCAAATTCCAAAAAGCAGCATTTGACCTGGAAGACTTCCGGAGCCAGATGCGCAAGGTGCGCAAGCTTGGGTCCATGGAGAGTCTGATGAAGATGATCCCGGGAATGGGCAAGATCAAAGATCAGCTCAAGGATGCCCGTCTTTCGGAGCACGAACTGAACCGGGTGGAAGCGATCATCAATTCTATGACTCCCCAGGAACGCCATAAACCGGGTGTTCTCAATGCCAGCCGTAAGGAACGGATTGCCCGGGGCAGCGGAACCAGGTTGGCGGACGTCAATCAATTATTGAAGAATTTTAGTCAAATGCAGAAGATGCTCAAAAAAATGAGCAATTCGGGTGTTGGCATGCGGGGCATGAGTGGAATTGATCCGAGCACCGGGGCAGGACTGCCAGGCTCAGCCTCTTCATCTCATACCAAGCCCAGAAAAAAAGTTGATCGGAAGAAGCAAAAACAAAAAAAGAAAAAGAAGAAATAGTTGATTCTTTTTCAGGCATGATTACAATTGACAGAGAACACATTTATACAATGGGGGATGAAGAAACATGGCTTTACGTTTGCGTCTGACAAGGCTTGGATCCAAGAAAAGGCCTTTTTACCGAGTGGTTGCGATGAACAGTGAGACCCGCAGAGACGGACGGGCCTTGGAATACATTGGCTATTACAACCCTATGGTCGAGCCAAATGAAATCAAGCTTGATCACGACAAAGTACGCAAGTGGATGGAGCAAGGGGCAAAGCCAACTCAGACGGTGAAGTCATTACTGGCCAAGACCGGTTTTGAAGCCCAAAGCACGAAATAGCATGACATGCTGCTGGGAAGGTTCTCGCCTGTTCCAGGATCAATCTGAAGCCCTCGTGGAGGTGCCTTATGTTCAGAGAGCTCATTGAGTATATGGCCAAAGCGTTGGTCGACAATCCGGATGCTGTTGATGTTGCAGAGATCGAAGGCGAGCAGACATCGGTTATAGAGTTGCGCGTGGCCAAGGAGGATCTGGGCAAGGTCATTGGCCGGCAGGGAAGAACCGCCAGAGCTATGCGGACTATCCTGGGAGCCGTTTCCACGAAGGCGCAGAAACGGGTTGTCCTGGAAATTTTGGAATAATCAATCCTGAAATCTTGTGATCACGAGCATGGCCAAAAAAGGCTTTGTGCCTGTGGGCAAAGTGATCAAAACCCATGGACTCAAAGGGGAGCTTTGCATTGTCTGGTATGCAAACTCCCCTTTCCTGTGTGGGTCCTTGTCCCGGATCTATCTCAAGGCCGAAGGCCGACATCCCAGCCAGCAAAGAATTCTTAACCTTCGTTCCCATACCAAGGGCCAGCTTGTGGGTCTGGACTCAATTTCCGGCCGGGACGTGGCCAGGCAGTGGATAGGGGCCGAAGTATGGGTCCGGCGCAGGGACGTACCGGATTGGGCTCAAGAGGCGTTGCGCGGACTGGAACTCCTGGGGCTGGCTGTGTATTTGCAAAGCGGCGATTATTTGGGCCGGATTGAGACTGTG
This sequence comes from uncultured Desulfohalobiaceae bacterium, assembly GCA_964479235.1. Classification (GTDB taxonomy): domain Bacteria; phylum Desulfobacterota; class Desulfovibrionia; order Desulfovibrionales; family Desulfothermaceae; genus Desulfovermiculus. Next base: position 6,396 of record CAYZLB010000026.1, read on the forward strand.
GATGGACAGACCGGACAGGAGATCTGGACTATACGCACCCGCTTGGATCAAGAAATCCTGCTCCCTGCTGTGCCTGAATTTGTGTGCCGAGTCGAACCTGATCAGGGTATGGCCGTAGTTTCTCCACCTCCCGGCCTTTTGGAACTCTATGGGGTTTTTGAACAACATTCAGGCGGACAGGGGGAGGACAAAGAGTAGCCTCTGGCTCTAATGAAACGAGATCCAACCCCGGTCGCTGGCTTGGTCATCCGGGATCGCAGCCAAGCTCCAGCTTGGCCTAAGAAGTGCGAGCGTCGCCCGCCCCTTGAAAAGCAAAACTCCAAAGCCCTGCGGACTGCTTGCCGAATCTATGCATTTTAATATTTTGAGCATTTTCCCTGAGTTTTTCGACTCAGTCCTGCAATGCGGGCTCATGGGCAAGGCCCGGGATCGAGGCATCTTTAGTATATCCTTGCTCAATCCCCGGGATTTTGCAACTGATCGGCATAAAAGCGTGGACGATCGTCCTTACGGGGGTGGACCAGGCATGGTCATGGCCTTGCAGCCCCTGCTTCGGGCTGTGGATAGTATTGCCGATACCGGACGTCTGATCCTTCTCACCCCGCAGGGGACGCCTTTGACTCAGGAAAAAGCCGAGGAATTGTCCAGAGAAGCGGTGATCACCTTGGTTTGCGGACGGTATGAAGGGGTCGATGCCCGGTTTGCCCAATTGAGGAATGCCGAATCCCTGTGTGTGGGTGACTTTGTGCTCAATGGCGGGGAAAGTGCAGCTTTGTGCGTTCTGGAGGCAGTGACCAGACTGCAGGCCCATTATATGGGATGTGCAGAGTCCACTCAGGAAGAAAGTTTTGCATCCGGCCTGCTGGAATATCCGCACTTTACCAGGCCTCAGGAATATGCCGGCCTGGAGGTGCCTGAGGTCCTTCTCTCCGGAGATCATGCCAAGATAGCAACGTGGCGTCGGCAAAGGTCCTTGTCCATAACCCGGCGATGTCGCCCTGATCTCTTGGCCAATGCAGAGCTGAGTCCTGAGGATATGCGTTTTTTGCGTGCCGAAACCCAAACCAGATTGGGACGTAATCTGTATGTGGCCCTGATCCACTGGCCGGTTTTGAACAAAGCCGGAGAAGTAACGGCAGTTTCTTTGACAAACTTGGATATCCACGATATAGCACGTGTCTGTCATTCGTACGGTTTGGGGGGGTATTGCCTGACCACACCGTTACAGGACCAGCAGGCCTTAGCCGCCCGCCTTTTAGATCACTGGCGGAGGGGAGAAGGACAACATGCCAATCCGGACCGGGGAGCGGCAGTCCGGGATGTGCACATATTTTCCGGTCTTTCACAGGTAGTGGCCTATGTCCGGAATCGGGCAGGCGTAAAACCATGGATCGTGGGTACAAGTGCCAGAGATGAGGGTGGCGTGCCCTGCACCGCCCTGCGCCGACGTCTGGAGAAACAGCCGGTGCTCCTTCTGTTTGGTACTGGTTCGGGCCTGGCCCCGCAGGTTTTGGCTCAAACCCAGGAAATACTGCGCCCTGTCCGATGCTTTGATGCATACAATCACCTTTCGGTCCGCAGTGCAGCAGCGATCACTATAGACCGGATCCTGGGCGATATTTGGTGAATGCTCTTCACCGGCTGCACTTCTTGGGACAGAACATATTTCCCTTCTCAGCTGAGAGAGTTTGTCAATGTGAATGCCAGATTTGTTTATGCACTCGTCCGGCAGCAGTGCTTTGCCTGGCAAGATGAAAAAAATACGGATTGTTGAAGGAGATACCATGGATGTATTGCGGAAAATAGAACAGGAACATATGCGCATTGATGTGCCCCAATTCCGGGCCGGGGATACGGTCAATGTGCATATTCGGATTATTGAGGGCGAGAAGGAGCGGATCCAGGTCTTTAAAGGTACGGTCATCCGGATGCGCAAGGGAAGCACAAACGCTACATTCACTGTGCGCAAAATTTCCGGCGGGATAGGGGTGGAACGTATCTTTCCCCTGCACACCCCCTCTATTGAAAAAATTGAAGTCGTCAGCCGGGGCAAGGTGCGTCAGAGCCGGATCTATTATCTGAGGAACTTGAAGGGTAAGGCAGCCCGGATCAAGCCCCGGGATACGCGTGGATAAACCAGTGGTATAATCAGGGCGGGAGGGATTGACCGGATCAGCAGATGAATGCAATCAAGACGCCGGATGCGGTGCTGGACATTTTGCACAGGTCGGTAAAAAAACAGCCGACAATTATGGCCGGCGTGGACGAGGCCGGCCGGGGATGTCTGGCCGGTCCGGTGGTGGCAGCTGCGGTCGTCCTTCCTGCATCCATGCATATCGGACTTGAGCTGAAGGATTCCAAACAGCTTTCGGCACCTGCTCGGGAAAGACTGGAGAAGCAGATCAAGGCTTCAGTCCCGGCCTGGTCTCTTGGACTGGCTTGGCCGAATGAAATCGATCGGGTCAACATCCTTCAGGCTACATTGCAGGCTATGTGCCGGGCAGTCAGCACTTTAAAGATCAAGCCGAAGCTGATCCTGGTGGACGGCAACCAGCCCCCGCCTTTGTCTGTACCCTGCCAGTGCATCCCCGGGGGGGACAAAACAGTAGCGGCGATTTCGGCGGCATCTATTGTTGCCAAGGTATTTCGGGACCGGCTTATGGGCCATCTGGATCGCAAATACCCTGGATACGGCTTTGAAAGACATAAGGGCTACGGGACAAAAGGGCACCTGCAGCAGCTGGACACTCTGGGTCCTTGTACCATACATCGCCGGTCTTTCGCCCCTGTACGTCGGGTATTAAAGGAAAGACAGCAATGGTTGCCCGGCATCTGAAGTATGGACGCTTTGGTGAAGAGATGGCCCGGGCCTTTCTGGTCAGCCAAGGTTATGAGGTACTCGGACTGAATTGGAGATGCCGCTACGGGGAACTGGATCTGATTTGCCGCATGCAGCAGACTGTGGTTTTTGTGGAAGTCAAAACCAGAAACAAGGCAACACTGGAAACTCCGGCCGAGGCCCTGACCCAGCGAAAGCAGTCCAAACTGATCAAATCGGCAAGCCTGTATTTGAGCCAACAAAAGTTGTGGCACGTTCAATCCCGCTTTGACCTGGTTTCCGTTTTTTTTCAAACCCACCACTGTCAGGTCGATCATGTGCCCGATGCCTTTGCAATCTCCCATCCTGTGGGTCGTGGCCACTCCCATTGGCAACCTTGGTGATCTCTCCCAACGGGCCGCAGAGGTTCTTTCCTCTGTGGATGTGCTCTTGGCTGAAGATACCCGCAAAACCGGCCGGTTGTTGGATATGTGCGGTATTTCCCGGCCGCGTCTGCTCAGTCTTTTTGAACATAATGAACGGGCCAGGATCAAACAGGTGTTGGGTCTGCTGGAACAAGGGCTGCAGATTGCCCTGGTCAGCAGCGCGGGCACCCCGCTCATCTCGGATCCCGGATACCTCCTGGTTCGTTCTTGCCGGCAGGCTGGGTTCCAGGTTTCACCGGTGCCAGGCCCTAGTGCGCCGGTGGCTGCCTTGATGGCCAGCGGCTTTCCTCCGTATCCCTTTGCCTTTCTCGGATTTTTGCCTCGCAAATCCGGGGAGAAGCGGCGTCTTTTTGCTCCATATGTCCAGGTGCCGGTCACCTTGGTTTTTTTTGAGCGGGCAAGCAGGCTGGAAAACACCCTGGGCGACGTCCAGTCAGTCCTTGGCCCCCGAGAGGTGTGCATTGCCAGAGAATTGACCAAACAATTTGAACAATTTCTTTTTCTCACCCCAGGGTCTCAATCTCAGGAGTTGCCTGAACTCCCTGGGGAAGTTACTGTATTGATTGCTCCGGGCAAAAATGAACAGGGGACTACTGATACTCTGGATGTGATCCGAATTATGCGCAGCGCAGCTGAAAGGGAGACAGGAGCGCGGTCGGTGGTAGAGCACACATTGGCCCAGGTTTCCGGATGGGGAAAAAAGGCATTGTATGAACTGTATCTACGGAAAGTCCAAGGGAAAGATGCTGGGACGGAGGGTTCGTGAAGCTTACCTGCCGGGATTTACTGAATTGCTTTTGGCGCACCTATTTGGTGGGGGCCAACTTTAATACCCGGGGACTGCAGAATATCGGTTTGGCTTTTGCTATGGATCCGGGGTTGCGGGCGATCCACGGATCAGGTGAAGCCTTGCAGGCTGCCCGGGCCCGCTATGTCCGTTTATACAATACCCATCCCTACTTTACGCCCTTGCTGGTTGGGGCCTTTTTATTTCTGGAACGAAATATTGCCCTGGGAGTGCTGCCCTCCACGGCCCAGGATTCCTTTCAAAGCACGGCTACTTATACCATGTCAGCCCTGGGGGATTCTTTTTTCGGAGGCTCGCTTCTTGTTTTCTGGTCTTTGGCAATGACCATACTCCTGCTCTGCGGATGGTATAGCGCAGCTGTGCTCTGGCTGGCCGTGAGCTTTCTCAGCCTGCAGGTTTTAAAAGCAATCACGTTCTGGCTGGGGTTCAGCAAGGGATTGGCCTTTTTTCAACAATTGCGACAAATGAATCTCATGTATTGGGGCTATTGGATCAAGATGGTCAATGCCCTTGGCGTTTTGGTTGTGTTTGGGATCATCTACCCTTTCTCGCTACACCCTCTGTGGTTTGCCGGAACCTTCGGGCTTCTCGGAGGGGCTGCTTGGCTGGTCGTCCGTGGGTTCGTTCCTCGGGAGGCGATTGTGGTCGGTCTTCTTGTGGGCTGGTTGTTGTGGCAGAGTTCAAAGGCGCTGGGATGATATGTGAAAACGTAGGTGTTCGTCGTTAGATCTTGTATGAATATGAACGACTCAGTCAGCAAACAAGTCTTTATCCGTAATGAACTGGGACTGCATGCACGGCCGGCAGCACAAATAGCCAGGGAAGCAGCTAAATTTTCAGCCCAGATCAAGCTCAAAATTGGTGATATGGAAGCAGATGCCAAGAGTGTTCTTGATATCCTCAGTCTGGCCGCGGGGAGAGGAAAGAGCATTACCCTTCACGCTGACGGCCAGGATGCAGAAAAGGCCATAGATCATCTGGAGCGTTTTTTCCTGGATGGTTTTGGGGAGAGTTGACCATGGCGGCAAAGACCCTGCACGGCGTCCCGGTCTCAGTAGGCATTTCCATCGGCCGTGCCTACTTGTTGAGCCAGGGACATTATTGCCTGGCACCAATGCAGAGTATTTCCCAGGAGCTGGTGGAAGGGGAGGTGGCCAGGCTGAATCAGGCCTTTGACCAGGCCCTGAAAAGCCTGAAACAGATCCGGGTCCAGATTCCAAAAGAACAGAGCGATCATGCGGCCATCCTGGATACCCATATTATGGTCCTGAAAGATCCCAAACTGCGTCAGGCCACAGAGCGTTATATCCGGGATATGCATTTAAATGCTGAATGGGCCCTGGAAAAAGGGGTAGCCGATATTGAAAACTCCTTTCAGGGGATTGAGGATGAATATTTCCGGGCCCGGGTGCAGGAGCTGCGGCTCTTGACCCGGCGGGTGATGAATCAGCTTTTGGGGAACAACGACAGCATCAAACCCATAACCTCCAGAGTGATTCTCATTGCCCACGACCTGACCCCGGCGGATACGGTGGAACTGGACGTGAGCAAGATCATGGCCTTTGCAACCGCCCAGGGAGGCCGGACCTCTCATGTGGCTATCCTGGCCAAGACACTGGAGATCCCTGCTGTTGTCGGAGTGGAGGAGCTGGAGTCTTCCGTATCCGACAATCAGTTCATTATTGTAGATGGGTTTCAGGGACAGATCGTCATTGACCCGGACGAAAACGAGCTCACCCATTATACGGATCTTAAGTACAGTTTTGAGGCCTATCAGAAAGAAGTCATGCGCAAGCTGGATCTTCCGGCAGAGACCAGAGACGGCCATCGTGTTCAACTGCATGCAAATATTGAGCTTTTTGAGGAAGTGAGCAGGGTCCTGGACTATGCCGGGGACGGAGTGGGCCTGTACCGTACTGAATACAGCTATATCTATCGTACTGAACTGCCCAGCGAACAGGAGCTGGTGGAGGAATACAAAGACTTGGCCTCCATCCTCTACCCTCGTCGAGTGGTTGTCCGCACCCTGGACGCAGGTGGAGATAAGCTTGGTCACGGGTTTGAACATTTAGAAGAGGCTAACCCGGTTCTCGGGCTGCGGGCAGTGCGTTTTTGCCTCCGGTATCTGGATATTTTCAAGACCCAGCTTCGGGCCATTCTTCGGGCCGGGCAGGCCGGGAATATTGCCTTGATGTTTCCGATGATTTCCGGGTTGGGGGAATTGCGGGAAGTGTTACATGTGTTGGATCAGGTCAAACATGAACTCACAGCCGAAGGCCTGGCTTTTCATTCCGAAATTCCGGTAGGCATCATGGTTGAGTTGCCCTCGGCTGTCATAATCTCCGATATCCTGGCCCAGTATGTCGATTTTTTCAGTATTGGCACCAATGATTTGATCCAGTACTCCCTGGGTATCGATCGGACCAATAAATATGTCTCCCATTTGTATCAGCCCCTGCACCCGGCCCTGCTTAGGAGCATCAAGCAGGTCGTGGATGCAGGGCATAAGGCCGGGATTGAAGTCAGCATGTGCGGAGAGATGGCTTCCGATCCCTATTGTTTGCCCATACTCATCGGTATGCATGTGGACAGTTTAAGTCTCAACCCCCAGTCCATTCCCTGGATCAAACGGATATTGCGCAAACTGAGCATGGAAGAGTGTTCAGAACTCTTGACTCAGGTCCTGCGCTTGGATTCAGTCTCCGAGAGCAATAAATTGGTCCGGGAGACAATATTTCAGCGTTTCCCTGATGAACTGCAGTTCTATTCCTCTATCCTTGAAGAGGAAGAAGAGTGATCTCGTATACCTGATCCAAAGGTTTACCGGGTTGATCAAGGACGAATCCGGCGAGTCAGAAAAGTAGGGGCGAATGATCATTCGCCATTTGGATCGTATTTTATACGGGTGAGAGCATATTTTTGCAGGCAGAAATCACGGACAAGAACAAGGACAAGAATACTGGCATGTCATCGAAAAACACCAGAGTCAGAGAGTCTGCTGTAAAGATCGTGGCTCAAAACAAAAATGCCCGCCGGTTGTACGATCTTTTGGATCGTTATGAGACCGGAATCGTTCTCACCGGATCGGAAATGAAATCCATTCGAGCCGGGCGGGTCAGCTTTAAGGACAGCTATGTAGCTTTTGTCCGGGGGGAGGCCCATTTGATCGGAATGCACATCGCAGCCTATGAAAATGCGGGATATGCCGGACATGAACCGGACAGAGACCGAAAACTTCTGCTCCATAAACGGGAGATCGATCTTTTGCGGGGCAAGGTGGAACAAAAGGGACTGACCGTTATTCCCATGGTCATGTATTTGCGAAAATCATTGGTCAAGGTGGAGATAGCCCTGGCCAGAGGGAAAAAAATTCATGACCAGCGCGAAGAGCTGAAGCAGCGGGCTGTAAAGCGGGATATGGCCAGGGAAATGGCTGAGGCCAAAAAAAAAGGCTGAGCCGAACCACAAAGACGTTTTGTATGTCCGCATGCTATCTAGTTGGAAAAACTGGAAGTATAAGGCATGCGCCTGGCCAGTCCCGGCTGTGAGGAGTATATATGTTTCGATTTATAGCCAAAAGGATTTTTGGCTCCAAGAATGAGCGCTTTTTAAAAACCATAAGTCCTCTCATCGAGGAGATCAACAGCTTGGAGCCGGATGTCCAGAAGCTGGAGAATCAGGAGTTTCCATCCCGGATTGCTGGGTATCGTCGGGAAATTGAACAGGGCCGGAGTCTGGAGGACATGTTGCCCCAGGTATTTGCCCTGGTTCGGGAAGCGGCCAAACGGACAGTAGACATGCGTCCTTTTGACGTTCAGCTTCTGGGCGGGGTGGTTCTGCACCAGGGCAGAATCGCGGAGATGAAGACCGGGGAGGGAAAGACCCTGGCGGCTACCATGCCCATGGTCCTCAATGCCCTGGCCGGTAAAGGCGTACACCTGATTACGGTCAACGATTATCTGGCCAGGCGGGACGCAGAGTGGATGGGAAAGATTTATTCCTTTTTGGGTCTTGAGGTAGGGACCATCGAACACGGGATGTCGGATGAACAACGCAAGCAGGCCTATGCCTCGGATATAGTCTACGGCACAAACAACGAGTTCGGCTTCGATTACTTGCGGGACAATATGAAGTTCTATCCCCATCAGCTGGTGCAGAGGGACCTGCATTACGCGATTGTAGACGAAGTGGACTCAGTGCTCATTGATGAAGCCAGAACACCGCTGATCATTTCCGGTCCTGCCGACGGCTCAACCGCCCTGTACAAACAGGTAAACGTCATCATACCCCGCTTGAAGCGCGACCGGGACTACACCGTGGATGAAAAGGCCAAAAGCGTTACCTTGACCGATGAGGGCGTGGTGCGATGTGAGGAGATCCTCAAGGTGGACAATCTGTTCGATCCAAAGAATATCACCTATCAGCACCATGTCCTGCAGGCCTTAAAGGCCCATGAGTTGTTCAAACGTGATGTGGACTATATCGTCCGGGATGGGCAGGTGATCATTGTAGACGAGTTTACTGGGCGGATTATGCCCGGCCGCAGGTATAGCGACGGTCTGCATCAGGCCCTGGAGGCCAAGGAGCGGGTCCGGGTGGAAGCCGAAAATCAGACCCTGGCCAGCATTACTTTCCAGAATTTTTTCCGCATGTACGACAAACTGGCCGGAATGACCGGGACCGCCGATACTGAGGCGGTAGAGTTCAAAGAGATCTACAACCTGGACGTCAATGTCATCCCAACGCATAAGCCCATGATCCGTAAAGACTTCCCGGATGTGGTCTACCGGACCCAGAAGGAAAAGTATACGGCCATTGTAGAGGAAATCCGGGATCTGTATACCAGAGGCCAGCCGGTTTTGGTCGGGACCACATCCATCGACAAATCGGAATATATCGCCGACAACCTGAAAAAGTTGCGTATCCCCCACGACGTCCTCAATGCCAAGCATCACGAAAAAGAAGCAGAGATCATTGCCCAGGCCGGGGAGCAGGGCCGGGTCACCATTGCCACCAATATGGCCGGCCGGGGCACTGATATCGTTTTGGGCCAAGGGGTGCGCGAACGTGGCGGCTTGCATATTCTGGGCACGGAGCGGCATGAGAGCCGACGGATAGACAACCAGCTTCGCGGGCGCTCCGGCCGTCAGGGGGATCCGGGGAGCTCCCGTTTTTATCTGGCCCTGGATGATGACCTTTTACGTTTGTTCGGCTCTGATCGGATATCGGGATTGATGAACAAGGTGGGCGTGGAAGAAGGCCAGGCCATTGAAAACACCCTGATATCCAGGGCCATTGAAAACGCCCAGCACCGGGTGGAAGAGCACAATTTCAGCATCCGAAAACAGCTTCTGGAATTCGACGATGTCATGAACCAGCAGCGGGAGGTCATCTATACCCGGCGTAGAGAGATCATGACCCTCAGCGATCTGGAACCGATGATTCATGGGTTTGTGGATGACCTGCTGGAGGACATCATGGCTCCGGTGGAGGAGAGCGGCAAGGACGGTTTGGACGAGGAAACTGTGCAAAGGGTCACAGCCCGCTTGGACGAAGTTTTTGCTCTCCAGCGGGTACTCTCTCTCCAGGAGCATTTGCCCTCCCAGGAGGAGGCCAAGGCCAAGGTGGAGGAAATCCTGGCCAATCTCAAGGCCAATGCCGGTGAGCATTATCAGGAGATCCTGCGCTATTTCCTCTTGGAAAGCCTGGACCGGTTCTGGAAAGAGCACCTGTTGAACATGGATTACCTCAAGGAAGGGATCGGATTGCGCGGCTACGGGCAGAAAAATCCCAAACAGGAATACAAGAAGGAGGGCTTTGAGCTCTTCCAGGAACTCTTGTACCTGATCAAGGAAAACACCATGCGGGCCCTGTGCCGGGTGCGATTGCAGGAAGCCCCTGAGCAGGAACTTGAGCACAAAGGAGATCCTGCAGATCTTCAGTTTTCCGGGGGAGACGAGACCGCAGCCAGTACCAACCCGGAACCATTTAAGCGGGAGAAACCCAAGGTGGGCCGCAACGATCCATGCCCCTGCGGGAGCGGGAAGAAGTATAAAAAGTGCTGTGGGAAATAGCAAATACAAGGCCTGTGGATAGCGACTTCAGGAGTGTGCAGTGATCAAGATACCCAATGGGTTTTCTTTTCTGGCCGCAAAGGCCGGATTCCGGTATACCGGCCGCAAGGATTTGGGCCTGATTCTTTCATCTGTTCCGGCCGCTTCGGGCGGAGTATTCACCACCAACCGTTTTCAGGCCGCACCGGTCCAGGTCAGCAGGGAGCACATGCAAACCAGCCCATGGGCCAGGGCCATCCTGGTCAACGCCGGACAGGCCAATGCCTGCACCGGCGAGGACGGACTTCGAATCTGCCGGACCACTTGTGAGCTTGCGGCCCAGGCCTTCGGCCTACGGCCTGAAGAAGTCCTGCCGGCCTCGACTGGTGTCATCGGTCAGAGGATGGACCTTTCTGCATGGGAGAGGGGGATGGCCGGGCTTATTGATCAGGGGGCAAAGGATGACCCCCTGATTGTTGCGCAGGCCATGCTGACAACAGATACCTTTCCCAAGATTTTGTGGCGGACAATCGGGTTCAAAGAAGGAACGGTCACTTTGCTCGGAATGGCCAAGGGTTCTGGCATGATTTGCCCACAGATGGCCACTATGTTGGGTTTTGTCTGCTGCGATGCTGACATACAGCCGGATATATGGCAGGACATGCTTGGACAGGCAGCTGAGCAGAGTTTTAATCGGATCAGTGTGGACGGAGATACGAGTACCAACGATTGTGTCCTGGGCCTGACCAATGGGGGGAGCGGCGTGCGCCCCCAGAAGGAGGATCTTGCCCACTTGGGCAGGGAACTGACCGGTCTGTGTCAGGAATTAGCCTATTTGATCGTTCAGGATGCAGAGGGCGGAACCAAGGTGGTCCGGATTCGGGTGGACGGAGCCAAAGACAGGGCTCAGGCTGAGCTTGCAGCCCGGACTATTGGCCATTCGCCTTTGGTCAAGACGGCCATGTTCGGCCGGGATCCGAATTGGGGCAGGATTGTGGCTGCTTTGGGTCGGTGCGGTGCTGTGTTTGAACCCGGCCAGGTCCGGGTGCGCATCGCCGGGCGGGAGGTCTTTCAAGGCGGGACACCAGTCATGGCGGATATCGACAGCCTGTTGGCACCGTACCTGGCCAGGCAGGAGATCCCGGTTCATGTTTCCATAGGAGATGGACCGGGGGAATACGACTTTTTGACCTCGGATCTGAGTCTGGATTATGTTCGGATCAATGCAGAGTACCGGTCGTGAACACGAGTTATGGAGAGTGCATGATCAATGAGCAATCAGGCCCCGTGGGTGCTTCAGCGGGGATGAAAGATCAGCTGACAGCCGAGAGATGGAAGGCATTGAGCGACTTTTTGTTTGAGGTGGGCATGCTTCGGCATACGCCCCGCACCGGGTATCAATTCCTGGGTTCAGGCCGGGAAAGTGTGGCTGAACACAGTTTTCGGACTACGGTCATCGGTTTTGTCCTGGCCCGTTTGGCTGGGGCGGATTGGGCCAGGGTGGTTTTGATGTGTCTGTTTCACGACTTGCACGAGGCCCGGACCGGGGATTTTAATTATGTGAACAAAATGTACAATACCTCCAGGGATGAACAGGCCCTGGCAGATGCCTGGGCTGGAACCGGGATGGGAGAAGATGTCCTGGAAGTTCAGGCCGAACTGGAGACTGCAGGTACTCTGGAGGCGATTTTGGCCCAGGATGCGGACCAACTGGACCTTATCCTGAGCCTGAAGCAGGAACAGGACCTGGGCAACGCCTATGCCCCGAAGTGGACGGCCCATGCCGTACAAAGGCTGCGCAGCGATTTGGGCCGGGATTTGGCCCGAGTCATCATGGAGACGGACCATACGGATTGGTGGTTTAGGGCTGCGGACAGTTCCTGGTGGTCCCGAAAGAATGGACAGAGCCGAATCCAAGAGGGGCAATGAAGCCCTGCACATAAGGCTCCTTTGGCCATGGGCGGGCCTTCTTTCTGTCCTGGTGCACCTTTTGTTTCTATGGTTCTTTCTCGGTCTTGAACCGGGACCAAAGATGCCGGCTGTGTGCATTGTGCACCTAACGCCCCCAAAAGAGATACAGAGAAAAGGGTGATTGTCGGGTGTACCTTTGTCGTTCATTCAAAGTGATCAAGTGATTTTTGTATCTGAGTACTTCCGTCCATTGCCACAAAGAACAGAGAAGATTGCTGAGGAGAAGAGGACCGTGCGCATTGCTGTCTTGTCGGATACGCATATGATGAAACCCAGTCAGGCATTGATACATGCCTATGAGCAAATAATGCAGGATTTGGACGCAGTCCTTCACTGCGGCGATATAACCGGGGAGCAGGTCTTTTCGTTCCTCAACGCGCATTCCCGGTTTTACGCTGTGGCCGGGAATATGGACAGTGGTCAATGGGCAGATTCCCTGCCAAGGAAAACGACTGTTCGGTTGGGGGAGTTTCATGTGGGGATGATCCACGGTTTTGGCCTGGGCTCCGGGCCGCTGGCGGAGAAGGTTGTGGCCGGCTTCAGCGACCAGAACCTGGACCTGGCCTGTTATGGGCATACGCATAAGCGGTTGTTTGAGCCGGATGAATATGCGTTTCCAGTGCTCAATCCCGGCAGTTTTGCCTTGCCCAAAGGCAGTCCGCCGGGATTTGCCTGTGTGGAGCTGCGTCCAGGCCGGCAGCCGGAAGTAGAATGGATCGATCTGTCATAGGATACGATAATAGAAGTTTGAGCAGAAAAGATCGAATATGTAACTAAAAGGGTGTGTATGGCTAAGGAAGAATCTATTGAAGTCATGGGTGTGGTTACTGAGGCCCTGCCCAATGCGATGTTTCGTGTAGAGTTGGAGAACGGACACGAGATCTTAGGCCATATTTCCGGAAAGATGCGCAAGCACTACATACGCATTTTGCCTGGAGACAAGGTCAAGGTTGAGCTGTCTCCCTATGATCTGACCCGGGGAAGAATCGTTTTTCGATACAAATAGAATCCCTATTGGTGATGAAATGGGTCAAGCTGATTTTGCAATCAGAGCATGAAAAATTGCTTGGCCTGGTCGGAAAGGGTGGCTAGAATCGTGTCAGGGCTGACTCGCTGGCAAAAAATACCGGCGACGTATCATGATTTTTGCCGGTTTTTTCTAGGACTTGTTGTGGTCCGGGAGCCAGGACCAGACGATAGCCGAAACTGATAAAAACCGGGCCAGGCTTACCCATGCTATGGGGTTTAAGGGCAAAGGAAAACTCAATGGGGTGAGACTGGCTCAACTCCTGGGCTGGAAGGACCTTGATTTCCTGAGCCAATACTTGGCCGGAACGGTCGCTGAGGTAGGCTCCCAACCAAAGATCTCTGGCCCAGGTGGCCCACTTTGGAATGGAGCCGTCCGAAAGTGGAAGCGCTTTGCCTTGCACCTCAAGTCCTTTGGGATTTTGGGTGCAGATAAAATCAAAGCGCAGGTAATTGGTGCGCATGCTCTGGGGCTTGTCCAGGGACCAGGGATGCTGTTTTAGATGCCGGACCGTCTGGCTGGCACAGGATATGAGGCCCAGAAGGCCGAAGGCCACAACCGCGGTAAAAACAGCAGAGGTCACCATTTTTCCAGCCGGCCGGCGAAAAAAGTGACGTGTATGTATACTATACATAGGGCATCCTTTTTCCTGGGCAAGACAATCTGGCCCCGGGAGGGCACCAAGTCATGCCGGGCATATTTGCCGGGTCATTTTGCATCCTGCTGCAGTGAATGGGCTACCGGAGGCGGGCCCTGGACCAACATTTCGGACAGGGTCATATCCACTTTGGGCGATTTGCCGCGTTGTGAGCCCAAAAAGTCCCGTTCCAGCTGAGCCAGTTCAATGTACAGCGGGGTTCGGTCCAGCACCGGTACCCGAGGCATGTGCGCGGTCAACTCTTGGCAGACATGGCATCCTGGAAAGTGCTTGACCTGACCGTTGGGCATGCGAACGTGGTTGGGCACGCCATGCAGACGGCATATCATCAGCCGGTACGGATACAGGATGCATAGGCCTTCCTCATTCAAGGGGCACATCAGTCTGGGCCGTCCTCCCTGACGAAGGATCTCAGCGCTTTGTCCCACGTTTTTTTCGGCCCGCTTGAGGACACCATCTGTCTGAGCCGGATCTAATGTGTTGAGTCCTTGCCACAGATAGGCCCACTCAATATAGGTGTGGTGCTGAAAATAGCTGACACAGCAGTTGTCTGTACATTGAGCACAGCTCAGGCCGATCCGGGAAGCCAGGTCGTCGTATTCAGCTTCCATTCGAGAGTACACATCAGCTAATCGCTTAAAAATTCGACCAGATGGATTACTCTTTCGACCAGTGGACATAAAGGCAGTGTTCCAGGGTTTTGATGCATTCCGGGACAGATGCGGAGGCAGTGTCCACGATCAGGTCTGCATACGTTTCATACAATCTTTTTCGTTCAAGGTATAAATCATGCAGGGTTTGGCCGGGATTCATGACCAAGCCTCGTTCGGGATTTTGGCTGACCCGGCAGGAAATGGTCGGATAGTCTGCTTGCAAATAGACGACGACTCCGTTACGTTTGAGCGCCTGCATCGCTTTGGCGCAGTATACAGCACTTCCACCGGTGGCAACAATACAGCGGGTGACATCCAGGCGCAATAAAGTACGTTCCTCAGCCTGCAGGAATTGTTCACGTCCTAATGCCGTACGCAGGGCTTCAAGGGGTAATCCGTACCATGCTTCCATAAGCCGGTCTGTGTCCAGGCAGGCCCATCCCAGCCTGTGGGCCAACGCTGAGGCCAAGGTGCTCTTGCCTGCGCCGGGCATGCCAATAAGGACAATAAACCGAAAACGGTTTGATGGTGTTTTCCAAGTTTGATCTGTGATTTCCATATTGAAAAATGATACGTATCGGACTCGGATCCTTTACGCTGCGCAAATGAGTTGACACGCTAGCACACAAACCAGGAAAGGCCAAGTCGGAGATCCAATGACCCAGGGGCAGGAGGCCATATCTTTACTTCAAGAGTATGAGCAACAAGCTGCGGTTGCGCGCTCAAATTTTTTTCAAGTTCACAGCCAAGAAGTTATAGAAGTTGCGCAGCTGATGGCAGTGGTTTTGGTCCGGGGGGGGAAACTTCTTTTTTGCGGCAACGGTGGCAGCGCAGCCGATGCCCAGCATTTGGCCGCGGAATTTGTTTCCAGATTTGAAATGGAGCGACCCCCATTGCCGGCATTGGCCTTGACAACGGACACGTCCGTGCTCACAGCTGTTGGCAATGACTTTGGCTTTGATACAATATTCGGTAAGCAAGTCAAAGCCTTGGGCCGGGAGGGAGATATATGTGTCGGATTGTCTACTTCTGGAAACAGCCCGAATGTGGTCCAGGCCCTGCAGGTAGCAAAAGGCATTGGCTTGACGACTGTCGGGTTGCTGGGCAAGGACGGCGGCTCTGTTCAGGCCCATTGCGATCATATCCTCTGTGTGCCTGCACAGCGTACGGCCCATATCCAGGAAGTTCATATTGCCATTGGGCATTTGCTCTGCCGCCTGGTTGACTATTTTTTGTTTGAAGCCGCAGATCAGCTGCAACCCTATCTGTAAACAGGTAACTGTGAACTGTGAACCTGGAACTTTTAAACCGGCACTTTCTGAAAGAAGGAGCGTAGAATGCCTATATACGAGTATACATGCAGACAATGCGGACATCAGTTCGAGGAAATCATCTTCGGTCGGGACGCCGAGGTACCTTGTCCTCAGTGCGGCTCGGAGCAAACCCAAAAACTTATGTCCAGTTGCCGCAGTAAGTTGGGAGGCGGAGAGGCCCTCGGATCAGCAGCTCCTGCCTCTTCTGGTTCGTGTGCAGGATGTAGCGGGGGGAGCTGTGCAACCTGCGGATAGGGTATGTCGTATCAGAATTGCAACGGCTGGGCAGCCTGTCTCTTTAAAAACCACTGGTATCACGGCAATGTCCTGCGCAGGAAGCGGACGATGCCATGAGCTGTTCAAGTTTTAAACCAAAGCAGATGGTCATGATAACCTCGCTGACAATAGCCACCAGGGGCAGCAAACTGGCCTTGTGGCAGGCTGAGCATGTAGCCGGGTTGATTCGTCAGGCCCATGCCCATATCGATGTTGATTTGAAAGTGATCAAGACATCCGGGGACAAAATCCTGGATGTTCCTTTGGCCAAAATTGGGGGAAAAGGACTTTTCGTCAAAGAGATCGAAGAGGCCATTTTGGCTGGAGAAGCTGACTTGGCTGTGCACAGCATGAAGGATGTTCCCTCTGAATTAGTCTCCGGGCTGACCCTGGGCATTATGCCGGAGCGGGACGATGTTGCCGATGTGCTGCTGAGTATGCGCTATCCAGATCTTTGGTCTCTGCCTGAGGGGGCTGTCATCGGGACCAGCAGCCTGCGCAGGCAGGCCCAACTCTTGGCTCTGCGTCCAGACTTGACCATCAAAACCTTGCGCGGAAATCTCGATACCCGCCTGAGAAAACTGGAGCAGGATCATTTCGACGCTATCGTCGTGGCCTTGGTTGGGCTCAAACGCCTCGGTCTGCAGGTTCCTTATGCCACCGGCCTGATTCCGCCGGACTTTTATCCGGCCTTGGGACAAGGGGCTTTGGGGATTGAATATCCAGTGGAGAATACAGAGCTGCATAGCCTTTTGGCTCCTTTGGACCATGCCCAAACCAGAATCACGGTGACTGCTGAGCGGAGCTTTCTCCATGAACTGGAAGGCGGGTGCCAGGTGCCTATCGGGGGAATGGCCGAGGTCACGGAAGGACGCCTCAGCTTGCATGGCATTGTCTTGGATGTTCGAGGAGAGCAGGTGATTTTGGAACATGGCCAGGCTGACTGTCAGGCGGCGGAAGAACTTGGCCGATCTTTGGCCCGCCGTGTTCTGGACCGGGGAGGACGGGAGATACTGCGCCAAATATATGCCTGTGGGGAGTAAGTGCTGTCTCTTTTTAGGGCTTATGGTTTGTTTCCCTGTTTGCTGTTTTCTGAAGCATCCCACCCAAATCCTCTGGGGTATTCACGTTTATGAAAGAGTCCAAATTGGGGTCAACAGTTCGGATCTCATCTTCCGGGACCGTGCACACCCGAACCTGAGAATATATGGCTGAGATTTTGGGCTGTCCATTCTGCAGGAGTTTCGTGGCTACCGGCAGGCAGTTGCGTGAATACAGGGCGCACAATGGCTCGAAATAGCCGTTGAGGACAGGGACGACAACGTCATCTCCCGGAGAGGCTTTGTCCATCAGCAGCCTGATCAGGCCTGGAACAAGCAGTGGGGTATCACAGGCGGTGATGAAGACGTGATGGTGCAGACTGTAGCTTAAGGCTGTGTGCAGTCCGGTCAGAGAACAGCGCAGGGAAAAGATGTCAGAGTGCACCGGCAAAGAGAGGGAATAATGGTCTTCGACATGCCGGGCTATGATCGATACCTCGGCGCACACTGATCCCAGGGTTTTGGCCAGGCGCTGCAAAAAAGTCCGCCGTCCAAGGCGGATATTGCATTTGGCCTGGCCGTTCATGCGGGTATTGAGCCCCCCGCAGAGAATGGCTCCTGAAATATGGCTCAGCATGACAGTTTCCTGGCACCTTGTAGGTTCTAATGTTTCCAGTTTCTGCCTGGAGGATGCAGAGAAGTCAAGTAAGGCCCTAAACTTTCAGGCAGGTTTGTGCAGGAATATGACATCGTTTCCGTCAAACAGGATGCCAGCCTGCAAGCTGTTTGCCAGCCAGAAAAAAGTAGCCTGGGAAAAGAAACTTATGTGGGTTTGGTCTCTGATGTAATGCCAATTGACGAAGGCCTCCCGGGAGATGATGCGTTTGGTCATTATACCCAGCCATCCGCCGGGTCGAAGAATATCCCAGATCTGCAGTATGGTCCTGCCTGGTCGGCGCATGTGTTCCACCACCTCAGTACAGGTTATAAAATCATAACTACAACCCCAGATTATAGGGTTTTGGGCGTAGAAAGGGTCATAGGTATCCATGTCGTACCCTGCCTCTTGGCACATGGCAGCCAGGGCAGGGCCCGGGCCGCAGCCAAAGTCCAGGCCTGCGGCAGGTGGAGGAATATGTTTTTGCAGCGGCTTGAAGATCCTGGATAAAAAATGCCTATATCCGGGATCGTTGGTCTTGTTTGAATGTTGATCATAGCGGGCTTTTTCCTGGGGTGTGCTGAGATGTTCTTCCGGGGGAACAAAGACCAGTTCACATTTTAGACATCGATAATAGCTGCGTTGACGGTCACGGTGGAAGAGAAAGACCGATCCGTGCGCGCACAAAGGACAGCACAATCTGGTGATGGGGGATACATGCATAAGTATTTGGGGGAAAGATCAATTTCCAACTTGTTTCTGGCTAGGAATAA
The DNA here is from genome assembly GCA_964479235.1 of uncultured Desulfohalobiaceae bacterium. Taxonomy (GTDB): domain Bacteria; phylum Desulfobacterota; class Desulfovibrionia; order Desulfovibrionales; family Desulfothermaceae; genus Desulfovermiculus. The sequence continues at coordinate 24,890 of CAYZLB010000026.1, forward strand.
GCATACTCTCTATCTGGTTGTGGGAAAAGTCAGCTTGCATTGGAGAACGTCTTGACAGGGAGCCACTGAAGTGAAAATGCAAGAAGTTCGAGTCTTGGGTAGAACAAAGGGCCTGCGCTTTAAGGTGGGCATGACCAAGGTAGAGGCCATCCGGGCCATTCAGAGGGCAGAAGGAAATTTTGACTGTTTCGCCCGGGCCGGGGCAGGATATTGCGATCAATTGAACTGCCTGTTCCGGGATGAATGTCTGCGCTTGTCTCTGCGGCGTTCGCCCACACTCAGCCCTTAGCAGCTGCCACCTTGGCAGGGCCGTGATCTTCACTTTAGTTTCAGGAAAAGAGGGCCATTCCGGAACAGATCGCATTTTTTGTCCTGAACAAACTCAACGAATTGAAGGTCCATATAGACGATCTGGTCATTGAAGAGTTTCCTGAGCGCAAGTTGTCCTGCGTATATCGAACCAACGGCAGGTCCAGTCTAACATTCCCATCCAAGCACGATACCTGATCATTGCCCCCAGGCCCAAGCTTGGGGCGATGATCTTTTTCTGATTTCCTCTCGCTTGAGGGTCTCGCTCATTGCATCCCCGAACTGATACATGCAAAACCTGCTGCTGAGCCTCCTCTTTTGTTCGCTTGCCTCCCCGCCATGGATTCGTAACGTGACAAAGTGTAACTCTGTTTTCCGGTTTCATGATTGGAAGCTTTCGTGAGCCTATTCAAAGATCAACTGTCGATTTGTGCTTGCCTTTTGCCCCAGAACGTTGTGAGAGGGGGTTGGGGGCAAAAGGAACGGATTTTGATTGTCTTTTTGGCCATGCATTGTGCTTTTCCATGGCGTAATTCAGGGCAAATTTGTTCTCCCTGAATGACCTCTAACTCTGTGCTCTCTGTGGCCTCTGT
>CAYZLB010000027.1:0-25510 GCA_964479235.1 uncultured Desulfohalobiaceae bacterium
GCATTCAAACTACGAGTTGCGGACGGCTGTTTGACGCTGTCTCAGCCCTTCTTGGCCTTTGCCAGACGATTGCCTATGAGGGACAGGCAGCCATCCGCCTGGACCAGGTCCAGGGCGCGGAACCCGGACCTGCCTACGAATGCCCGCTGGAGCACGGGGCAGATTCGATCAACCTGAATACCATGCACCTTTTTACCCAGGTTTATGCCGACTGGCTGGCCGGAAAACCAGCTGCTGGCATCAGCCACAGGTTTCATTCCGGTTTGATCCACGGCCTGAGCAGATGGGCTGAGGCTGCCTCCAGACAAACCGGTATCCGGCGAATTGCTCTCAGTGGCGGCGTATTCCAAAACGCCACATTGGCTGGACAATTGCCTCATACTCTGCAAAACTTTGGCCTTCTCCCCATCACCCACCGCTTCCTGCCTCCAAACGATGCATGCATCGCCCTTGGCCAGGCCGTCTACGGCCGCATCCGGCTTTGCCGGGGATGAGGGCGATTCATTCTTCGCCCCCTTATGTCCACTCGCCGGTGTATACTTGTATACTGGTTCCAGGTTCAGGGTTCCAGGTTCACGGTTCCAGGTTCCACGTTCACGGTTCAGGGTTCACGGTGAGAAGAATAAAATCAAGCCATTTGGAAACAGACAAAAAAATGTTTTTGCAATCAACTCCTGATAACCTTTCACCATGAACACATATCAGTTTTCCATACAAAGGATATCACCCATGGTGTCAAGTGTGGGTAAAGGTCGGCCTTGAGGGGGTATCTCTTCTATCTGCTGAATATCAATCACTATATTGTCCATTGATGACTTCCTTGCCAAGAAAATAAAAAGTGATTAAAATAAAAAGTTTACGCAGAAGAATACAAACAGTTTCCACAAAGAGCGTACATACTATGCACACAAAAAGTCCCCATATCTCAGTTCCAGGCCAAACCATCTTGAACCGCGTGCTCTCCATCCCTGCAGAAGAGTTTCGATCCTGGTCTGAGTTTTCCCAAGAGCTGGCTACCAGTCTTGCTTTTGAGTTTTTCATTATTCGATACAATCCGTTTATCCCGGCTGAATCAGTAGCCAAAAGCGTGTTCAAGCGTTTGGAAGCAGAAAAAGGTGGCATCGCCCTCCAGGAATATGCACAAATCAAAGCAGGGCTGGAGGACTTTTGGGAGGAGTATACCAAAGATCAAACCTTTAAGGCCAAGGTCAAACAGCGCTTATCAAGCATCCTTCCAGCAGAACATATTGTCACCTCTGCCAACGCCCTGGTCGAATGTTCCACAGACGCCACCGACCTGCGCCTGGAAGTCCCAATGCTCCTGGTCGCTCCTGGAAGCACGGAAGAGGTCCAGCGAATCATTTCACTGGCGAATGAACTGGAATTTTCCATAGTACCCCGCGGCGGCGGCTCAGGTTTGACCGGTGGAGCCATCCCGGCCGCCCGGAGGACCATTATTCTCAGTCTGAGCCGGATGAAATCCATCCTGTCCATAGACACTCAGGACATGATCTTATGTACCCAAACCGGGGTCATTACCTTAAACGCCATTGAAGCCGTAGATGAGCAGGGACTGCTGTTCACCGTTGATCCGGCCTCCAAGGCCTCCTCCTCTTTGGGGGGCAATATCTCGGAAAACGCCGGAGGCCCTTTTGCCTTTGAATACGGAACCACTTTGGACAATGTCCTCAGCTACACCATGGTTCAACCCTCAGGAGAAATCATAACTGTCAAACGCCGGGATCATCCCCGGCACAAGATACTGCCCCAGGAAACTGCCGTCTTCGACGTCATGGATCGGGAAGGAAACCTGATCCGCACGGTCAGCCTGGAAGGAAGCGAAATCCGGGCCCCGGGACTTGGCAAAGATGTGAGCAATAAAATGTTGGGCGGTCTCCCCGCAATCCAGAAAGAGGGAGTGGACGGGATCATCACTGAGGCTTGTTTCACCCTGTATCCCAAGCCGGCCCATTCCCAGACCCTGTGCATGGAATTTTTTGGTCAGTCCATGCACAACGCCATGCTGGTGATCACCGACCTGGTCCAGCTGCGGGACCACATCCGGGAACAGGGCGATCTGGTCAAGATGTCTTCTCTGGAAGAGTTTGGGACCAAGTATGTCCAGGCCATTGAATACCAGAAGAAATCCCAGAAATACGAAGGTGAACCCATCTCTGTGCTTCTGATCCAGATCGACTCCAGCGACCCGGTCGCCCTGGAGCAGATCAAGCAGGATATCGTAGCCATTGCCGAAAAGGTGCACAACGTGGACGTCTTTGTAGCCAGAAATGAAAAGGAGGCTGAAGAGTTCTGGCACGACCGGCATCGTTTGAGTGCCATTACCAAACACACCAGCGGGTTCAAGATCAATGAGGACGTGGTCATTCCCATCCAGGCCATTCCGGAGTTTGCCGACTTTATCGAAGAGTTGAACCTGCACTACCTGGCCCGGGCCTATCGCAAGGCCTTGCAGCAGGTCAGCGAACTGGACCAGGTCGATCCAGGCGATGAATTCATCGACATGGAAATGACCTTTGCCAACAAGGTCCTCAAACGCAAGATCTCAAGTAAAAAACTGGCCGAGCAGGAATTTGAACTCCAGATCTACTACTTTTTTCAGGATCTGATCAGTCGTTTTCCCCGGCACGTCCAGGAACTGGATGACATCCACCGGCACATGAGCACAACCAGGGTCATTATCGCCAACCACATGCATGCCGGGGACGGCAATTGTCATGTCAATCTGCCGGTCAACTCCAATGATCAGGAAATGCTCCGCCTGGCTGAAGAAGCAGCCGGAAAGGTGTTCCGCAAGGTCCTGGAACTGAATGGTTCGGTATCCGGTGAGCACGGGATCGGGATCACCAAGATCGCTTTTTTGGAGCAGAAAAAGATCCAGGACCTCTATGCCTACAAGCAGGAGGTGGACCCCAAAAACCTGCTCAATCCGGGCAAGCTGGTTCAATCCGGCATTCAGCAGGTCCCGTATACCTTTTCCTTTAACCGGCTGATCCAGGATATTGCCAAGACCAGCCTGCCGCACAAAGACAAGCTTATCGAGCTGTTGCGCACCATTCAGACCTGTTCCAGATGCGGCAAATGCAAGCAGGTCTGCCCCATGTATTACCCGGAAAAGGGCTTTCTTTATCATCCCCGGAACAAGATCATTACCCTTGGGGCTTTGATCGAGGCCCTGTACTACAGTCTTTTGGACAAGGGACAGCCGGACAAGCATATCATGGAGACCCTGGAGGACATGCTGGAACGGTGTACGGCCTGCGGCAAATGCACAGCCATCTGTCCGGTGAAGATCAATCTTCCGGATCAGATTTTGTCCATGCGAGCCTTTCTGGAGGAAGACTTCTGGACCGGTCAACACCCGGTCAAGAGCCGGGTCCTCGGCTATTTAAGCCGTCATCCGGAACGAATTCCGGCCGCAGCCAAGTTCAGCAGTATCGGCCAAAGCGTCCAAAATCAGACTTTAGCCAGGTTGCCCAAGGCCTGGCGGGAACGGCGCAACAATATCCTGCTCCGAGAACCCGCTCCCAGTTTGGACTTTACCAACCTGTATCAGGTATTGCAGCTCAAAGACCCTCCCATTCTCTGGCCTCCGGGGCATCGACCCGGAGCCCCAGTTTTTGGTGTTTACTATTTTCCGGGATGCGGGGCCAGCCTGTTTTCCCGCGATATCGGGTTGGCGGCCATCAACCTGCTTTTGAGCTTGGGGACTGCGGTCATTCTTTCCAAGAAACAACAATGCTGCGGCTATCCCCTTCTTGTCTCCGGATCCCATCAGGAGTACCGAAAGACCCAGCATGCCGCCAATGAAGGCATTGCCAAGGCCATGACCCAGGCTGAGGGCCATCATATCCAACTCCAGGCAGTAGTCACCTCCTGCGGCACCTGCCGGGAGTCACTACTTCGGACCAAGATCCTGAGCCGGAAAAATGAACGACCTGACCTTATGGATGTCATGCAGTATGTCTTTGAACGATATGGTCAAATGATCCAGGAACAGGTCAAGGCCCAGCACACGGACCAGGCCCAGGGTCCAACCCAGCCCCTGTTGTTTCACAGTTCCTGCCACAGTGAATGGGGTGGACTGCCGGCCAACACCAGCAGCAAGGTCTATGCCCAGGCCTTGAGTTCAATGCTGGACAGGCCGGTGAAGCTCAGTCCCGGGTGTTGCGGAGAAAGCGGCCTTGGTGCCTTGACTTCGCCCCATATTTACAACACCATCCGGCACCGAAAAAAAGATCAGTTGGCCCAGGACATAGAGGGATACCCACCGGACCTTCCGGTTTTGGTCAGTTGCCCCTCCTGCAAAATCGGGATACGACGTATTCTCTTGGATTTGCAGCCACGAAGAGAGGTCCTGCATGCAGTGGAATACATAAGCCGGGTCTTGTATGGCCAGGGCTGGTCCAAACAGTTGCAGCAGGACCTGAAATCCAGTGCCTATACCCCTGCACCAACCGACATGCTGCCGTGAGAACCAGTGCAGCGAAACTTTGGGTTTTTTCATGTCATTCCCGCACAGATGGGAATCTAGGCACTTCGATACAGAAAGGATCGCCCTAAGATAGAAAGGCTTTCCCCTAGTTCCCCTAGATTGTCACGCCTCCCGCGTGACGAGTCAGATTGCGGTGTATTCAGAAATCAGGTCCGGGCAATGACGGAAACGATAAGCGGCTCCTATCTTTCGCTGTGGTATTATGTCTTCTCTACAAATCAAAGCTACCTTCCAAAACAAGGTTTATCAGTGCGGGTTTTAGCTGTTGATTTCGGGCTCAAGCGGATTGGACTGGCCATCTCTGATCCCATGGGCACAATGGCCTTGCCATATGCTACCCTGGTCAAAAAAGACAACTCCCAGCTGATGGATGAAATTCAGGGCATTGTGGACAAGGAAGGGGTGGAATGCCTGGTGGTTGGCCTGCCCATGGGGCTCAACGGGGAAGAAACCCTTACTACTCGGCAGGCCAGAAATTTCGCCGGCCGCCTGGGTAGGATGACCTCATTGCCCGTCTATCTGGAGGACGAAAGATTGAGCTCTTCAGAGGCTGCCTTGCGCCTGAAGTCCCTGGGGCTTACGAGCCGAAAGCACAAGAAAGTTTTGGATCAAATAGCGGCAACAATCATTTTGGAGAGCTTTTTGGCTTCACAGTCTGCAAGGGATTGTCAATGACCAGCTGGTGGAAAAAAGTCCTGACCTCATTTCTCAGCGCAGCAGTTCTTTTCTTCCTGCTGGGCACCCTTTTTGTTCTCCAATACATACATTTGCCCGTCCATACCCCAGGCCGAAACATCCATATCCATATCAGCCCCGGACAGAGCCTGTCGCAAATCACTGCTTCCCTGAAACAAAAGGAAGTCATTTCCAGGCCTCGCCTATTCGCCTTGCTGGCCCAGTTCTTGAGTGTGTCCACCAATATCCAGGCCGGGGAATTTGAGCTGGACACTGGATGGAGTCGTCTGGAGATCCTCCATGCCCTGGCCAACGGACAACAGATCCTGCATTCCATCAGCGTACCGGAAGGCTTGAGCTGGTGGCAAACAGCCCGCAGGCTTGACCAAACTGCTCTGACCACCTTTGACAAAGTCCAGGCCGCAGTGCATGACAAAAAACTGCTCGCTGTCTTCAACATCCCGGCTGACACGGCGGAAGGATATCTTTTTCCCGAAACCTACCATCTGCCCAGACCAGTAGATCAGCAGGCTGAACCGATCATCCGTTTCATGCTCCATGAATTTTACACTAAGGCCGAAAAGATATTGTGGCCTCAGGGCCTGCCGGCTCCGGAGGAGATTCATGATCTGGTCATTCTGGCCTCTTTGGTGGAAAAAGAAACCGGAGAGGCCGACGAACGTAGAACCGTTGCCGGGGTATTTGCCAACCGTTTGCAGCGGGGTATGCGCCTGCAGTGCGATCCTACCGTAATTTATGGTCTCGGTCCGGACTTTGACGGCAATCTGACCAAGGCCCACCTCCGGGATGTGGACAATCCCTACAACACATATATCCACCCCGGCCTGCCCCCGGGACCGATCTGCTCTCCAGGCCTGGCCTCCCTGCTGGCCGCCCTGAATCCCGAAAAGCATAACTTCCTGTACTTTGTTTCCAAGGGCGACGGCAGTCATCATTTCAGCCGGACACTGTCCGAACACAACCGGGCAGTCCGACGTTATCAACTGCGCTAGTTTAGGAGCAACTATGCAGACAGACAAAGTGTGCGACTATATTGTTCACTGGCTGACAGAGTACTCCCGGGGAGCCGGAACCCAGGGCTTCGTTGTCGGCATCTCTGGAGGAATCGATTCCGCCGTCACCTCAACATTATGCGCCAAAACCGGTTTTCCTGTTCTGGCCTTAAATATGCCCATTTATCAGGCCCAGACCCAGATCCGTTTGGCTGTCCGGCATATCGCTTGGCTGGAAGAAAACTTTGTCCCGGTCCAGGGAATAGATATGGACCTGACTGCCCCGTTTCAGGCCCTGGAAGCCACCTTTCCCCCCGAGATCCAAGATGAATTGACCATGGCCAACTCCAGATCCAGACTGCGCATGCTCACTTTGTATGCATTTGCCGGCCACAACCGGATGCTGGTAGCTGGAACAGGAAACAAGGTCGAAGATTTTGGGGTGGGTTTTTTCACCAAATACGGAGACGGAGGGGTAGATATCTCCCCTATCGCCGATTTGATGAAGTCTGAAGTCTATGCGTTGGGTCGTTATCTCGGCGTATTGCCGGAAATTCTAGACGTTCCGCCCACTGACGGATTATGGGCGGACAACAGGAGCGACGAAGATCAGCTGGGAGCCAGCTATGCTGAACTGGAACAGGCCATGCATTTTATTGAACAGGAAAAAGATGAGCATACCCTTTCTGCACGGGAACAGGAAATCCTGGCTCTATACCGCCGGCTGCATGCTCAGAACCGGCATAAGATGGAACCCATTCCAGTGGCAATCATTCCAGACAGTCTCAGGTCTTGAAGATTTACAATCAGGACAAACCAAAATATCGCTGTGATACGATAAAAAAACGGTCCCATCTGGGACCGTTTTTTAGTTGTTCGCCTTCCGCCGCTTCCACAACTGCATCTCATTCATCTTTTCCTTCCGCTGACGGGCCAGTCCTTTGGCAATAAGAGCAGTGTTCTTTTTCATGCCCCACTTTTCCTTGTATTCCTCAGGAGTCAAACCATGCAGGGCCAAATGCCGTTTGGTCAAGACCTTGAAAGTCTTGCCGCACTCCAGACATACAACCGATTTTTCCCGAATCGCTTTTTTCGGATCAACAGCCGGTTTTTGGGGCTGCTCTGTTGTTTTTTCGTTTCCAGATGCGCCTTCAGTAATCTTTTTCAGTTGTTGAGAGAGTCCTTGGACCATTGAAGTGATTTCTTCTTCGGTCATATTTCGAACACTTGCCTGGGCTTTTACAATATCCAATGCTTCTTGTACGTATTCTTCCATCGAAAAACTCCTTATAATTTTTCTCCTCAATTTCTTCAGTATATATGCTTTATTCTCTTTTGACAAGTGCTGTCTCCATTCTTGTCTGCTATAATTCAAAAATATTTTTTTTGCAAGATGCGCCTGGATTTTGCACAAGTTTACAAAGAAGCTCACATTATCACAGCTCAGCGTGTTTTCATAATATGTTCCAATGGAACATCTCCTGTCCAACCCTTTTGAGCCGCCAACCGGGCAATAACTTTTTTCCCTCCCTCTTTGTCATCTGGAACAGCGACTTCTTGATAAGAAAGAATACGCAAACGAAAGAACATATGCAGGAGTTCATTAGTCCGAAGAAGATAGTTGCGGTTTGAGATTTGTTTCATTCCAGGAAGATCACTCTCCATGGCCGTTTCATAGAGTACAATACCACCTGACCTTAAGCTCTCGACAATAGAAGGAAACAACTTGCGATCCAAGAACATGCAGCAGACAATGAGATCAAAGCTTTCCGGACGCAGAGGATAGTCATCCAGATCTGCCTGGACCGGAAAAAGACCGGACATATTTTGGGCTTTCAGGCTGCGCACTGCCTTGTCCGCAAGATCCAGGGCCAGAACCTCAAACCCTTGACCAGCCAGAAAGGCAGCATTTCGCCCCATGCCGGCAGCCAGGTCCAATGCCCTTTTTCCTGGTGCGGCCATACACATAGTTACCACCCAAGAAGATGGTTCTCCATCTTTGTCCCGGTCCATAAACTTTGCATTCCAGCGCGTTCTGTCCTCTTTCATAATATCTGCCCATACCCATACTGATAAGCGTCCAGCACATTCAAACATCCACCACGCATTGAGCTACCCATTTTCCGTTGTCCTCGTAAACCGTTGTCTGGCAAAACGTTGCTCCCTTGACCTCAACCCCGCGTTCTTCTGTATCCATTGCAAACGCCTCTCCCTTCGCCCGCCCGGTCAGAGAAAAATCCTGGTGAATATGAACCTCAAATTCGGCCAAACGCAGGCCATGTAAATCGGACTGGGTGAGTAATCCGTTCAGCCAGGCTACAAACAGGGACTCCATATCATATCCAGCTGCCTGAACCTGAATCTGGTCTCTGCATTTCACAGATTGCAAATCATCGGTCATCAAGCTAAACATGGCCTTGGCCCCCTGGATGAAGGCCTCCTCCACAGTGGCTCCCCATCCACGGACGCCGACATCCGCCCCATGATCAAAGATTTCAAAACCAGGCTGCATACAATGACTCCTCGTCCAGCGATTCTTTTGTATGAAAAACAGTTATTGGTTATTGGTTAATGGTTATCAGGAACTGATTGGGAATCCCTTTTTTATCTGTTCCCAATCGGTTCATTTTTCAGTAGTATTATGCGTGAGTTGAAAAATCTGGAACTTCAAATAGTTATGTGAGCACCATGGTCGAAAACACAAAAAATGACCCAGGATTCAAACCCGAAATATTAGCCCCGGCCGGAGGCAGGGACAGCTTTCTGGCCGCACTTTCCGCCGGCGCAGACAGCATATATTGCGGGCTCAAACACTTTTCAGCCCGCATGCAGGCCGAGAATTTTTCCATTCCTGAGCTGGCCCGTCTGGCTGCTCTGGCCCGGGAAAAAGGATGCAAGACCTATATCGCCTTTAATTCCATGGTCAAACCAAATGAGCTGGAACAGGCCGGACGACTTGTGCAGCGCATCACGGACACAGTGCAGCCAGAGGCCATTATTGTCCAGGACTTGGCTTTGGTGAATCTGGCCGGGCAGGCAGATTATACCGGGCATATCCATCTTTCCACTCTGGCGGCCATGACTTCGGCTCAAGCCCTGTCCATGATGTCCAATATGCACATTTCCAGGGTCGTTCTGCCCAGGGAACTCAGTATCGACGAAATAAAGACGCTGGCAGCCTCCTGTCCTCAAGAACTGGAACTGGAGACCTTTGTCCACGGGGCACTGTGCTATGCTGTTTCCGGCCGCTGCTACTGGAGCAGTTTTCTGGGGGGCAAAAGCGGACTCCGCGGCCGCTGCGTTCAGCCCTGCCGCCGCTTGTACACCCATCAGGGACACTCGAAGCGATTTTTTTCCTGTCAGGATTTGAGCCTGGATGTGTTGACCAAACTCTTGTTGGATATTCCCCAGATCCGGGCCTGGAAAATTGAGGGCCGAAAAAAGGGCCCCCATTATGTATTCTATACCGTCCGGGCTTATCAATTGATGCGTGATCATTCCCAGGACCCCGAGGCCAGAAAGACGGCCCTGGACCTCCTGGGACAGGCCTTGGGCCGGAAAACAACGCATTACCGCTTTCTGCCCCAGCGCCCCTTCTGTCCGGTGGACATCGAACGGGACACAGGATCCGGCATGTTTGTGGGCAAGGTCCTTCCGGCCCAGAGTGGCCCGCCCCAGTTCAAGACCAGAGAGTCCCTGCTGGCCGGAGACATGCTGCGCATCGGCAGTGAAGATCTGCCCGGGCACACCGTCTATAAGATCTCAGCCTATACACCCAAAGGGAAAAAAATAACCCTTCCTCAGCGGGCCAAAGGCATTGCCCCGGGAAGCCCGGTTGTCCTCATCGACCGTAGAGAGCCGGAACTGGCCAACCGCCTGCACCGCTTGGAAAAACAACTTGACCTCCTGTCCAAGCCAGCCCAGAAACAGGCTGAATTTTCCCTCCGTCTCCCCTCCCCGGTCCAAGCTGCCGGCCGGGCTGAACATGTCAATGTCCGGCCGGTTCTTCCCCAAGGGCGGACAAAAGGCACACCGGGCCTCTGGCTGTCCCCGGTCTTGCGAATCACGGCCAGTAAAACCGTCTATCCCCGGATCTGGTTCTGGCTTCCCCCGGTTATCTGGCCGGAAGAAGAAGGTCGCTGGATTCGCCTGCTCCACAACCTGGTCCGCAGTGGAGCCCGAAAGTTCTGCTGCAACGCCCCATGGCAAGTCTCACTCTTTCCAGCTCGGGAGGATCTGCTGTTCTGGGCCGGACCATATTGCAACTCCTCTAATGCCTTGGCTTTGGAGGAGTTGCAGAAACTGGGCTTTTCCGGGGCAGTCATCAGTCCGGAACTCGCGGCAGAGGACATCCTTTCTTTACCCCACAGCGCCCCGCTGCCTCTGGGAGTAGTTCTTTCCGGACCATGGCCCTTGTGCGTGGCCAGATCAATACATCCGGACATCAAACCTGGAAGCCTGTTGCAAAGTCCCAAAAAAGAGCCTTCCTATGTACAGAAAAAAGGCCCGCTGATCTATCATTTTCCCAACTGGGAACTGGATATCAGCGCCCATCAGAGGAAGTTGGAAACGGCCGGGTACCGGCTTTTCGTCCACCTGCACGAACGTAGACCTGCAAAAATGCCTGCACCGCAACGGACAACCTCATTTAATTGGGATCTCAATCTCTTGTAAGGCCATTTTTACCTGATAAATCATAACCTACTCATCTGAATTGACACTGTGGACTGCTCTTTGGTAGCTCAGCTTACGTAGAGTGTGTTGCGGAATTCCGTAATAGGCATAAGTTAGGATAATCCAAATCGAAATCGGGATCGCTATCGGGATCGAAGAGATATGGCGCTTGGACACGAGAAACTGGATGTCTATCGTCTTTCGATAGATTACGTTGTTCGAGAGGATCAAGCCGCCTACAGCGTCGATTCCGATCCCGATAGCGATTTCGATCCCGAAGAAAGAAAATCCCAACAAACGGATGCACTGGACGCTCATTCTTCGCGCCAGTGATCCTAAGCGTTGGAAACTAATCAACTCCGTATGGTCTCGTCATTGCGAGGAGTCTTCGACAGGCGTCTTCGCCGAAGCAATTTCATTCTGCAACAGGCCCTATGTAGGAGCCGAGGCCAACACGCGGGTCCAGATAATCTCTGGGCCCAAACGCCCCCTGCGCATTTTCATGAAATCAATTTTCGCCTGGAGGATCCCAACGTGCGCATCTCACGGTTTGTACCCCTTATGACCTGGTTTTGGGCCGCCTTTTTCATAACGGCCATGCTGACCTTTGCTGCTAGCAGCTTTGCCCGGTCCGGACAAACAGCTGCTCCACCCTACGCCACATTGGCCGACATCCTGGAAAACGATCAATCCCGGCAAGCTTTGATCCAGGAACTGCGGTCCATGGCTGGGAAGGAAAACGGTGTGTCCACAGCAGCTAAGGCACAAAAAGCCGCAGCAGATACTTCTCTGCCCCGGCGTCTGGCGGAGACGGTGAGCGACTTTGCCGGGGATTTCGGCACCCAGCTGCAAAAGATCTGGTCCGCCCTGAGCTCTACCCTCACCTCTGCCTCGGGAAAAGGCGTGGACATGGATGCCTTGATCCAGGCAACGATCGATTTGGGATTGATTATTATTGCGGTCATTATCGCCTTTTTTCTCTTCCGGCGTCTGGCCCGGCCTGCCTTTTCCCGTTTGAGCACCTGGTCCCGCTTTGGCGGAGGGAAAAGCTCTCTGCTTCGGGTGGTAGCCTCTGTGCTTTTGGCCGCAATTGTCGATGTGTTGGTCGTTGTCTTGGCCTATGTCATCGGCAATCTTTTGGCCACTTTTGCTCTTGGGGACACAGGAGACTTAAATACCCGCATCGCACTTTTCTTAAACGCCTTCCTGGTTATTGAGCTGTTCAAGGCCGCGATCCGCATGCTTTTTTCCTCCAGATATGCCGGACTGCGACTGCTGCCGATCATAGATACCGAGGCTGAATACTGGAACCAATGTCTGACCAGGCTGTCCGGCCTTGTGGGCTACGGCCTGCTCTTTGCCGTCCCTTTGATCAATAATATCATATCCCCGGCTCTGAGCCTTGCCGTCAACTTTCTCATCGTTCTTCTGGCCTTTGCCTATGTCCTGAGAATAGTGATCAAAAACCGGCTCAAACTCAGAAAATCCCTTGAACAGCGGGCTCACAAGGCAAGTCTGGGCATTTCCCGCATATCCCTCCAGATTTTAGCCCGGATCTGGCATTTGGCTGTTATTGCCTACGCCCTGGTCATTCTGGTCATTACCGTGCTCCGTCCCGGAGACGCCCTGTCTGTGGTCATGCTGGCCAGTGTCAAAACCCTGATCTATGCCGGTATTGGCTTTATTCTTTCCGGCGTATTGTCCCAGATCATAGGCCGGCGTATCACCTTGTCCGAAGAAATTCGGGAAAAAATCCCTTTGCTGGAGAATCGACTCAATGCCTACATCCCGAATATTCTCAAGATCATTCGAGCAGTGATTCTCCTGTCTGTGATCATGTTCATCCTGGATGCCTGGAGGCTTTTTGACCTCGGCGGCTGGTATGCAAGTTCCGGCGGCCGCACTCTGATCGGCAAGACATTCAGCGTTGCCATTATTCTGGTCTTTGCCCTTGGGATCTGGATCACTTTGGCCAGCGTCATTGAACATATCCTCAACCCCAAGGCCGGTCGGGGACAGCCCACAGCCAGGGCCATGACCCTGATCAGCCTGTTCCGCAACGCCCTGGCCATCACCCTGGTGACCATGACCGGGATGATCGTTCTCGCTGAAATCGGCATTAATATCGGCCCATTGATCGCCGGTGCCGGGGTGCTCGGTCTGGCTATCGGTTTTGGGGCCCAAAAGCTGGTTCAGGACATCATCACCGGGGTCTTTATCCAGGTGGAAAATGCAATGAATACAGGAGATGTGGTCACAGCCGGGGGGATAACCGGGGTAGCCGAGCGCCTGAGCATCCGATCTGTAGGCCTTAGGGATCTCTCTGGAACATACCATATTGTGCCCTTTTCTTCCGTGGACACAGTCTCCAACTTTATGCGCGACTTTGCCTTTCATGTCGGGGAATACGGCATTGCCTACAAAGAAAACATTGACCAGGCAGTAGCCCACTTGCGGGAGGCCTTTGATGAACTAGCTGCGGATGAAGAATACAAAGGCCATATTCTTGCTCCGCTGGAAGTCTCAGGCGTGACCGCCCTGGCCGACAGCTCAGTGAACATCCGGGTCCGGATCATGACCTCGCCGGGAATGCAATGGGCCATTGGCCGGGCCTACAATCGTCTGGTCAAAATACATTTCGATGCCGCCGACATTGAAATCCCCTTCCCGCACACCACCTTGTATTTTGGACAGGAAAAAGACGGATCAGCGCCTCCGGCCACTATACATATGGTCCAGGGCAAGGAAATCGGCAAGGAAGGAGAAGAGCAGGGATAAGTCAATGAAAAACTGTTATTTGTTAATGGTTATCAGGAACAGAGCAAAACTACTTTTTGCTCTGTTCCCAATCGGTATCGGCATCGGGATCGTTTGTATGCTTCGTTAGCGCAAGCGTTCCTGCGCCTTCGCAGGCATGTGGGTTGGTTAGAGATCACACTGTGGCTGCAGTTTCCTTTTTTCGACCGGCAAAGAGGAAACGATGCACAAAATTGCCGGGCAAATAGGCCAAAAGGCGGACTAAAAGGGCAACCACCAGGAGGGAAAATACAAGTCTGGCCCACAGGATGCCGGACATATGCGCCCCGAGCAGGGACAAGAGCAATGTGTCCTCTATCAGACTGTGGGTCAGGCCCATGAGGGTTAACGAGGCAAAGACATCCTGCCTGCTTACATTGCCGGACTTGGATTCCTGGATGATAAGTCCTCCCCCGTAGGTCAAGCCCATGACCATGCCGATGATGGTCAAAGTGGCTGCTTCCCGCCCGATCTCCAGAAAACGGAGCACAGGACGCAGGAACCAGATCAGGGCATCGACAATGTGCAGCTTGCGCATCAGGCGCATCAAGATAACCAAAATCAGGATAATACCAAAAATCAAAACCAGGTTTTTGACCTGAGATTGAGCCCAACTGAAAAGGGATGGATGCACAGGGACCTCTCCCTGCCAGAAGATCACATTCGCTTCCTGCAGGGTATTGCTCAGGGAATAGACAAAATGCAATCCCCAGCCCAGGACAAAGGCGCCCCCAATCCGGAGCAAGGCCTGAAAGGCAAAACGTGTCCCGGCGGCCTGGGCGATCTTGACCTCAATGGGCAGGGCATGGGCCACCAGCATGACTGTGGACAAAATTGTGACCTGGCCCACGCTCAGCTGCATCGAGTCGGCCAGGGAAAGAAAGACTATGATCCCGCTGTATAAATTATTGACCATGGCCGTAGCCCAGATCAGACCAGTCTCTCCGGGCAGACCCATCAGCTGCATGACCGGATTCAAAGGCTTGGCCAGGTAGATGATCAACCCGGCTTCCTGCAGGATCTTGACCCCGATTAATATGGGGATCATGATCCTAAACAGCCGAAAACTGACCTGGCAGGCCTCAATAAAGACTTCCCTCAAAAATCCCGCCAAGGACTGAAGTTCTCTACGCACGGTTCTTCCATCTCTTTGTTCGGATCAAAATAAGGACTTGAGCATATCCTCATCTCGGTCTGCTCTCCCGGAACTCTCCCCGCCTGAACCATCTGAAGACGGAGGTTGCCCTTTTGAAATACGGACCGGCTGTGTACCGGCCTTAAATGGAAGGAGATAGCTTCTTTGTGTCTTTGGACCGGCCAGCAGGCCGTTTTCTGCATCCACTTTGGCCATGACAATTCCCTGGGGTTGTGGAAATGCCACCGGCGGATAGCCCTCTTCCACTCCTTGTCTGTAGGCCAGCCAAACCGGGGAAGCCGCTCTGGACCCGGTTTCATATTTGCCCATTGGCCTGGGCTGATCAAAACCGACAAAAACTCCGGTCAACAAATACTGGGTATAGCCCATAAACCAGGCATCTTTCTGTTCGTCCGTTGTTCCCGTCTTTCCGGCCACCGGTCGTCCCAGGGCCCGCACTCTCCACCCGGTCCCGCTTCGGACCACATCCTGCAACAGCGAGGTTACGATAAACGCAGTCTGGGCACTAATTGCCTGTTGCTCTTCCGGTTCTGAGGTATACAGTTCTTTCCCCCACGACCCGGTGACTTTTTTGACAAATCTGGGCTTGACCATGCTCCCCTCATGGGCAAAAGCGGAATACGCCTGGCACAGATCCATGAGAGTGACCGATGCCGATCCCAGGCTCACGGACAGATCCCGTGGGAAGTCCCCCCGCAGGCCCAAATTCTTGGCTCGCTGGATAATTGTCTCGATTCCAATCTGTCTGGCCAAACGGATAGTAACCAGATTTCTGGACTTGACCAGGGCCGTCCGGAGCAGGGTGGGGCCGAATATTCTGTTTTCGTAATTCTCCGGCTTCCAGGTCTGATTCGTGCTCCGATCGGTAAACACGATGGGAGCATCCAGGAGCATTGAAGCAGGAGTGAATCCATGGTCCAGGGCTGCTGAATAGACGATGGGCTTAAAGGCCGATCCAGGCTGGCGGCTGGCCTGAACAGCCCGGTTGTATTGGCTGGAATGAAAAGAAAATCCCCCGGCCATGGCCAGGACATTTCCGGTCCTGGGATCCATGGAAAAAACAGCCCCCTGAATCTCAGGCAATTGCTGCAGGTTGAGCTGAACGGGGTCCTGACCATTATCGTCTGTTTCCTCCTGCTTATGCGAGGCCCAGACCACATCGCCGGCCTGCAGGACTTTCCTGGCGTCCTTGACAGCAGGGACGTTTTCCGGGGCCTTCTCCGGGTTCGGTTCCCGGCACCAGGCCATAGAGGCCACATCGATCCAGGCTGTTTGATTAGCGTAACTGACTTCAGCTCCCCTGGATGTGACCTGATCAACCTGGACCAAAAGCCAGTCATCAGGTGCTCCTGGAAACTGATCCTGCCTCTCCAGGAGATCGACTGGAGCAGCCTTTCCTCCTCTGCGGGCAACCGGCCCCCGCCATCCCCGTCGCTTGGCGGAATCAATGAGCCCCTGGCGCAAGGCCGATTCGGCATGGTTTTGATGGTCCAAATCAATGCAGGTGTGCACCTGAAGACCGCCGGTATAGGTTCCTTCTTCCCCAAACTCTTCAATCAGCCACTGACGCACCTTTTCCAGGTAATATCCTCCTGTTTTCCAGGAGGGATCTGGCATGGACTGCAAAGTGATTTCCGTTTGCAGGGCGTTTTTGTACTCCCGCTCACTGATCCACTCCAAATCCAGGAGTTGATTCAGGACATAACGCTGCCTGGCCCGAGCTGAATCCATATTCTTGTATGGGTTGTACATGGAAGGGGCCTTGGGCAGGCCAGCCAAAAGAGATGCCTCGGCCAGATTCAACTCATGGGCATGTTTGCCGAAATAGATCCTGGAAGCAGCTTCGACCCCATATGCTCCGCTGCCCAGATAGATTTCGTTGAGATATATAGTTAATATCTCATCCTTTTCCAAATTGTTTTCCAGCCGATAGGCCAGAATGGCTTCCTTGAGCTTTCGCTCATAACTGCGCTTGGGGGTCAAAAGCAGGGCTTTGATCACCTGCTGGGTAATAGTGCTCCCGCCCTGGACGATATGTCCTGCCTGCAGGTTCTTCATCGCCGCCCGCAGGATACCCAAGACATCAATGCCTTCGTGCTGATAGAAATTGTGGTCTTCAGCAGCCAGGAAGCAGGCCGGAATCACCTCGGCCATCTGATCCAGAGGACGAAGGAAACGCTTTTCCTGGGCCAGATAGCCCAAAACCCGGTCGTCATGGGCATATACAGTTGTGGTCAGGGCCGGATTGTAGTCCGAAAGTTCTTCAATCCTGGGCATATCCTTGGTCACCCACAAATAGAGGCCAATCCCGCCACCCAGCCCCAGGAGAACAAAAGACAAAAATACTGTACCCAGTATGGACAAAAATTTACGCATCAGCTGACTTCACAGAGTTTTCATATCGTTGGACGCAAAGTATCGCTTGCATTCGAGAGCGGGCTTACATGTCCTGGGTTTTGGTCAATCCGTTAAAGCTCAGCCGTCCCTTGCCCAACAGATCATGCATGTGGACGATGCCTTGGAGGATGAGTGTATCGTCCACCACCGGCAAGACCATGATCGCCCCTTTTTCCATCAGATCCAGGACCTGACCCACTCTTTGTCCAATAATGACATATTTTGGATGCACAGTCATGTAGTTGTGGATCGGTTGGTCCAGGTCGTATTTCCTGCGGCAGATCATCCGCCGCACATCTCCATCAGTCAAAATCCCCTCAAGCCTTTTCTTTTGGTTTAAAACAATCACGGTTCCCAGACCGCCCTGGTCCAGGACCTGCAGAGCCCGGCCCAATGGCTGATCACTATCCACAACTGGAATATTGTCCGTATGCATCAGGGAGGCAATATCCTGACTCAATTGCCGCCCCAGGTCTCCACCTGGATGATTACGACGAAAATCTTCGCGCCCAAAGGCTTTCCATTCAATCAAGGCCACGGCCAGGGCATCACCCATGGCCAACGTGGCCGTGGTGCTGGCTGTTGGGGCCAATCCCAAAGTGCAGGCCTCCCGGGGCACCTTGGTGCTTAAGACCACATCGCACATCCGGCCCATACTCGATTCCGGATTGCCGGTCAAACCGATGATCTGGGCTCCGAGGCTGAGCAAGGCCGGAATAATGGCATTGAGTTCGTCGGTTTCACCGCTGTTGGAGATGGCCAGGACAACATCCCCGGTTCTGATCATGCCCAAATCGCCATGCGCCCCCTCCACAGGGTGAAGGAAAGAGGCAGGCGTGCCGGTGCTGCTGAAGGTAGCGGCAATTTTCCGTCCGACCAGGCCGGACTTCCCCAGCCCGGAAACCACAACCCGGCCCTGACAGGCGGCCAGGAGCTGCACAGCCCTTTCAAACTCCGATCCCAGGTTGTCCCGGACATGTTGTAGCCCTTGGATTTCCGTATCCAGAACATCTCGGGCCAGTTCCAGCCAGTTCCGGCTGAAGCCATTCTTTCCTTGAGATTCAGAAAAATTCATATCCATTTAATCAAAGCGTGCCTTTCCATAGTGCTCTCCCGGAAGGACCGGGTATTCTCCTTGAAAGCAGGCCAGACAATAGTCGCGGTCTCCGCCGACGGCTTGACGCAGGCCGTCGGCGCTCAAAAAATGCAGAGAATCGAGGCCGATATATTTGGCAATATCTGCAACTGTATGATTGGCTGCAATAAGTTCTCCTTTGGAAGAAAAGTCGATCCCATAATAACAGGGATGACAAATAGGCGGACAGCTGACCCGCAAATGCAGCTCCCTGGCCCCCATTTCCCGCAGTTTTTTGATCCGGGTCCGGATGGTCGTCCCTCGAACAATAGAGTCCTCAATAATCACGATCCGCTTGCCCTTGATCATATCCTTGACCGGATTGAGCTTGACCCGGACCCCGAAGTCTCGCATATCCTGGGAGGGCTGGATAAAGGTCCGGCCCACATAGTGGTTACGGATCATGGCGTTCTCAAAGGGAAGACCAGAGGCCTGGGCATAGCCCACAGCGGCATACACTCCGGAGTCGGGAAAAGGCATGCAGAAATCCGCCTCCACCGGGGCTTCTTCTGCCAGCATACGTCCCATGTTTTTGCGGCAGGTATAGACTGTGTGCCCAAAGACAACAGAGTCTGGCCGGGCAAAATAAATAAGCTCAAAGATACACGGAGTTTTCTGGTTTGCTTCCACAGCCTGTATACTGGACAGACGTCCGCCCTCGATGACCACCATCTCTCCAGGCCGTACCTCCCGCAGGTACTCAGCCTCCAAAAGGTCCAGGGCACATGTTTCTGAGGCCAAAACCGTCGTTCCCCCAACCCGGCCCAGGACAAGAGGACGGAATCCCCAGGGATCGCGGACAGCGATGAGTTTGGAATTGGCCTGAATAAGCAAACAATACGCCCCCTGCACCCGGCGGCAGGCACAGGCTATGGCCTCTTCCAGAGTATTGCCGTTTAAATTTTTGGCCACCAGATGCATGAACACTTCACTGTCCATACTGGTCTGAAACAGGGAGCCCTGGTCCTCCAATTCCTTACGCAGCTGATACGTATTGACGAGGTTTCCATTGTGGGCAATGGCCATGTGCAAATCCCGAAAGCGGACCATAAAAGGTTGGGCATTGCGCAGCAGGGAGGCGCCAGTCGTCGAATAGCGGATATGCCCAATGGCCACTTTGCCCTTGAGCTCATGGCCCAAGTGCCGTTCGCTGAACACATCGGCGACCAGACCCATGCCTCGTTGTTCCCGTAATTTTCCTCCGTCCCAAGTCACTATGCCGGCGCTTTCCTGCCCCCTGTGCTGCAGGGCGTAGAGTCCGAAATAGGCCATACGCGCGGCTTCCGTATGATCGTAGATGCCGATCAGACCACAGTATTCCTTAGGCATGTCCATAATACTCCTGCAAACTGCGCACATCCATCACTCGCCCCTGAAGTTCACGCATGGCTTGAGCCATGGCCTTGGCCCCGGCCAAGGTGGTCGTATAGGGGAGATTGTACAAAATGGTGGCTTGGCGCAGAGACGATGAATCGCGGATGGTCAATTTCCCGGACGAGGTATTGATAACCAGATCGACCTTTTTGTTTTTGATCAGGTCAATAGCGTTGGGTCGGCCTTCATAGACTTTGTTCACCTTCTCGGCTACAATTCCATATTCGGCGAAAAAATCTGCGGTTCCCCCTGTGGCGACCAGCCGCAGGCCGAGCTGGGAAAAAATGCGGGCCGGTTCTATCATATGAGGCTTATCTTGATCATTGACCGAGATAAAAACCGTACCCTGCAAAGGCAATTTTTGCCCGGCGGCTAACTGGCTCTTGATATAGGCCAGTCCAAAAGAGGTATCGATGCCCATGACCTCGCCGGTAGAGCGCATTTCCGGCCCAAGCAGGGTGTCCACACCCGGAAAGCGGCTAAAAGGCAAGACCGCCTCCTTGACTGCCAGATATCCCCGTTTTCTCTTGGACCATGGATCCAGGTCCCGCAGCCGCTGCCCCATCATCACCCGGGTGGCCAGCTTGGCCAGGGGAACCCCTGTGGCCTTGCTCACAAAGGGCACGGTCCTGGATGCCCGGGGATTGACTTCCAGAATATATATCTCCCTGCCCTTAATGGCGAACTGAATATTCATTAAGCCAGTGACCTGCAGTTCCCTGGCCAGGGCCTTGGTTTGACGTTTGAGTTCTTCGATCACGTCCGGACCGATGGTATGCGGAGGCAAAACACAGGCCGAGTCACCGGAGTGGACCCCAGCTTCTTCTATATGTTCCATGATTCCTGCTACATACGTATCTTCTCCATCGGAGACTGCATCCACATCGATTTCAATGGCGTTTTCCATGAACTTGTCCAAAAGTATTGGATGATCCGGGGAGATGATCACCGCCTCCCGAAAATAATTGATCAAATCCTCTTCATCGTAGACGATTTCCATGGCCCGGCCGCCCAAGACATATGAGGGGCGAACCACCAGAGGATACCCGATTCGCTGCGCAATAGCCAAGGCCCCGTCCCCGGAGGCGGCCGTGCCGTTCTCCGGCTGCTTGAGATTAAGTATATGCAAAAGCTCCTGGAATCGTTCCCGGTCCTCGGCCCGGTCAATGCTGTCCGGGGATGTGCCCAGTATAGGCACTCCGTTTTCCAGTAAGGGTACAGCCAGATTCAGCGGGGTCTGCCCACCGAACTGGACAATCACCCCTTCCGGCTGCTCCTGCTCAATGATGTTTAAGGTATCTTCCAGAGTCAACGGCTCGAAATACAGGCGGTCGGATGTGTCGTAGTCTGTACTGACGGTCTCGGGATTGGAATTGACCATCACCGATTCCAGGCCCATATCCTGGAGGGCAAAGGAGGCGTGGACGCAACAATAGTCGAACTCGATTCCCTGTCCGATTCTGTTCGGCCCCCCGCCTAAAATGACTACCTTTCGGGAGGCAGCGGTTCTGGCCTCGTTTTCCCGCTCATACGAGGAGTAAAAATATGGGGTATAGGCCTCAAACTCGGCGGCACAGGTATCAACCAGCTTATACGTGGCCAGAATGTCCATTTCTTTCCGCAAATCCCGTACCTCGCCTTGAGGACGGGAAAAAATTGTCCCCAATTGCTGGTCGGAAAATCCAAATTCTTTGGCCTCCCGGAGCAATTCCGACAGCTCCCTGCCGGGCTTCCATTCCGGAAGCAGGGCCGCAGCTTCCAGCAAGCGTGATTCAAATTCCACGAGTTCGCGGATATGGGCCATAAACCATGGATCGATCCTGGTCAGGGCATGGATCTCTGCGTCTGAGAATCCGTCCAAAATGGCCTGCCGCAGATACAACAGACGCTCTGAATTCGGAACCCGCAGTTTGCTTCGGACCAGTTCCGGATCCGGATCCGGGCTGATTGGATAAAAATCCTTAGCCAGTCCAGGCATCCCGATTTCCAGCGATCGAAATCCCTTTTGCAGAGCCTCCTTGAAGGTCCGGCCGATAGCCATGGTTTCGCCCACACTCTTCATGGAAGTGGTCAGCACATCCTGGGCCTTGGGAAATTTTTCAAAAGTAAACCGGGGGATCTTGACCACACAGTAGTCAATGGATGGTTCGAAGCAGGCTACTGTCTCCCGGGTGATGTCGTTTGGAAGCTCATCCAGGGTGTAGCCCACTGCCAGCTTTGCCGCGATCTTGGCAATGGGGAAACCCGTTGCCTTGGAGGCCAATGCTGACGACCGGGAAACCCGTGGGTTCATCTCAATGACCATCATCTGCCCGTTTTCAGGGTTGACCGCAAACTGGACATTAGAGCCTCCTGTCTCTACCCCGATCTCGCGCATAATAGCCATGGAAGCATCCCGCATGGCCTGATATTCACGATCAGTCAAGGTCTGAGCCGGGGCCACGGTTATGGAATCCCCGGTATGCACACCCATGGGATCCACATTTTCGATGGAACAGATGATCACGCAGTTGTCCTTCCGGTCCCGCATGACCTCCAGCTCAAATTCCTTCCAGCCCAAAAGGGATTCTTCGAGCATGACTTCCGAAGTCATGCTCGCGGCCATGCCCTGCTTGGCAATGGTCTCCAGTTCCTCTTTATTATAGGCCACACCGCCTCCGGTCCCGCCCAAGGTATAGGCCGGACGGATAATGATGGGAAAAGCCAAAGACCGGGCAAATTCCCGCACCTGCTCCAGAGTTTGGGCAATACCGCTTTTGGGCACCTGCAGCCCTATCTTTTCCATGGCCTGCCGAAACTCACGTCTGCTCTCAGCCTTTTGAATCACCGGCAGAGAGGCCCCAATGAGCTCCACACCGTATTGCTCCAGCACCCCGTGCTCTGCCACGGCTACGGCGGTATTCAGGCCAGTCTGTCCTCCCAATGTGGGCAGCAGGGCGTCCGGACGTTCCCGGGCAATGATTTGGGCCACAACCTCCGGGGTGATGGGTTCCAGATACGTCTTATCCGCCAGGTCTGGATCGGTCATGATCGTGGCTGGATTTGAATTGATCAGCACCACCTCATAGCCTTCCTCCTTCAGGGCTTTTAAGGCCTGGGTTCCGGAGTAGTCAAATTCACAGGCCTGACCAATAATGATCGGCCCTGAACCAATGAGCATAATTCGTTTCAGATCAGTCCGTTTGGGCATAATTCTCACTGTTTGAAGCGTAGAAAACCATGGGAGAGGCAACAAACCAAATCTCGCCTGTCCGATGACAGGTGTACTGTATTCGCAAAATCGGGGCAAGGGCGGTCTACAGGGCAAATTTGTTCTCCCTAAATGACCTCCAACTCACATCCTTATGAGGCCATCTCTAACTCTGTGGCCTCTGTGGTGAAATATATACGTTCGCTTTGCCGGGTTGGTCGAGTATGAAACTGTGGTTTGACAAGGGGCGAGCGGCGCTCGCACTTCTTAGGCCAGGCTGGAGCCTGGCGATCCCGGACGGCCAAGCCAGCGATCTGGGTTGGATCTCGTTTAATACGAGCCAACCACAGAGGTCAGGAGAGAACACAGAGCTGAAAAGACAAAGCGTCGAGTGCCCAAAATCTCCCTTGACAGGAGGAAGTGATCTCCTTATAAGAATTAGGTCTTCTAAACTTGCCAATCTATTCACTACGAGGGTTGTCCCTATGGGTGCTTTTCCTTTAAATCATTTTCCTTCTGGCAGCAAGGTAACCATTGCCTCTTTGAATGCCGGCGGGGGTGCGCGCTCCAAGCTCTACGCCATGGGACTGACTCCAGGAACCAACATTGAGATCACCTCCTGCGGCGGAGGTCCATGTCGGATGAAAGTCCGCAATGCTGAGTTGGTTTTAGGCCAGGGAATGGCCTCAAAAATTCTGGCCTTTTCATCGGAGTAATCACCCAGCAAGGGCATTGAACACTAGAGCCATGAGTCAACCTTATATCGGCCTTCGTCAACTCCGCCTCAATCAACGGGCCAAAATTATCTCATTAAAAGCTCATGGAGAGCTTGGTCGCAGAATCAGGGACATGGGCCTGATCCCGGGAGTGGAAGTACAGGTTATCGGGCGGGCCCCACTCAAAGATCCAGTAGCCCTGAAGATCAATGATTTCACCTTGTCCTTGCGCAACAACGAGGCTGATTATATTCTGGTCGAACCTTTGAGCCCCTGAACTGATCCGTCCATATTCAAAAGCTTTTCAAGGGCATAGACCATGCGTACCACCGACCTGGTTCCGGCAGGCGAATGCCGGTTTGAACTCCCGGTTCAAGGCCGAATGCGCGTTCCAGCCGTATTTTTCGGCTCCTCACAGCTGATTCGGGAACTGGAGGACACAGTCCTGGAACAGGCAGCCAATGTGGCTTGCCTCCCGGGCATTGTGCAGGCCTCTTTGGCCATGCCGGACGCCCACTGGGGATACGGATTCCCCATCGGAGGCGTCGCCGCATTTGACCCAGACCAGGGCGGGGTCATCTCTGTGGGCGGTATCGGTTACGATATCTCCTGTGGCGTGCGCAGCATGCACACTTCCCTTCAACGATCCCATATTGCTCCCCGCCTGGAACAGCTGACCGACCTCCTCTTCCATCGTATTCCTGCCGGCGTGGGCTCAAAGGGAGCCATCTCCTTGAACCAAAAACAGCTTGACCGTGTCCTGGTCGATGGGGCGTCCTGGGCCGTTGGCCAAGGATACGGCCGGCCCGAGGACCTGGCCCGTATTGAAGATCACGGCCGGACCCCTGGTGCAGATCCATCCAAACTCAGTTCTGCGGCCAAGGAACGTCAATACAAGCAAATGGGTACCCTGGGCAGCGGCAATCACTACCTGGAAATCCAGGTAGTGGACACAATTTACGATCCAGCTGCCGCCGCAGCCTTTGGACTGGAACTGGAGGACATTCTGATCTCCATTCACTGCGGTTCCAGGGCCTTAGGGCACCAGATCGGCACCGACTATTTGCAGACTCTGGGCCGGGCAGCCGCCAAGTACAAGCTGGTCCTGCCCGAACGGGAACTGGTCTGCGCCCCGATCCGGTCCACTGAAGGTCAGGATTTTTATCAGGCCATGGTCTGCGGCATCAATTGCGCCCTGGCCAATCGGCAGATCCTTTCTCACCTGGTCCGGGAAGCCTTTGTCCGCCTTTTCCCGGAAGCCTGTCTCTTTCTGATCTACGATGTAAGTCACAATACCTGCAAGATCGAAGAACATACAGTCCATGGCCGGCCAAAATCTTTGTTTGTGCACCGCAAAGGGGCGACCCGTGCTTTTGGCCCCGGCCATCCGGACCTTCCGGTCCAATACAGGGATGTGGGCCAACCTGTGCTCATCGGCGGCACCATGGGATCGCATTCCTATATTCTGGCAGGAAACAAGGCCGGGGAAGGACTGGCCTGGAGTTCAGCCTGCCATGGGGCTGGGCGGAGCATGAGCAGGAGACAAGCGACAAAAAAATGGAAGGGCCGGAGCGTTATCAACGCCCTGGCCCGGCGGGGAATCATTGTCCGAACGGCCAGCAAACGGGGAGCAGCCGAAGAAGCTCCCCAGGCCTACAAAAATGTCAACGAAGTGGTTGAAAGCACCCACAGAGCCGGCCTGGCCCGAAAAGTGGTCCGGGTCTCCCCTTTGGCCTGTATTAAAGGATAGAAAAGAGGTGTCAGCCTTGTCTCCGGCGTCCTGTTATTGGTTATTCGATCATGGTTTGTAACTCAACTCACCTTGCTTCCAGGCTGCACCTCGGCCTCCGGACCCAACAAACGCAAACCCT
>CAYZLB010000028.1:0-3927 GCA_964479235.1 uncultured Desulfohalobiaceae bacterium
TTCAAAATTTTATCTCATATAAACGTAGAGCGACTTTTTGCAGTGACGTCTGAATTAACAAGGGGGCCGGATTTTCGTCTTAACGCTATATCGTCATGATGGGACCGAAATTGGGATCGGAATCGAAAAAATATAAAATATGCGAAATCTAGCTCAAAATACAGGAAAGTAGAAATGGCTCTCAACGAGAATGATCCAACCGGAAACATCAAAAACAAACTGCGCTCCCTTTTCAGCTCCGGTGGACAGAAAGACAAAAGTCCACAGCCGGGCAAAGCGCGTTTCAGCATCTGGTATGTGGTGTTGGCCATTCTCTTCATTTCGTATCTGCAGCAGTCCATGTTTACTTCAAAATCAGAAACCATTCCCTATAGTTTATTTAAACAGTACGTCGAACAGGGTATGGTCAGCGACCTGGTGATCGGACCGGAAAATATCAAAGGCAAGTTGGCCGGAACCCCGGAACGAGATTTCACAACTGTTCGGGTAAATGACTCAGACCTGGTCAACGACCTGGACAAACATAAGCTCAGTTATTCCGGCCGCTATGAAAATAAATTCCTGAGCAGCATTCTTGCCTGGATTCTGCCCCTTGGCTTCTTTTTCCTGATTTGGTGGTTCGCCATGAAAAAGATGGGCTCCGGCATGGGGGTTATGTCTTTTTCCAAGAGTAAGGCCAAGATCTCTGCAGAAAGCGACATCAAGGTTTCTTTTGCCGATGTTGCCGGCATTGATGAGTCAAAGGAAGAGCTTGAGGAGGTGGTTGAGTTCCTCAAGACACCGGAAAAATTTCAGAAGCTTGGAGGCAGAATCCCCAAGGGGGTCTTGCTGGTCGGTCCCCCCGGAACCGGCAAAACCCTTCTGGCCCGGGCAGTGGCTGGAGAGGCCCAAGTGCCCTTCTTTTCCATCAGCGGGTCTGAATTCGTGGAAATGTTCGTGGGCGTGGGAGCGGCCCGGGTTCGGGATCTCTTTTCCCAGGCCGCGGCCCAGGCACCATGCATCATCTTCATCGATGAGCTCGATGCCCTGGGGAAAGCCCGGGGGATGAATGTCATGGGCGGGCATGACGAACGCGAACAGACATTAAACCAGCTTTTGGTGGAGATGGATGGCTTTTCAGCCAATACAGGGGTGATCATAATGGCCGCCACCAACCGGCCGGAGATCCTGGATCCAGCCCTGCTCCGCCCCGGGCGCCTGGACCGCCAGGTCCTGGTGGACCGCCCGGATATCAACGGCCGGGAAGCCATTTTGAACATTCACTCCAGAAACGTGGCTTTGGCTCCAGAAGTCGATCTGCATCAGATCGCCGGCCGCACACCCGGATTTGTAGGCGCGGACCTGGCCAACATCGTCAATGAGGCTGCACTGCTGGCAGCGCGGGACGATAAGGAAACTGTGGAGCCGACGGATTTCGATGAAGCCATAGACCGGGTGATTGGGGGGCTCCAGAAAAAAAACCGGATGATGAATGCCCTGGAGAAAGAAACTGTGGCCTTCCATGAGTCCGGACATGCCATCGTGGCCGAATCGGTCGAGCACGCCGATCCGGTGCATAAGGTCTCGGTTATCCCCCGGGGCATTGCGGCGCTCGGATACACCCAGCAGCAGCCCACAGAAGATCGGTATTTAATGACCCGCTCCGAGCTGCTCGATCGCCTGGCCGTTCTCTTGGGCGGCAGGGTGGCAGAGGAACTGGTCTTTAATGAAATCTCCACCGGGGCGCAGAACGACCTGCAGCGGGGCTCGGACATTGCCAGGGCCATGGTCACCGAATACGGCATGAGCGATCTTTTGGGCCTGGTAAGCTATGAGCGCCCGCGTCAGGCGATGTTTCCTCAGGAAGGCTTTTCTTCCGGAAAAAATTACAGTGAAGCCAAAGCCGCTCAAATCGATGAGGAAATCACCAGGTTTATCGACGAAGCCCATCAGCGGGTACGTCAAATCCTCTTGGAACGACGGCCAGTGCTTGACGACTTGGCCTCTCTTCTCTTGAAGCAGGAAAGTGTGCAGGGCGAGGAACTCCGACAGATGCTGTCTGCGGCCGGAGCGTCGGCATCATAGGAAGCATTTTCCCGGATTCGAATCACCAATTCATGCAGGGGAAAAAATACCGGAGGGCATATGGCTGCTATTCAGACACATACTCCCAATATCTTGCTGATCTATCCGGAGATCCCGGATACTTTCTGGAGTTTTAAGCACGCCCTGAACTTCGTGGGCAAAAAGGTCGCCCTGCCCCCTCTGGGGCTGGCGACTATAGCCGCCATGCTTCCTCAAGACTGGAACCTGCGCCTGGTGGACTTAAACATCCGGGGATTGTCCATGGAAGATTTGGGGTGGGCTGATTACGCATTCATAAGCGCCATGACCGTGCAGCGTGAATCATCCAAAAAGGTAATCAAAAAATGCCTGGACGCGGGGCTGAAGGTTGTTGCCGGAGGACCTCTGTTCACGATTGAACATGAGCATTTTCCTGAGGTGGATCATTTCGTGCTCAACGAGGCCGAGCTGACCCTGCCCGAATTTTTGAAAGACCTGGATCAGGGACAGGCAAGACGGATTTACTCCACGGATACGTTCGCTGACATGGGGCAAACGCCCATTCCCCGCTGGGACCTGCTGGAACTCGAACACTATGCAACCATGAGCCTTCAGTATTCCCGGGGATGTCCTTTTAATTGCGACTTCTGCAACATCACGACCCTTTTGGGACGTACCCCGCGGAACAAAAAAGCGTCTCAGATAATCGACGAGCTGGACAGTCTCTACGCCCAGGGGTGGCGAGGGGGAATCTTTTTTGTGGATGACAATCTTATCGGCAACAAACATCGGCTCAAAACCGAGCTGTTGCCCGCCCTGATCAGCTGGAGAAGAGACAAAAAAGGCGTGCCCTTTGGCACTGAGGCCTCCATCAACTTGGCCGATGACCAAGAACTGCTGACCATGATGGCTGACGCAGGCTTTGACGCCGTGTTCATCGGCATTGAATCACCAAACGAGGCAAGTCTGGCCGAATGCGGCAAAGGGCAAAACACACATCGGGATCTGATCCAGGACGTGAAACGCATCCAGGGATTTGGAATCCAGGTCCAGGGCGGATTCATCGTTGGTTTTGATAGTGATGATACCGGAATTTTCACTTCTATTGTGGAATTCATCCAAAAAAGCGGCATAGCCACGGCAATGGTCGGACTGCTCCAGGCCCCTCCCGGCACCAGGCTGTACAGCAGACTTCAACAGGCTGGCCGGCTGAAAGAGTATTTTTCCGGGGATAATGTGGATGGTACCACCAACATCCTGCCGGTCATGAACTTGGAATCCCTGCAAAACGGATACAGGGAAATTTTAAAGAATATTTATTCGCCTGAGGCCTACTATCAGCGGGTGATAACCTTTCTTCGGGAGTATAATCATCCAAACAATAAGAGCCTCCTGCGTACCCGGACCACCTCCGAAAGCCTGATGGCCCTTATGCGGTCGATTGTCCGCCTGGGCATCCTGGGAAAAGAGCGGTTTCACTACTGGAAGCTCTTCTTCTGGACCCTGTTCAAACGGCCACGGGCCATGTCTCTGGCCGTCACCCTGGCCATCTACGGCTATCACTTCCGGCGCGTCTGTGAACTGCGTGTGTTGTAGCAGCGCTTACCAATCCTTTGAGAGCAGAGCAAAAATCAAGAATAATCGCCATTCTATGGCTTATTTTTCTATGAATAATTCCTAAACATGACCGCCAACCGAATCACAAGCTGGAATGCATCTGTACTCAAGGAGACATCGTAATATGAATCAGTACAATCTGGATCGTATCTCCCAGCCTCGCGCCGGGTGGCGGTGGTGGGCGCGAGTGAAAGCACCGGCAGCATCGGCAATGCATGAGAGCAAAAACATGCTCGCGCTTGGGAAAAAACTGGGGTTTGACACCAA
>CAYZLB010000028.1:4027-25148 GCA_964479235.1 uncultured Desulfohalobiaceae bacterium
ACCCGCAAGTCTTGGTCAAGGAAGGAGTCGTCTTTCTCAGCGGTCAGGTGGCGTCCGAAGAGCTTAAAAAATGGGCCGGTGATCTGGCGCGCAGCACCTAGGACGTCGTCGCCGTGGTCAACCGGATAAAGATACTTAAGCTCCCGGTATGGGATTTCCGCTCGATGCCGAATTCATGAAGCGCGCCCGCATGCGAAAACTCAATATCCACAAACCGTAACTCCTCATTCCAATTTCATTTTTTTCTTCACCCCATTCAGCACATAAAAAAGGTCATATGAGACCTTTGGTCTCATATGACCTTTTTTATGTAACACCCGACATTGATAAGGTTAATTCTTGTTTATAAGTTTTAACCAAAAGATCAGAATGATAGGTTCGTCATGGTGAGCATTTTATATCTGGCATAAATATTGAATATAATATTAGCAAGAACTGAAGATTCAAAACACACTTCTGTTCTGCCTCAATACCTCACCATTCGGATAACCATCATCCAAAAGGAGATCTGCCATGAAATCAGGCACTGAAGAAGAAATAAAAGGTAAGCTCTATCAATTCAAGGGGAAAATTAAAGAGGTCGCCGGCAAAATGACCAAAAAATCCAAATTGGAAACCGAAGGAAAAGATGAAAACACGGCCGGAAAAGTTCAAGAGAAATCCGGCGAGATCAAGAAAGGTTTCGATAAGTAATCACAGACGTCTACATACCAATTGAAAACGTTTCACAGGGGAGGTCAACATGCTTTGGGCAATATTCGTGGTACTTCTCATTCTATGGGGCCTGGGACTTATGACCGGCTACACCTTGGGCGGCATCCTTCATGTATTGCTGGTGGTTGCCATCATAGTGGTACTGTTCCAGGTTCTTCAAGGTCGCCGGCGGGTGTGATCCGCCGATGCCATGCTACCCAAAATGAACCATTTTTAAAAAGGAGCTTCGATGATGAACACGAAACGCACGCTTATCAGCAGTTTAGTCTTTTTCGCCCTTCTGTTTACCTTAGTGGGCTGTGCATCGACATCCACTAAGTCGAGCCCCGGGGAGTATGTCGATGATAGCGTCATCACGACCAAGGTCAAATCGCTCCTGGCAAAAGAGGATTTTCTCAAATCATTCCAGATCAGCGTTGAAACCTACAAAGGGACGGTCCAACTGAGCGGATTTGTCAATACACAGGATGCCAAGGACAAGGCCGGACAAATCGCGCGTAGCGTGAAAGGGGTTCAATCCGTCAAAAACGATCTGATCGTCAAATACCAGGTGTCCGAGTAAACAGAAATCGCTTGAGTCAGGCTATCCACCGCCAGAGGCAGTGGTTTTACGCAAGATTCATGGTTTCGCCACCGCGATTTATACAAAGCGGTTCTGAACGGCATATCCGTTCAGTTATCTAATCTAGCCCATAGGGTGTGGATCACTCTATCGATATTCAAGCTTTGAAAAGATGTTGGTCAATCGCATTCACATCCGCATGAAGCTTTAAGAAAAAGATTCTATATCAGGAGACAAGAGATGTTTCTGGGTCTTCAGTGGAATAATGCGCAGAAGGGTAATGGACACAAGTGGGTTTTATACGTTCTAGCGTTTGCGGTACTGGTGTTTGCGAGTCGTCTCGAGGCGGCTTTTGCCCAATCATCCTCATGCCCCGGCATTCACATAAACATTCTGATGCATCGTATAATGTGTTTTTATAAGGAGTTGTTCAATGCGGATGAGGATTCTGGGCCTTTTGACCCGAAACGGCCGGCTCAGATTCAAGCGCTATCGCAAGATTCTATCCACCATGGCCGCCTATGGGTTTGATGAAATCGCGTACCAGACCGGCATCGGCAAGTTCCTGCGGTTCGGGGGCAGATTGTTCGGGAGAGCATCACCGCGGCAAGTACAATTTGTTGGTAAAGCCAACACATGGGAGCGAATCCGTATGGTTGCCGAGGAACTGGGTCCAACGTTCATAAAGCTGGGACAAATCCTGAGTAATCGCCCGGACCTGATTCCCAAAGAGCTGCAGAAGGAGCTGGAAAAACTGCAGAAAAGCGTTTCACCCTTTCCTTCCAGCCAGGCTGTGCAGATCGTTGAAAAAGAACTGGGCAGACCGATCCAGGATTTATTTTTGGAATTCGACGAGACTCCTCTGGCTGCGGCTTCCATTGCCCAGATACACCGGGCTGTGCTGCCAAGCGGGGAAACTGTGGTCATGAAGGTGCAGCGTCCCGGGCTCCATGAACTTGTTAAGGTCGATATCGATATCCTCCAGGAGCTGGCTGAACTCCTGGAGCGCTTTGTGCCCCAAGTGCAAAGATGGGGGCCCCGGGGGATTGTTGCCGAGTTTGAAAAGGGCATGTTCCAAGAGTTGGACTTCCGGCGGGAGGCGGCGGCTATCCATCGTTTCGGCACCCAATTTACCGGGCAAGATGAGATCAAGGTGCCTCAGATTTATCACCAGCAGAGCACGCAGCAGGTGCTCACTATGGAGTTCATCCCGGGTCGTCCTCTGTCGGAATTGCTGGATGACGCGTCCCTGAGTCCTGAGGAAAGAACACGGATCGCTGAACAAGGCGCCGATCTGACCCTGCAGCAAATATTTCGTTACGGCTTTTTTCACGCCGATCCTCATCCGGGCAATATCATACTCTTGGACGACGGCCGGCTGTGCTATATAGATTTTGGCCTGACCGGCAGCCTGATACAAAGGGATCTGGAAGTGGTCAGTGACCTCTTAACCAGCATTATGGCCCAAAATGAGCAAAAGGCAGCCAGAGTGGTGGTCAAGCTTGCGGGAAGTCGGGATTTTGCCACCGCCCAAAGCATAGAACGGAACATCGCGGAGCTTATTGAGCGCTTTCAAAGCGCTCAGGCCGGAGAGTTCTCTTTTACAGCCCTTCTGGGCGAGCTTGTGGAGATCCTGGTGGCTCAAGGCCTTCGACTGCCACCGGATCTCTTCCTGCTGGTCAAATCTCTATTAACTATTGAAGGCGTCGCCTCTGCCCTGGATCCCAAATTCGATTTCACCGCTCAACTGACCCCTTTTGCTGAAAAATTGGTCAAAGACCGATATGATCTGAGCCGGATGCAGGTTAGGGCAAACACCTTAGCCGGTGACCTTGCGGAGCTGGTCCAAAACTTTCCTGGTGACTACTACAGGGTCATTGAAACGCTCTCTTCGGGCCGGCTTAGCCTGAACCTGGAAGAGCAAAGCCTGGGGAAAGCCCGGGAAAGCATGTTCAAGGCCAGCTCTACCCTGGCATTTGCCGTTGTGCTGGGCTCCTTGGTCATTGGTTCGGCCATAATCGTCCATTCCAGGGTCCCTCCGCTTTGGAAGGAGGTCCCGGTGATAGGCATCATCGGCTTTATTGTCTCCGGCATGATCGGGTTTGGTTTGTTGATCAAGATCATCCGCAACCGAGGGCTTTGAGAATCAAAACCGGGCAAAGCTTCGGAAATATCCGGCCATAATGCTTGCGAATAATAGAACCATGAATATAATTACCAAAGCGGGCTTCGCCCGCAACCCAATAAAAAGATTGAGCTTAACAGCATTCCAGCGAAACGTCGTTTTATCTCTTTGCTCTCTGTGGTTTGCTGAATTGAAAATATTTTTCACCACAGATAAGGCACTCAGGGGAGCGAGCGGGAATTCATTTCCCGCGCTGCTCAAGTGCAGCGTGCAAAAAATAAAGTACTTTTTGTCCTCATTCGTATTTGAGGAAGGAAGTGAAAAAAGACAAGCAGCAGACAAGCATAGGTCAAGCAAATGCCAAGAGCCTTTCTGGAAATATTTGACAGCATCCTGGGGTCGATCCGCGAACCCTTGATCGTGCTTGATCAGGACCTGAAAGTTGTAACGGCCAATAATGCCTTTTTCCACACCTTTGATGTCAGCCCGGATGAAACAGAGGGCGTCCTGATATATGAGCTGGGCAACCGGCAATGGAATATTCCCGGGCTCAGGGAACTGCTTGAAGGCATCCTCCCTCAAAATACCAGTTTTCACGACTTTGAAGTAGAACATGACTTTGAGACCATCGGCCGCAAGATCATGCACCTCAATGCCAGGCGGATACATGGCCGGGACAGCCAAACCCAGCTCATTCTGCTGGCCATAGAGGATGTGAGCGAACGTGAATATTACAAACGACACCTGGAAGAAAGAGTTGCCCAACGAACCGCCGAATTGAGTAGGGCAAGGCAAGAGGCGGAAAAAAACAGGCAGTCCGCTGAAGAAGCCCTTTTTGAAATCAAAAAGCTCAAAGACCAGCTCGAAGCTGAAAGGGCCTATCTCCAGGAAGAGATCAAACTGGTATACAATCATGAAAACATCGTCGGCCAAAGCGATGCAATCAATTACGTATTCTACAAGGTTGAACAGATCGCCGGCACAGACACAAACGTCTTGATTCTCGGAGAAACCGGAACGGGCAAGGAACTTGTGGCCAGAGCCATTCACGGCACGAGCCCGCGCAAGGAACGGGCCCTGGTAAAAATGAATTGTTCAGCTTTGCCCTCCACTTTGATTGAAAGCGAACTCTTCGGGCATGAAAAAGGCGCGTTCACCGGGGCGCATTCCAAACGCTTGGGGCGCTTTGAAATTGCCAACGGTGCCACTCTGTTTTTGGATGAAATAGGTGAGTTGCCCCTGGAATTACAGCCCAAGTTGCTCAGGGTCTTAGAGAACGGCGAGTTTGAGCGCCTGGGCAGTTCCAAGACACAAAAAGTCGATGTTCGAGTCATTTCCGCTACCAATCGCAATCTGGAAGAGGAGGTCCGCAAAGGCGCTTTCCGGGAAGATCTCTGGTACCGGCTGAATGTTTTCCCGATCACCACGCCTCCCCTGCGCGATCGAGTCGACGATATTCCACTGCTGGTCAATTTTTATGTGCACAGGATTTCAAAAAGACTGGGTAAAGTCATAGAGATCATCCCCTCAAACGTTATGGACGCGCTGCAAAAATACCATTGGCCGGGCAATGTGCGCGAGTTGGAAAATGTCCTTGAACGGGCGGTCATCAACTCTTCCGGTCCCAAGCTACGGCTGGTGGATGAGTTGAAAAAGCCGCATAAAAATACAGCACGAACCGACAAGACCCTGGAAAACGTAGAACGTGATTATATTATTCGTGTCCTTGAACAGGTGCAGTGGAAAATTAGCGGGAAAAACAGCGCTGCCGAGATCCTGGATCTGGACCGCAGCACCTTGCGGGCCCGCATGCGCAAGCTCAATATCCGCAAACCCTGAAATTCTCATCCCATACCAGCGGCTTGAACCGGACTTTTTAGGGTTAGCGTCGGCGTACTCCTGCTTGCACGAAACAAAGGAGGCAACTTATGATCCTCGGTATTGAAGGAAGTCCAAGGCGCAAAGGCAATTCTCACCTTTGGCTTCAGGCCTTCATGGACGGTATCCAGGAGGCCGGAGCGTCAAGCTTTCAGGCCCATTTGCTGAACTACAGATATGAAGTAGTCGCCGAGTTCCCGGTCCTGCGGCTTTTCGATCGGGGTATCATCGCCAGAGATACAGATCTTTTGGCACAAGCCAAGACAGCTGGCCGCAAACTGGCCCCTACCTGATTCTTTTGTTTCGTCCTGTACAGAACAAACGTCCTGCCGGAATGGGTGGACTATAACGGGCATATGAGCGAGGCATTTTACGTCCTGGTTTTTGGATACACCACCGATGCCCTTTTGGACCGCATTGGTCTGGACACAGAGGGTCGGGAACGGGAGAATGTCTCCATCTATACCGTGGAGGGCCACATCAGCTATATTGAGGAAGTGCCAAAACGCCAATACAGTCTTCTTCACTCCCTCAATTGTGAATGTAGGTTCTGCCTCCGGCATAGGCATTTGTATAATATCGACTGCTAAGTAAACTGAACCGGACGGTTTTTCCTGTCCCCGGGGCGTGAATAAATCGGCCATTTCCGGCATAGAGCCCGACATGGGAAATCCTGCCCTTTGGCGGGGGGTCAAAAAAGACCAGATCTCCCTTGTTCAGTTTGTTCCGGCTTACCGGAACGCCTTGGCTGTACTGCTGCCTGGCTGTCCGGGGCAAGCTCAGGCCGTTGAGCCGATAGACGGCCATGGTCAATCCGCTGCAGTCAAAACCATATTCTGCCTTGGTTCCACCCCACTCATAGGGCACCCCGAGAAATTTTTGGGCCGTTTGGACAATCCGGGTTCGCAAAGCCTCCCTGTCTCCAGAAATACTTTTGGGCCTGACGATGTAGTAGTCTGCAATACAGCCTGCCTCCTGCAGATTTTGAGCTCTGCCCTGAGCAACTGCGCGGGAGACGAAATCGCCAAATCGGACTTTATACAAACCGGCCTGTTGAAAATAATAGGCATCCAGTCCCTTGCCCTCCAATTTTCTGGTCAATCTTCTGGCATTGTCTACCTGAGCAAAGGCTCCGACCTGGATGGTGTAGCCCAGGGCTTGGAGCTGTGTTCTCTTGACGACCGGGGCTTTGGACTGCGAGTGGTGTTTGCTTCCACAGCCGGTGAGCACAAACCCTGAGCAGAAAGCCAAAATAAGCAGGAAGAAGATTTTCGTGGGCATAATGTCCTGGGAGTTAGGTTGACTTTTAAGTTTGCTTCTGGCAGAAGGAAAAGATACAAAAAATTCCCTGCCTTTTCCAACATTGCATACCATACCTTGGAGGAGCTATGCCTGTGCACAGCATAGATCAACCAGATACTACCAACCGTGAGCTCCAGCTGGCAAGAGATTTTGTGCAATATACAGACTGCAATCTGTATTTGACCGGAAGAGCCGGGACTGGAAAGACCACTTTTCTCCACAGCCTGGCCCAGAATGGATTCAAACGCATGGTGATCACAGCACCGACAGGTGTTGCGGCCATTAATGCCGGAGGCGTTACTCTCCACTCCTTCTTTCAGCTCCCTTTTGGCCCATTTTTGCCTGACCGGGACGTGCATGGAGCAACGAGCCAGCAAAATTATAGATTCAGCAAAGAAAAGAAACGGATTATCCAGAGCCTTGATCTCTTGGTCATTGATGAAATAAGCATGGTCCGGGCTGATATCCTGGACGCTGTTGATGCAGTTCTCCGCCGTTTCCGGCGAAGCGACGAGCCCTTTGGCGGCGTACAGATGCTGATGATCGGCGACCTGTACCAGCTTCCACCAGTGATCAAGCCTGATGAATGGGAAATTCTCCAGGAATCCTATGATTCAGCCTATTTTTTCAGCAGCCAGGCCCTGGCCCGCTCTAAGCTGGTGACTCTTGAGCTCCGGCATATTTATCGCCAGTCAGATCCTGCGTTTATTGATCTGCTCAATCGAGTCCGGGACAATGATCTGGATGAACAAAGCGTGCGCATGCTCAACACGAGATACTTTCCAGACGGTCCCCCGGACAATGACCATAAAACCATCACCTTAACCACACACAATCGCAGTGCAAACCAGATCAACGAATCCAGAATGGACAGCCTGCCTGGAAAAGAGTTTTCATATCAGGCCAATATAACGAATGATTTTCCAGAACATCTCTACCCTGTTCCCCAAAACCTGATCCTGAAGCACGGGGCACAAGTTATGTTTGTGCGCAACGATCCCTCCCCGGAGAAACTGTATTACAATGGCAAGATCGGACATGTTTGCAGTATATCCAGCAAGGAAATCAAAGTCTCCTGCCCGGGCCAGGAGCAGCCCATTAGCGTAGAACCAATCATCTGGGAAAATATTGCCTATCAGGTCAACCCTGAAAGCAAAGAGATTGAGCGCAAAGTCATTGGGACCTTTGAGCATTACCCCCTCAAACCAGCGTGGGCCATCACCATCCACAAGAGTCAAGGCCTGACCTTTGACCAGGCAGTCATAGATGCCCAGGCAGCTTTTGCCCATGGCCAGGTTTACGTAGCCTTAAGCCGGTGCAAGACCCTGGAAGGCCTTTTTCTGTCCACCCCTATTTCCCAGCGGGGATTGCGCCTGGATGCATCTGTGCACGACTTTACCCTCAAATCCAGACAAAACCCTCCTTCTGAAGAGCAGTTGTACAAGGCCAAAGCTGCCTATCAACAGAAACTGCTTCTGGAGTGCTTCAATTTCTCCAGGTTCAAGAAATATCTGCGCATGCTTGCGCAGACAGTGGCGGCAAACTCCGGAAGTATCCAGGTCCTGGGCCCAACTGACGTGCAGGATCTGGAGTCCAAGTCCGGGGATATCTTTCAGGTCAGTGAGATATTTCTCCGTGAGCTCAAGGCCCTCTTTGCCCAAAATCGCCTTCCGGAAACTGATGCCCATATCCAGGACCGGCTCAGAAAAGGCAGTGCTTGGTTTGAAGGCAAAATGCTCCTTTTTCTGACTGAACATATGCAGGCCTTGAGGCTGGAAACAGACAACAAAGAGTTAACCAAAAAGACAAACAATATCCTGGGTGAACTACAAAGGGAGCTGGCCATCAAACAGTCAGTCATGAAGTGCTGCGCACAGGGCTTCTCCCCGGCCCGCTACCTGCGGGCTGTCACAGCTGCGGAGCTTGATCAAAGTGCAGCCAAAGAGCACAAGCCAGCCCGGCCTGAATACACTGAATCCGATGTTGCTCACCCCGAGTTCTATCAAAGCCTACAGGAATGGCGCTCGCGTAAGGCCCATGAACAGGATGTTGCCCATTACAAAATCCTGCATCAACGGACTGCGATCCAGATTGCCGTCTATTTGCCGGACAATCTGTCCCAGCTACGGAAGATCAAAGGTATAGGAGAGCGCACTGCGGAAAAGTACGGGCAGGAGATTGTGGATTTGGTCCGGGCCTACCGGAAAAAGCACGCAATCACGGAAGTGGCTGTTCCCAACAAGCCAGCAGCAGGTCCAAAACAGGGGACACGCCAGGCACCGCCTGCAAATACCAAAGAAATCAGCCTGGAAATGTTCAATGAAGGGGCATCCATTGCCCAAATTGCCAAAAAACGAGCATTGACCCAGTCTACTATCGAGGGTCATTTGGCCTTTTTCATCCAAAAGGGCAGCCTGGATATCAATAAAGTCCTCAGCCAGGAGGCTCAAAAGGCCATTGAGCAGGCCATTGCTTCCTCTGATCAAAACTCCTTGCGGACAATAAAAGATCAGTTGGGAGATGAATACACCTTTGGGCAGATCAAAATGATGCTGGCCCATAGGGACCAGGCTGTGGCAGGATCATCTGTACCCAGCTAAATCACAATTGTGCCGATACATCGTGTACTGACCGCTGTTGCTGCAACAGACGCATATACATCCCGGCGTCATCAGTCCGGCCCAAAAGCACAAACCCTTGCAGTCTGTCCGAATGCACATAAAATTTTCGCATCCAGTCTTTTCCCCTGGATGCGAACTCCTCTCCTTCCTGCCTGCCCGCAACCATCAGCGGAAAGGATAGGCCCTTGAGGGAATTCATGCTGGTCTGATGCTGAATCGTCCTGTTGTGGCCCAAAACATTTTTGCCGGCAATCCATCCCTGATGCACAGCCACGGGATACAGGCCCAGGACCCGGCGCTGTCCGGAAAGCAGTTCCTTGGCCTGGGCCACGTCTCCACAGGCAAAGATTCCTGCCCGGCTGGTTTCAAGATTTTGGTTTACCAGGATCCCTTCATCCACCAGCAGCTTTGAGCCTTGCACAAATCCGATATTCGGCTTAACTCCTGTGGCTGCGATATACACATCGGCCTGAAGTCTTTGTCCATCGGTAGTTTCCAGATACTCCACCGCAGTATATCCGGCAAATTCCTGGCCCTCGGTATTCAGGCGCACGTCCACGCCCTGCTGGATCAGATCTTCCTGCACGTACCCGGCTGTCTCCGTATCCAGCAGCCTGGGCATGATCCAGCCCCTTCTGTTGAGTAAGGCCGGTTGTATTCCCAGCTTGGCCAGGTAGAGGGCAATTTCCACTCCAATGAATCCACCGCCAACAACCACAGCAGTTAAATCTGTGCCTTTCAGGGCCTTGGCCCGCAGAGCCTTGGCCCCGGCCAGATTCTTGAACTGCAAAACTCCTGATTTGTCTGCACCCTGGACCGGGGCATACAGGGAACTGCCGGAGGCAATGATCAGGGAGTCGAAATCCCAGGCCCGGCCGCCTTGGGTCCGCAGCTGTTTGCGGTCGGGATCAATGGCCACGACCGGATCTCCGGGGTGGCAATCCACTGCATACTTGCGGTCAAATGCCCTGCCCTGCCAAAAAAGGGGCCCGGTATCTCCGGTATGTAAAAAATGGCCCAGGCAGGGCGGGGAATATGGAGGACAGTCTTCGGCTGAAAACA
The DNA here is from genome assembly GCA_964479235.1 of uncultured Desulfohalobiaceae bacterium. Lineage (GTDB taxonomy): Bacteria > Desulfobacterota > Desulfovibrionia > Desulfovibrionales > Desulfothermaceae > Desulfovermiculus. The sequence continues at coordinate 14,292 of CAYZLB010000028.1, forward strand.
TGCTGATTCGGACCTGAGCATCCTCCTCTCTGATGGCCTGTACTGCACTGACCGCCGCCGGTCCCATTCCTATGATGCAGATGTGCACCGCTGGTAACCTCCCATGTTCTTACTTCTGCTCTGCTCTGCTCACCCGGGTAAAAACTGAAAAAAAGGTCTCAGACTCCAGTGCGACCTCTGGCCGCAGATGCCCAAACAAAGAGGGCGAATGATCATTCGCCCTCTTCAGCTATATCCCCAAGCCGTTTCGCTTGTGCTCAATATGATCGACCATCATCCCGGCTGCCTTAACCGGATCCGGCTCTACGGCAAAAGCGGCCCCAACCACGTCCTTGAGTCCCTCCGCAGCCAGATTGAGCACATTTTGACTGCCGAAAATCTTCGGCGGAATGCCCAGCACAGTGTACACACCGGAGGAAACAAAGTAAGAGGCAATGGATACTGCCTTTTGCGAATACCATTCAGGTGCCGCGCCGGCCAAGGGCAGATCACTGATGGCCACATCCAGGGCATTGCCCAGGGCCGCGGCCAGGACCAGAATCCGGGAGCAGTCCACACAGGAGCCCATGTGCAGAACCGGGGGGATCCCCAGGGAGGTACAGACCTGTTTCAGACCCGGTCCGGCCAAGTCTGCAGCCTCCGGCCTGAGCAGTCCAGCCTGGGCGCAGGCTATGGCCGAACAACCGGTCTCCACCACCAGGACATCCTGTTTGATCAGCTCCTTGGCCAGGGTCACATGCCCAGAGTTGTGCTTGATCTTGGGGTTGTTGCAGCCAACAATGCCTGCGGCTCCCCGGATGCTGCCGGCAGTTACTGCATCCAGCAAGGGCTGGGGGCTCCCACCCAGGGCGTTGACAATGGCCTCCACTGAAAAGCCGGCGGTCAAGTCCATGGGTTGGCCTGGAATGAGGACCCGGTCCTGATCCCTGTTCGGAAAATTCTCAATGGCCAGGCGAACGATCTCGTTGGCGGTGTGCACAGCGGAGTCGGGATGAAACTCCATATGCTCTGCCCCGGGAACCTTGGACTTCTCACTGGTGGAAATGAGTTTGGTATGATAGCAGGCTGCGGTCTGGCCGATGGAGGGAAAAATGCACTGATAGTCAATGATCATGGCCTCAACCGCCCCGGTGGCCAGGGCCAGTTCCTGATTGAGCAGGGTTCCGGCCACTGGTATGCCTTTGCGCATCATGAGTTCATTGCCGGTACAGCACATCCCGGCCAACTGAATGCCTTCCGCTCCTTTTTCTTTGGCCAGCTTCTGCATGTCCGGATCCTGGGAGGCAGCTACAATCATTTCGGACAGGATGGGATTGTGTCCATGGAGGACAATGTTCACCTGGTCCGGCTTGAACACCCCCATATTGACCTGAGAATTCTTGATTTCCGGAGTGCCGAACAGGACGTCCGAGACTTCGGTGGCCATCATGGAACCGCCCCAACCATCGGACAAGGAAGTGCGCAGTCCGTGCAAAAGGACATTGGTCGCATCCGCGCCCACACCCATATGAATCCGGTGCATGCTTTCCACGATCTCCCGGTCCACACTCCTGGGACTGATTCCGGCCTGGTCCCATATCTTTCTGGTCTTTTCCGGAGCCCTGGAGGCAAAGGCGATGGAATTTTTCACTGTGCCGAATTCTTCAAGTAGGGCCAGGGCTACATTCTTGGCCGTTTGCAGCAGGTCCTGGGCATTGAACTCCACCCCCACTTCCTGGGCCAGGGCCTTCAGTTTCTCGGGATCAGTGATGGTATATCCTTTGGCCTGGGCTAAAGCGGTTTGTAGCAAGGTCTCCACAACTTCCCGTCCATGATCGGAATGGGCTGCCGCACCGGTGGACAGATCATCCAGAAAATTGCGGGCCACAATCAAATCAGCATCCGCCCCACATACCCCACGTTGGGGAGAGTTGCCAAAAGGATCAATCCGACATGGTCCCATGGTACACCGGTTGCAGCAGACACCTAACTGGCCAAAACCGCACTGGGGCTGCTGCTCTTCCAGGCGGTCCCAGGCCGTTTCCACTCCTTCGCTTTGGGTCCGCTCAATGAGAGGGAGGGCGGTTTGATCAATAGTCCGTTGCGTGGCTTTATCACGAATATCCTTGCTATACATGATCTCCCTCCTTGCGTTGGGTAGTAAGTGTCATCATCTGCGTCTTGTGCATACATCCTGTAACCGGTTTCCAGGTGTATGACTTCAGAATACAATCATCCAGACTGGACATCCCTGGAAGCAGGCATAGGCCCCAGCCGAGCCAAAGACTTCTGCATTTCCCTGTAAAGGCGGATATTGGGGGGCACAGTCTCGCTTTCCAACCCTTGGGCAATCAGGGTTCGATCTATAGCCGCAGACTGCTGACCCTTGGCCACAAGATCTTCTGCCTCCCCAAATTCCAGGGCTCCGGTTTTACAGGCCAGGACACAAGCAGGCTGTTCATTTTTCTGAAGCCTGTTCACACAGGCATCGCATTTCAGCGCGCTCTTCTTGTCGCTTGATTTTGCAGCATCTCCAATAGCCATGGAGCAAAAAGGACAGAGCATGACGCACATCCAACACGAAATGCACCTGTTGGTATCCAGGAGCACAGCACCGGTCTTTTGATCCCTGAAAATGGCCCCTGAAGGACAGGCCTGTTCACACGGGGCAGGAAAACAATGCCGACAGCGATTGGGAAAAGGGATGAAGTCCACGCCTGTTGTGACTCGCAGTCTGGGCTGAGAATCCTTTTCGCCCATTACATAGGATAATACATCCTGATGCCTGGAATGCTCCAAAGCACACGCCACCTCACAGTGCCGGCATCCCACACATTTTTCGGGATGGATGAAAACGGTCTGCATAGGGCCCTCCTTGTGCATTATGTTTATTCTCTTTTGCAATAATGAAAAAAGATGTCAAATTTCATACAACTGAGGTTTCAAATTTATAGGGTCATTTGGAACTCTTCAGCTTTTCCCATTTTTGGAAAGAGCGCCGCGCATCAGAAGTTCAATCGCTTGTTCTATGCGTTTCCAGCCCGCATCAGAGTGCAGATCTATCCCTCCGAAGGTGCGCATGTTTCGGGACTGAACGCTTAAGAAAAAGACCGCACCGGCCAAGAGGGCCACCACAGCGGATAAGTCAATGTCATCCGGTATTTCCCCGTGCAGGTGCTCAAAATACTCCAAGGCTGTCCGGACTCGCACGTCCTCCAGCCTCCTGGAGAGCTCGTTGCGCTCAAGGGCTTCCCAAGCCAGGATATCCAAGGTCTGCGGCCGGCTGCGGAGGCAGGTCAGCAGGCTTTTGAAAAATGCCGACATTTGCTCTTCAGGACCAAGCTGGGGAAAACATCCGGCTGTTTCGGCCATCAACTCGGCCGGACTGGGCCAGAAATCTCCCGATTCTCCGAATGCAGAGACCAATCCGGGCAGTCCGCCGAAAAAACGGAAAATGTTTATTCGCTTTAATCCTGCTCTTTCAGCCACCATGCCTTCATTGCACCGGGCAAAGCCTACCTCGGCCAAAAGAGGTCCCACAGCGGCAATCAGTTTCTTCTTTATCTGTTCATTCGTGTTGATGGGAATCACTTTGTTGTTGGGCATAATCAATTTCCTTGTTATTGCCCCCACGCTCTGCGTGGGAGCTTATCTTGACCGCTCCGGCGGTCTCCGAGTAGTTGGGGGACGCAGAGCGTCCGAGAATTTCCCCCGCAGAGCGTGGGAAACATAAGAAACTTTAGCCAAGACACACCCATCAAGCCAGAACAGAAAAGCTGACTGGACATCGGCACCTTGTTTTGGTATGTAATAAAGCAAAATTACACCTGTTCTGCAAGTGTAATGAGTTATGTCAGGCCTAACGCCATCCAGACTCATGTCTGGATGGCGTTTTTTTTTTGGCAAATGACTAAAGAGGTATTTGTGATGAATGTAAGTCAACAGACCCTTGAACTGATCAAGCTGATCGGCATCTGCCACGGCGCTCAGACTGAAGAAATGCCCGCAAGCCTGGACATGTTTGCCTTGGCCCGGAGCCGGAGTCATAAATCCGGGACCATATTCCTGGCCAGCGGGGGTAAGGTAGACAGTGCCTTATATCATGTGCTGGCCTTTCATCCCTGGTTTGTGTTCCAGGCCAAAAATGATACCTGGTGCATTCGGCGGGGACCGGATGAGGTTTCTGGCTCTGGCTCGCCCTTGCCCATACTCAGGAACGTGCTACAGCTTAACTCCTTGCCTGAACAGCCGGGGAATGGCCCTACCCGCGCCGGGCTTTTCGGGTATCTCGGCTATGAGCTAAACCAGCACATTGAAAGCCTCCCCTGTACCAGGTTGGACGACAGCGGTTTGCCGGACATGTATCTGAGTGCTCCGAGCATAATCCTGGTTCAGGAGGTGAACACCGGTTCCACTTGGCTGCATCTCCCCAAATGGGAGCATGAAATGGCTCCATCAGTTCTGGAACGTTACACTCTATTTGAGCAATGGATGCAGGAAGCAAAGGCTTCAGTCCAGGATCAGAGACCGGCCGTTGCAGGACCACCCCGTTCCAGTCTGACTCATGACCAGTACGTACGTTCAGTGCAGGCTATCCTGGGATACATCAGGTCTGGAGACGTTTATCAGGTTAACCTCTCCCAACGCCTGGAACACACCTTTGTCGGGTGCCCTTTTGGTCTCTTTGAGACCTTGTACGCCCGCAACCCAGCTCCTTTTTACGCCTATGTCCAGGCTGGAGATCATCAGGTAATCTCCACGTCCCCGGAGCGGTTTTTATCCGTGCAAGGGAGGCGGGTGGAAACCAGGCCCATAAAGGGCACCCGCCCCAGAGGTAAGTCCCCTGAACAGGACCAGGCCCTGGCCCATGAGTTGCTTGACAGCGAAAAAGATAGCGCAGAGCTGTCCATGATCGTTGATCTCATGCGTAATGACCTGGGCCGGGTATGTACCCCGGGGAGCGTGCAGGTCACAGAACACAAACGATTGGAAGCCTATGACAATGTCTATCACCTGGTTTCCGTGGTCCAGGGTCTCTTGGAGCCAGAGTATGACCTGGTGGATATGATTCAGGCTGCCTTTCCCGGAGGGTCCATCACCGGATGTCCCAAAATCCGGTCCATGGAGATAATTGATGAATTAGAACCATTTGAGCGCCATGTTTACACCGGCTCCATTGGATACCTGGGGTTTGACCGGAGCATGGACCTGTCCATTGCCATCCGCACAGCCGTAGCACACCAAGAACGGCTTATCTACTCCGTTGGCGGCGGGGTGGTCATAGATTCCGATCCAGATGATGAATATCAGGAAACCTGGCACAAAGGCCGGACCTTTGCACAGGTCCTCTCCACTGCGTCCCGGGTGAAGCATAAGCCGGTATGGATTTGGCTCAACGGTCATTTGGTTATGGACGAGGAGGCACAGTGCGCACTCCGTTCTCCAGCCGTGGAATACGGTTTCGGCGTCTTTGAGACCCTGCTCGCAGACAATGCAGAACCCTGGTTTTGCCCAGATCATATCGCCAGAATGGGTCAGGCCTGGAAAAACTTAAGCGGACATGATCTCCCCCGCCTGGACTGGGGTATAATCATCAGCCAGGTTCTAGAGGCCAACAGCTTACAACACACAGCGGCGGTCAAGATATACGCCGGAGTCGGTCCAGATCGCAACATATTCTGCGTCTCGGCCAGGCCTTACACCAATCGCCTGGCCGGTCAGAAACGTTCCCATCTCAACCTGCTGACCCACCCTGAACCGCGGCAAAACTTTCTGGCCGGGATGAAGACAGCTAACCATCTGCTCTACATTTTGGCTGGAAAATGGGCCAGGGAATACGGAGCAGACGAGGCCCTGATCACAAACCCGGACGGGAGCATATCTGAAACCAATTCCGCCAACCTTGTCCTTCTCTTCGGTTCCCGAGCCATTATCCCTGAATCTGTTCATGTTTTGCCCGGGATAATGCAGGCCAAGGCCCTTGAAGCCCTGAGCAAAACGGGATTTGCATGTACACGCCGTCAGCTTTATCCCGAAGACCTGTTCAGGGCTGATGCCGTCCTGGTGACCAACTCTCTGCTAGGGGTGGTTGCAGCCGGTTCCCTGGACGGCAAAGGCATAAACCGGCCGGAGAGCGTGGTCCATGAACTGAACCAGCGGATATTTATTGGTCCTAGAGATCAATAATTAGAGTGTGTTGCATAATTCCGTACTAGGTATAAATTAGGATAATCCAAATCGAAATCGGGATCGCTATCGGGATCGAAGAGATATGGCGCTTGGACACGAGAAACTGGATGTCTATCGTCTTTCGATAGATTACGTTGTTCGAGAGGATCAAGCCGCCTACAGCGTCGATTCCGATCCCGAAGAAAGAAAATCCCAACAAACGGATGCAAAGGCTGCAAATCCCTTGACCAGAGAACAGCGAAAACATTATCGTACTTGTGTTACCTTATATTCTCTGATCATAGATCGCACCTATTATATATCGGAGCAACAGAACATGGCTGAGCATCATCCCCAATCAGCTGAAAAAAACATCTGGCACGCCGTTTCGGTGCAGGAAGCCCTGCACGCAATCGACAGCCGCCCGGAAGGGCTGTCTGATGCAGAGGCCCACCAGCGCCTTCAAGACTTTGGCCCGAACAAGCTGGCCCAGGCCCAAAAAAAAGGTCCGATGGTCAGATTTCTCCTCCAATTCCACAATGTGCTCATTTACGTCCTCCTTGGAGCAGCCCTGGTCACTGCCCTGCTCCAGGAATGGCTGGATACCGCGGTCATCTTTGGTGTCACCGTGGTTAATGCCCTGATCGGCTTTATCCAGGAAGGCAAGGCAGAAAAGTCCCTGGAAAGTATCCAGGGCATGTTGGCTCCCAAGGCATTGGTCCAAAGAGGTGCACAGAAACGGACTATTCCGGCCGAAGAACTCGTGCCCGGGGACATCGTGTTTCTCAAGGCCGGAGACAAGGTCCCAGCCGATATCCGCTTGTCTGAAGTCTTTGATCTTCAAATCGAGGAAGCCGCGCTGACCGGGGAATCCGTTCCAGTGAACAAGACCCCGTATCCCGTGGACGAAGATGCCGGTCTGGGAGACAGGACCAGCATGGCCTTTTCCGGGACATTGGTCTCCTACGGCCAGGGGCAAGGCCTGGTCGTTTCCACTGGAAACACAACCGAGATTGGGCGAATCAGTTCCATGCTTTCGGAAGTTGAGACCCTGACCACACCGCTGCTCAAGCAGATTGCCCTCTTTGGGCACTGGCTGACCGGGGCCATCACTGCCCTGGCCGGTTTGACCTTTGTCTTTGGGGTCATGATCCGGGACTTTGCCCCGGGGGAGATGTTTTTGGCCGCTGTGGGTCTGGCCGTGGCCGCCATCCCCGAGGGCCTGCCCGCGATCATGACCATCACCCTGGCCATCGGAGTCCAGCGTATGGCCAAGCGCAACGCCATCATCCGCCGCCTTCCGGCAGTGGAAACATTGGGATCGGTCTCGGTCATCTGCTCGGACAAAACCGGGACCTTGAGCAAAAACGAAATGACCGTGCAGACAGTTCGGACGGTCCAGGCCCAATTTCATGTCACCGGGGTGGGCTATGAACCTCGGGGCGGCTTTCAACACCAGGGGCAAGATATTGATCCCCTGCACGAAGACTTCGGTTTACTCCCGATCCTGCGCGGTGCCCTGCTCTGCAACGAAGCCACGCTCTATCAACTCGAAAACGAGTGGAAACCCGAAGGCTCACCCACGGAAAGCGCCCTGGTTGTGGCCGGACTCAAGGCCGGTCTGGATCAAAAGCGGGAAAACGAGCTCCAGCCCCGGAGGGACACCATCCCTTTCAGCTCGGAGAACAAGTTCATGGCCACCCTGCATCACGATCACCAAGGCCGGGCCTTTATCTATCTCAAGGGGGCGCCGGAAAGGATCTGGGAACGTTGCAACAAACAGCGCACGCAAAGCGGGGATCAAGGGCTGGACCTTGATTTCTGGGAAAAACAGTCCCAGGAGGTAGCATCCCAGGGCCAACGCCTCCTGGGCTTGGCAGTCAAAGAAGTCCCTTTGGCCACCCAGGATTTGGAATTTTCCGATCTGGATGAAGGTTTCACTTTTTTGGCCCTGTTCGGGATCATCGATCCGCCCAGGGAAGAAGCCATCCATGCTGCAGCCAAACTCATTGGACAATGTGTGTCTGTTAACGAGTGCTATTCCGCCGGGATTGTTGTCAAAATGATAACCGGAGACCATGCCCTGACCGCCAGGGCCATAGCCCGGGAAATAGGAATCGGCAATTGGGAAGATGTCCTCACCGGCCAGGAACTGGAAAAGATGTCCCAAAAGGAACTTGAAGAACAGGTCCTGCATATCGACGTCTTTGCCCGAACCAGCCCGGAGCATAAACTGCGGCTGGTCAAGGCCATTCAGGCCAGACAGCATATTGTGGCCATGACCGGGGATGGAGTGAACGACGCTCCAGCCTTGAAGCGGGCGGACGTGGGCATAGCCATGGGCAGCAGTGGGACTGAAGCGGCCAAGGAGGCCTCAGACATGGTCCTGGCCGACGACAACTTCGCCTCCATTGCCAGCGCTGTGGAAGAAGGCCGGACGGTCTACGACAATCTGAAAAAGGCCATTCTGTTCATCCTGCCGACGAATGGAGGCCAGGCCTTAGTGATCATGGCTTCCATCTTCCTTGGCCTGGGTATGGTCGATGCGGCTGGACATTTCATCCTGCCCATCACCCCGCCCCAGATTTTGTGGATCAATATGGTCACAGCGGTTACTCTGGCCTTGGCCCTGGCCTTTGAGCCGTCCGAGGCCAACGTCATGCGCCGGCCGCCCAGGGCCCCAAGTGAACCAATCCTGTCCGGATTTCTGATCTGGCGGGTCTTGTTTGTCTCCTGCATTCTGGTCGCAGGGGCACTTGGCCACTATCTCTGGGTCTTGGAACACGGAGCCGACAAAGATCTGGCCAGCACCGTGGCCATCAACACCCTGGCTGTTGGACAGATATTCTATCTTTTAAACAGCCGGTTCATCTACAGTCCGGTCTGGAACATCAAGCATCTGATTGAAAGCAAGGCAGTTCTCTGGTCTTTGTCGGCCATGGTTCTCCTCCAGCTTGTTTTTACCTACGCCCCGCCTCTCCAGTACCTGTTCCAAACCACAGGGTTGGATATGGGCACGTGGGGCCGGATCATTCTTTTCGGGATCATCCTTTTTGTTCTTGTGGAACTGGAAAAAACCATTTGGCGTCGAATCCACAGATGGTAGCTCCATACGCATGTAACAAACACTTACGAATCATTTGCACTCTTACACCCGGACGGACATCCAGTGACATATCACTCACCGACATGCCCGAAGCGTGCACAACGAAGCATACAAACGATTTTGATACCGATACCGACTGGGAGTGGTTACCTCATCGGATCCTGACAACCATTAACTAATAACTCATAACAGTTTTTCATACAAAGGGATAAAATTTCAGGCAAGCACGGTCCGCCCCTACGCTGATCCCCCAATCAAGGACTCCAGTTCTTGTTTGAGCTGGTCTTTGGCTGGCCGGGCCTGCTCAAAGATGGCATCAGCTTTGTGAAAGTCCAAAGCCCGAACATCGACGATATCCGGGGTAATAGTGACGTCCGGAGGATAATCCGTGTATTTCTCCCGAACGATGGAGTGCTGCATGATCTGAAAGGTATTAAATATCGTATCCAAAAAGGAGAGCTCTTCTTTGGGCGATCGTTTGCCGGACACATCAACGGCCACAGTTGTCTGGCACGATTGGGGCAAAACATCATAAGGCACCGGATTGACGGCTCCACCATCGATCAACACACGGCCGTCACGGCGAACCGGGGTGAACAGCCCAGGCAAAGCCATACTGCCCTGAATTGCGGACAGGAGTGAACCAGAGTTGTAGACGATTGCCTCTCGTTCCCAGAAATCTGTAGCCACCACATACAGAGGAATTTTCAAGTCTTCAAAGCAGTCCACCTGGATATAATCATACAAAAAAGCCAGGAACGCATCCCCGCTGATAAATCCGCCGCGACCAAGCTCCGGATCCAGAAATTGGACCCACTGCAAGAGATCCTTGCGTAAAAACACATCCTTCCAGGAGTCGTTTTTCCGAATAACAAGTGCGTCCACGATCTCCTTGATCTCCCTGGTTGTATTCCCGGAAGCGTACAAAGCCCCCATAATCGAACCTATGCTGCTACCGGCGATAGCGTGGGGGACCAGACCCAGCTCATCAAAGACCTCCAGCATCAAAATATGAGCCAACCCATTGGCTCCTCCTGCTCCCAAAGCCAGACCAATACCTCTTTCTTTGTCCATCTCTCGCTCCGGTTTTCCATTCATCTCTAAACCGAAATTTCCAGCCCAGATTGAGGCAGAATCCCAGAGCAGAGATCCTGCCGCCACTGTCCCCAGACCGAAAAACTGTCGTCTGGTCAACTGTGACCAAGTCCTGTTTACCATTGCATCACCGCCCAGCCCACGAACAAGACACCTATCCAAGCACAAAGTATGGCGGGGTAAAAATACCTGGCCCGGTTTCCAAAGTAGCGTCTGGTCGAATTGACAATCCAGGTCCAATTGAACCAGAGGTGAACAATCAAGAGAACCAAGAGAAGCAGAGACAGATAGAGATGGAGATCTCCCCACTCATGACGATGCAGGCCCAACAAATACTTTTGCCCGAATTGGGCTCTTCCGGTTGGGATAACAAATTTGAGCAAGAGCCCAATGACGGATATTGCACAGATATCGACAAAAAGCAGAGCATCTGTGATGTATTTGAGCGTATTTTTTGTCACCGTCCATTCCTCTTCTCAGCCAAAACAACATTTTTTAGTTCCGCACCG
>CAYZLB010000029.1:0-2230 GCA_964479235.1 uncultured Desulfohalobiaceae bacterium
TCTTCGATCCCGATAGCGATCCCGATTTCGATTTGGATTATCCTAACTTATACCTAGTACGGAATTCTGCAACACACTCTATGTAAGGAGAATCTCCATATATTCCGGATTGTCCAAATTTTTGAGAAGTGGAGTTTCTGGGAGCATGGTGTAAAGCATCTGCCGTAAGGAGTCATTCCCAGTTTTCCGGCGTTGGGCTCTTCTAAAGCCTCGAAAAAACTGCTCCATGATATTGTTTGTGCGTTGTGGAGAGATGAAGGCTTTGCCTTTGGGGGTGTTTACCAAGATAGGGTCTGCAAAAATCTTTTCAGCATACTTATCAATTTGATTGATCATCTTTTGACAGAGCCCGTCTTTGGCCAGTTTGGAGTTTTTTTGGAGTTTATCGCGAAATTTTTCTACCCCCTGACGAATGGTGGTCATGTCTTCCTCAGATCCATCATCATTGAGTCCTTTGTTCTCATTTTCAGGTGCAATGCGCATAGCTGTACGTAATTCGTCAAATATTTCAATACGCCATCGGAGTTCTTTGACTGCTCGCAGAAGTTCTTGATCATGGGCTGTCTTTGATATTTGCTTGGCTAGTGTCCGAAGAGGGCGTCTATCTTTGCCCTGATAAAGCTCCTGGAGAAGCTTAGGCAAGACCTCATTTAACTCAAGCACTCTCTCGGCAAAGTGGAGTAATTTTTCAGGTTCGAGGTACGCAGGTCTCGTTTCCCGGCCCAAAGCAGGCCTTTTACATAAGCGGTGGATGGCTGGAAGAATATACTTTTGCTCAAGCTTGCCGGACCCAGGCGGACGAGATTGGCTTTTCCGTTCAGGTTACGTGGGGTGCAGACCAAGACAGTCAGGTGCACAATGAGTTTGATTGTCTGATTATCGAGCACAATCAGCTTTGGATTGTGGAATGCAAGACAATCGGGTTTAAGGAAAAAGCGGCAGAAGTGGTCTATAAGCTGGACTCCCTGCGGGAAAACGAGGCCGGAGTATTTGGCCGGAGCTGTCCGATTCTGGCTCGTAAGCCGCCGGAGCAATTTGTGCAACGGGCCGAAGCCAACGGGCAGGCTATCATCCTCTCTGACGGTCTTCCCGAATTGGCCAAGAGATTGGGGCAGTTGATTGACTAGTGTCCATGGCACAAGAGACATCAAGAACCCTTTTGGCATCTTTTGCGGTCACTGGCCCACAAAGGGCATGGATGTGCTTTGTAATCTGATTGGCGTCTTTGATTGGACCAGTCCCATGTTGCTTGGCCCGACCAAACAGCGACTCTATGGGGCAGAAATTATAGGCAAACCAGTATCCTCACTGTGAGCTTTTTACAACACATAAATATGGAGGTTTCTATGCCTGCACCGAAGAGCCCGGAAATAACATGCACTCTCTGCTCCAGAAAATTCACCGATCGGGGAATTGCCCGACATTTGAGCACATGTCTGGAAAAAAATACCAGCAAGATTGCCAACACTAACTCAAAAAAGGAAGTCTTTCTTTATCTCAACATATCCACGGGAATTAACGGAGATCCATATTGGCTGCATGTGGTTATGGATCAAAATGCTACACTAAGAGTTCTGGATAATTTTTTAAGAGATATCTGGTTGGAATGTTGCGGACATTTGAGCTGTTTCTATGACGGAAGACCTTTCAAATCAAAAGAACTGGATATGGACGCCAAGATTGGTCATGTTCTTAAGCCCAGGCAGTCCATATCCTATATTTATGATTTCGGCTCCTCAACCGCGTTGTTGATCTCTGCGAGGAGCCAACATCAAGGAAAGCTTAAAAATACAAGCGGGATAGATCTCTTGGTTCGAAATCCTGATCCTCAAATTCTCTGTGAAAAGTGCCACAAAAATGTGGCCGAATTTGTCGACCCCGAGGATATGCTGTTTTTATGTAGTGAATGCCTGGATGGCACTGAAAGTGATCAAGAGTTCCTGCTTCCTGTTGTCAACTCCCCACGATGCGGCGTTTGTGCCTATGAAGGTTAAAAAACTGTTTGTACCTCTTTTGGCTGTGATCACACCTTTGGTGCAAAATGGAAAGGTTTTTATCCTGAATACCGTATTGGGCTTGATTGCAGTTCTGGTCTTTCTGTTGATAGGATACGCCATTGACTCCAAGGAGGCTACACAATGAATTCAATGACAGTGTTTTTTTTAATTCTTATTGGCATCGGCCTGGTCGGTCTATATTGGGTGAAACACTCCAAGCACTTCAAGAAGTA
>CAYZLB010000029.1:2330-24609 GCA_964479235.1 uncultured Desulfohalobiaceae bacterium
GCATCGGCCTGGTCGGTCTATATTGGGTGAAACACTCCAAGCACTTCAAGAAGTAAGGGTGCGCACGGATGTGCTCCCTGAAGGGCAGATAAATAGAGCGGAGCCTATGATGGGTATTCAATACATAGTGAACGAATCCGGGGATCCGACAGCTGTTGTGGTCCCTATTGATGAATGGAACAGGCTCCTGGAAGAGGTCCAGAAGGCCGAGCCGGAAAGAGATGATACCATATATCTTTTGCAAAGCGAAACCATGAGAAAGCGTCTTTTAGAGGCCAAGGAGCGGTCAGGGGGCAAGACCTGGGAAGAGGTCCAGGATGCGCTTGGTATTTGATGACCATGCCTTTGATGACCTGGACTGGTTTGTGTCCAGGGATCCGAAGCTGGCCAAGAAGGTTGTGGCTCTGATTCAAGAAGTCAAGAGGACTCCGTTTGAAGGCAGGGGCAAGCCTGAGCCTCTAAGGCATGAGCTGTCCGGCTGCTGGTCCCGGAGGATCAACAAAGAACACCGCTTGGTCTATCAAGTCACAGAGGATGAAATCAGGATCCTTGCCTGCCGGTATCACTACTGAATTTTTATCCCACACAATGGGCGTATTTTGGCTTTCTAAAATGTTCCGAGGGGGACAGGTCGGGGATGATCGGAAAAAGGTAATTTTGCTGCTTTATATCTTTCCGGGATTATTGGAGATATGAAGAGGTGAAAGGCTGATCGTTTTGTGGCTCATGGATGCCGGTTCTGTGATCCACAAGGGGGTTGTGGCAACGGGTGAACGGGGAAGGGGGTGGTTAGGAATGGGTTAGGAAGCCTTTGGGGTTATCTTTCTTACTTCTTGATATTCCTTGTATTTTTTATGGCGGAGAGGGTGGGATTCGAACCCACGTGGCGGTTTGAGCCGCCAACCCGATTTCGAGTCGGGCGCGTTATGACCGGACTTCGCTACCTCTCCGCATGTGATTGGTTCGGGGTATGAACTTTTGATCCCCAAAAAAGTATCCAGACCACAATGAGTCATGCATGGGGATCTTTGCGTTGCGCCTTTTCTTTTCTTCGTCGGGCGAAAAAATCCCGGAGAAGGAAAGCACATTCCTGACGGCAAGTACCTTCCTCAATCCAAAAAGTATGGTTCAGCCACGCGTAGTCTTGAGGAAACTGCATCCTGGAAACCAACGCCCCTGCCTTGGGATCTCGGGCTCCAAAGACAATTCCGGCAACCCTGGCCTGAACCAAGGCCCCCACACACATGATACAGGGCTCAATGGTACAGATAGTGACCGCTCCGGTCAATCGATAATTGTCTACTGTTCGACATGCTTGGCGCAGCGCCTCTATTTCGGCATGAGCTGTGGGGTCATGCCGGGTGATCGGAGCGTTGTGGGCATGGGCCAAAAGGCGATGATTTGCATCCAGAATCACCGCTCCAACCGGGACTTCGCCTAATGCTCCGGCTTTTCTGGCCTGATCCAGGGCTATCTGCATCCATTCAGACCAATCAATACGTATCATGTGCAGACGGCCATACAAAGGGCAGATCAAAGGTGCTGGTTAAAAGAGTCATTGTGGCCCAAAATGTTTTGCCCGTCAGTTGGCTGGATTGCTGCGCAGAAAATCAATGCCGTTGCCAAACATAGCTGTACCATGTGTAGCCTGGTCTCCTCTGGACCAGGAAGGGTGATTGGTCGGGTGGTTGTATGCCTCGGGATGGGGCATGAGGCCGAAAATACGTCCGGTAGGATCGGTCAGTCCGGCGATTGCCAGGTCCGAACCATTGGGGTTGGCCGGATATTCCTGGGTCGGAGCTCCGGATTGATCGGTGTATTGCAGGGCAATGTGTCCTCCCCGGGCCAGTTTGTCGAGTGTGTCGCCGTCCTTTGCGATCAACTTGCCTTCGCCGTGCCGAACCGGAAAGTACAATGAATCCAAGCCTTGGGTGAAAATGCAGGGAGAGTCAGGATTTGAGCGCAGATACACCCAGCGGTCTTCAAATCGGGCGGAATCATTATGGGCCAGGCTGACTTCCCGGGTCAGGTAACCAGACTCTAAAGCCGGTAAAAGCCCAAGTTTGACCAGGAGCTGAAAACCGTTGCAAATGCCGAGGATCAGCCCCCCCTTGGCATGCAGATCAAGAATGTCCTGGACCAGGGATGAGCCGGAAACGGTTTTGGTGTGCTTGAATCTGGCCGCTGCGGCTTGGGCAGCGCCCAAGTGATCCCCATCCAAAAAACCGCCGGGAAAAACAAGGAACTGAAAATCCGCCAAGCGGATGGTTTCCTGCACCAGATCGGCAAAATGGGCGATAACCACCTCATCGGCCCCGGCGACCCGGCAGATATATGCGGTTTCCCGCTCGCAATTTGTTCCGTACCCGGTCACAACCAGTACACGCACCTGGGTCATAAACAGCCTCGCAAGAAAACAGTTGGCAATTCAGGAATGCTTGACAACAACATGGGCCCATTCTAGGTCTCTGCCGTCGTGGGATGGCTCACGATACGGCCAGAGATCTTCTCCGTCAACTGTAAGGGCTCATCAGCCAGGCATCTTTGCTTTGCGGTCCGTCCTTTCATGTAAAAAGTATGCTCTTTGACCCGGCCAGCAACCTTGGCTGGGACGTGCATATTTTTTTTAAAGTCTGAAAGCAGTCTGTTTTAAACCCGTTATGCTCACGTGGACTTTTTCTGTCCAGAACGGTATACCACACCGGTAGCGGATATATGAATAATTCAAACGACACTTTGTGCCGCATTTCAGAGCAGGGAAGGGGAGCATGAAAACCAAATTTCTGTTCGTAACCGGAGGGGTCCTTTCCTCCCTGGGCAAAGGGCTGGCAGCCGCCTCCATAGGTGCATTGCTCAAGTCCCGAGGGTTGAAGGTAACCATTCAAAAGCTTGATCCGTATATCAATGTCGATCCCGGAACCATGAATCCCTTCCAGCACGGGGAAGTGTATGTCACTGACGACGGGGCGGAAACAGATCTGGATCTGGGACATTATGAGCGTTTTGTGGGCGTGCCCATGGCTCAGTACAACAACTACACTTCAGGCAGTATCTACTACAAAGTCATCACCAAAGAGCGACGCGGAGACTATCTGGGGGGTACAGTTCAAGTCATTCCTCATATCACGGATGAAATCAAGAAGGCAATCCGGGGCGTGGCCAGGCAGGACGAAGATGTAGCTATCATCGAGATCGGGGGCACTGTGGGGGACATCGAAGGACTTCCTTTTCTGGAGGCCATTCGTCAGCTCCGATCCGATCTGGGAAAGGAAAATGTATGCTACATCCATTTGACTCTTGTACCATATATGCGGGCGGCTGGAGAGCTAAAAACCAAGCCCACCCAGCACAGCGTCAAAGAACTTCGGAGCATCGGTATTCAGCCTGATCTCATCCTCTGCCGGTCTGAGGTGGAACTCGCTGATGAACTTAAGGCCAAGGTTGCCCTGTTCTGCAATGTGGAGCAGGATGCCGTCTTTTCAGCTGTTGATCTGGACAACATCTATGAATTGCCTCTGGCTTTTTATACCGAAGGCCTGGATCAAAAAATCGCCATTATGCTTCGTTTGCCGGCCAAGAATCCTTCTCTGGCCCCATGGCAGCATTTAATTCAGACCCAAAGCAATCCCCAGGGCCAGGTAACGATTGGGATTGTGGGAAAATACGTGGACTTGAAGGAAGCCTACAAGAGCCTGCACGAGGCCTTGATCCACGGTGGAATCAGCAACATGGTCTCGGTTGAGCTGGTCTATGTCAGTGCTGAAGAACTGCATGCCGAAAATGCATCGGCCATGCTGCAGGGCCTGGATGGTATTTTGGTCCCCGGAGGCTTTGGATACCGTGGGGTGAAGGGCAAGATTGCGGCCAGCAATTATGCCCGGACCAATAATATCCCGTTTTTTGGTATCTGTCTGGGCATGCAGTGTGCCGTGGTCGAATTTGCCCGCAATGTTCTGGCCTTACCTGAAGCAAACTCCAGCGAATTCATGCCCGATACGCCGGATCCCATCATTTACCTGATGACCGAGTGGTATGACTTCAGGACCCAAAGCGTCCAGACCAGGGATGAGACCTCAGACAAGGGCGGCACCATGCGGCTTGGGTCGTATCCCTGTCAACTCAAGGAAGGCAGCAAAGCCAGGGAGGCCTATGGATGTTCCAGGGTGGATGAACGGCACAGACATCGGTATGAGTTCAATACCGACTATTCCCAGGCCTGCCAAGACGCGGGCATGATTTTAAGCGGAACATCTCCTGATGAAACCCTGATTGAGATTGTGGAAATCAGTGATCATCCATGGTTTCTCGGTTGTCAGTTCCATCCAGAGTTTAAGTCCCGACCCATGCAGCCCCATCCCCTGTTTCGCGACTTTATCCGGGCAGCCAAGGAAAACAGATGATATATATTGATCCAGAGCCGAAGTCACTGTTCGTCATCGCCGGTCCATGCGTTTTGGAAAGTCTGGACCTTGCCCTGAGTGTGGCTGAAGAACTGGCCGAACTGGGATCGCAATTGGGCCTGCCGATCATCTTTAAGAGTTCATTTGACAAGGCCAACCGCTCCTCACTGAACAGTTTCCGCGGTCCCGGTCTGGAAACAGGCATTGCCTGGCTGGAGAAGATACGAATCACCAGTGGATTGCCTGTGACCACGGATATCCATACTCCAGACCAGGCTGAACCAGTGGGCCAAGTGGCTGATGTGATTCAGATCCCGGCCTTTCTTTCCCGGCAGACCGACTTGCTCTTGGCCGCAGCCCGGACCGGAAAAATCGTGAACGTGAAAAAGGGACAGTTTCTGGCTCCCTGGGACATGGCCGGGCCGGTGGACAAGATACGCTTTACTGGAAACAATGCTGTCTGGCTCACCGAACGGGGCTCAAGTTTTGGCTACAATAATTTGGTGGTCGATTACAGATCCATTCCCGAGATGAAAAAGTTTGGGGTTCCGGTTGTCTTTGACGCCACCCATTCAGTGCAACTGCCGGGTGGGCTTGGAAGCTGTTCCGGAGGAAACAGGGAGTATGTGCCTCTGTTGGCCAGAGCGGCAGTTGCCGCGGGATGCAGCGGAGTTTTTCTGGAAGTCCATCCTGATCCGGAGAGGGCGGTGTGTGATGGCCCGAACAGCTGGCCTCTTTCTCGGGTATATCCCCTGGTAAATGAACTTTTAGCCTTGGCCGAGGTTGCCTATGTCTGCTAAGGAGCTGGCAAAAAATGTGACCATGCTCATTTGTGATGTGGATGGCGTGTTCACGGATGGAGGATTGTACTACGACGAATTTGGCCGGGTGAGCAAGCGCTTTGATGTCCAGGACGGATTCGGGGTTAAGCTTGCCCAGCGCATGGGGCTGGAAGTTGCCGTCATTACCGGATTGGAATCCGAGGCCGTCCGATTGCGGATACTTGAGTTGGGGATCCGGGAATACCATGCCGGGCACAAAAAGAAGAGGGCTGTTGTAGACGATATTTGTCAGCGAAACAATTTACAATATTGTGATTTGGCCTATCTCGGGGACGACTGGGTCGATGCCGAGGCCTTGTCCCTGGTTCACTTGCCTATGGCTGTGGCCAATGCCCAGGAAGAGATCAAGAACATGGCTGCCTGGGTCTCTGCCTATCCAGGAGGAAAGGGAGCAGTCCGGGATGCACTTCGGTTCATTCTGCAGGCAAAGGGCAGCCTTGAGTTGGCCTGGAAGTTATGGGTAGAGCCAGAACACGGCGCATAATATGGTTAGGTCTGGCCCTGATCATGCTTTTGGGGGCAATATGGATGTTCTGGGAGCATTTCTTCCCCCAAGAGCCCGATGTGCAGGTGGGATATGAAAATCTGGATGTCGTCGTCGAGGATCTTCACCTGGTTCAGGGTGGCAAGGGCCAACGGACATGGGAACTTGTGGCCATAGAAAGCCGGTATAAACGGCATGAATCGCGCATTTCGTTTGACCAGCCCAGGATCACATTTTATAACCAAAAAGACGCAGAACAAATCACAGCCAGGGCTCCATCTGGAGAGTATCTGCAGGACAAAGGCCTGGCCAAGCTGTGGCCACAAGTGATTGCCACCTATGGTCAAACCATAGTGCATGCCAAACGCATGGTTTTTGACCAAAAGGCCCAGACCATATCCTTTCGCCAAGATGTGCTCATTGAGCATCCCCATGCTCAGGCTACAAGCGATCAGGCAATGATCGTCTTGAACAACAACCAATTGGTTTTGACCGGGAATGTGGAGGTAGATCTCGATGCGAATTCATTTCCATGATCTTTTCCGACCGGCCTTTTTTCTCCTGTTTTTGGGATGTATGATTCTTGGGCTCGGACAAGCGGCCCGGTCCCAGACAGCAGAAGTGAGCAAGGCCAAACCAATGCACATAGAAGCAGACAGGGTGGTCTACGGCCAAAAGGAGCGTAAGCTGGAATTTGTCGGTCGAGTCCATGTGCAACGGCCGGACTTTGAACTTTGGTGTGATACCATGACTGTATCTTTGAGCCCAGACAGCCCTGGAGAAGACGATCAGGGAGAGCAGGGACCGGATATGGGAATAGGCGGGCAGGTTCGAAAAATTGTAGCCCAGAATAATGTCCGCTTGAAAATGGATCAGAGGACGGCGACCAGCGATCGAGCTGAATTTTATACCCAGGAGGCAAAGATTGTTTTGCTGGACAATGTTGTTCTCCAAGACAAGCGGAATACCGTGCATGGCCATCAAGTCACCTTCTGGCTGGATGAAGACCGCAGCGAGATTGAGGGCACGGAAGATTCCCGGGTCAGGGCCGTCTTTTATCCGGATGAAACCGAAGAGAGTTCGCAGTAATGGCTGTACTCCTGGCCCAGGGGCTGCGCAAAGTCTATGGCAATCGCCTGGTGGTGAAAGGGGTCGATCTTAACCTGAAACAGGGTGAAGTTATAGGGCTCTTGGGCCCAAACGGTGCAGGCAAGACAACGACCTTTTATATGCTGGTGGGCATTATCAGGCCCAATGCTGGAAAAACTTTTGTCGACACACAGGAAATTACTTCCTGGCCCCTGCATAAAAGGGCCAGATATGGATTGAGTTACCTACCCCAGGAGAGTTCAGTCTTTACCAAACTCACTGTCCAGGAAAACCTGCGGATCATCCTGGAATTCACCGGTCTTTCCCGCCGGGCCCAAGAAGACAAATTGTCTTCGCTGCTGTGTGAGCTGGGGATTGAAAAGCTTAAAGATCAAATGGCAACCCATTTGTCCGGGGGAGAACGCAGACGTCTGGAAATTGCCCGGGCCCTGATCCGGGATCCGGATTTTATTCTTTTGGACGAACCTTTTGCCGGTATTGATCCTTTGGCTGTTGACGACATCCAGCAAATCATTGTTACCCTGAAAAACAAAGGGATCGGGATCCTGATCTCCGACCACAACGTCCGGGAGACAATGACCATCTGTGATCGGGTCTCTCTGGTCTACGATGGAGAAATCATCCTGGAAGGCGCGCCCAGTGAAATCGTTGCCGACCCCAGGGCCCGCAGTGTATACCTCGGGGAAAAATTTTGTTTGTAATTTCCGAATTCTTGGTTTGCAAACCCAGAGCATTTGTGGCAAATTGTGAACAGAAAGGAAGGTTGGCATTGCTCTCTACTATGCCCTCGTGGCTGAAGTGTCCATATATTCAAAAGATGTACTTATTATGAGTCTTCAACTCCGGCAAAATCTCAAATTGGCTCAGCAGCTGATCATGACTCCCCAGCTGCAGCAGGCCATAAAACTCCTGCAGCTTTCCCGGCTGGAGCTGGTAGAAACCGTGCAGCAGGCACTGCTGGAGAACCCGGTTCTGGAGGAAAGGCCCATGGATACGGATCCGGAAACCGAATCGCAGCAGGAAGCTGCATCAAAAAACGATAAAGTTAAAGAACTCGATGTTCAGGAGCAATCCCTACTCAAGAGTGCAGAGTGGGACGATTATCTTGGAAACTTTTCCAGTACGTCCAGACAGGCATCGGAGCGCGAGCTTCCGGAGGAAATGACCTCCTTTGAAACCATGCATGCCGCCAAGCCGACTCTGGAAAGTCATTTGTTGTGGCAGCTGCATCTCTCCACTTTGACAGATCGGCAAAAAGAAATCGGGGAAATGATCATCGGCAACCTGAACTCTCATGGATATCTCCACTCCAGTGTTGAAGATATAGTTTCTATGTGCCAGGTCACAGAAGAAGAGATCGAAGAGGTCCTGCCCATTGTCCAGTGCTTTGATCCAGTGGGAGTTGCCAGCAGATCCTTGCCTGAATGTCTTCAAATACAAGTAGATTTTTTAGGCAAGGACGATCCGATCCTGCATTCCATAATTCAGGATCATTTGGAGGATATTGAAAACGGCAATCTGCAGGCACTGGCCAAGAAATTTCACGTCACCCGCGAAGACATTCAGGCCTATGTCCGAATCATTCAAGGTTTAGAACCAAGGCCTGGAAGCAGTTTTGGGGCTGGGGAAACTTTTTACATAAGCCCCGATGCCTATGTGTATGCCTATGGGGACGAATTTGTCATCATCTTAAATGACGAGGGTTTTCCCGATCTGCAGATCAGCCCCTTTTATGCTCAGCTTTTGGAGTCAAAAAACTGCCAGCAGAACAGGCAGTACCTGCAAGAGCAGATGCGCCAGGGACTATGGCTGCTCAAGAGCATTCAGCAACGACAGCGCACATTGTATAAGGTCTTGGAGGCCATTGTCAGTTTTCAGCGGGAGTTCTTTCTGCACGGTGTGAGTCAGCTCAAGCCTCTGGTGCTCAAGGATGTGGCTGACGCAATCGAGGTCCATGAGTCGACTGTCAGCCGGATCACGACGAACAAATATGTGGCAACCCCCTACGGGATCTTTGAGCTCAAGTATTTTTTTAACAGCGGCTTGGGCACCAGCAACGGAGAACAGGTGGCCTCGGAAAGTGTCAAGGCAGCCATCAAGAATCTGATAAACCATGAGGATCAGAATAAACCTTGGAGCGACAAACAGTTGGTCGAGTGCTTAAGCAATGAGCTGCAGGTCAATATTGCCAGGCGGACTGTGGCCAAGTACAGAGAGGCCCTGGGTATTCCTTCCTCCACAAAACGAAAAAAGAAAGTGCGATAAGTCAGTTGCTTTAAGAACTTGTCAGCAGGAGGTACGCATGGACGTAGTTTTTAATTTCAAGAATTTAGAGTCATCAGACCATCTCAAGCAATACGCCCAAAACCGCTTTGAAAAGTTGGACAAATATCTGCGCAATCCAGAAACTGCTCAGGTCCAGATCAATCTGGAAGTGGAAAAATTTCGCCAGATAGCGGAAGTAATCCTGTATGCGGAAGAAAACAAGATTACTGCCCAAGAAGAAACCGAGGACATGTATTCCACCATTGATCTGGTGCTGGATAAAATAGAAGCCCAGTTGCGTAAACTCAGGAGCAAGGAAAAAGACCGCCGCCGAGGCAAGGGCGCACGGACATCCGGACCAGAATCCGGGGCACCTCTTTTCCCGGAACAGGGTGGTGAGGACGAGCAGCCCAGGATCGTTCCCACCGATCTGTACGAACCAAGCCCATGGATGTGGAAGAAGCAGCGATCCGGCTCCAAAAATCAGAGGATGGATTTTTTGTTTTTTTCAATGCCGAGAGCAATCGGGTTAATGTGCTCTATCGGATGAAAAACGGTGACTTTGGACTCATTGATCCCAGGATTTAATGATGAAACTTTCTGATTATCTGTCTTTAGAGCTCATTATCCCCGAACTTGCGGCGACCACAAAATCTGAAGTCCTCAGTGAGCTTTTGGATCCTTTCCAGGTTAGGTGGCCGGACAAGGACAAAAAAAAGGCCCACACCATCCTTATGCAGCGGGAAGAACTGGGCAGCACAGGCATAGGCGATGGTGTGGCCATACCTCACGGCAAAATGGATGATATAGACGACATTGTGGTGATTGTCGGCCGCAGCCGGCAGGGAGTTGAATTTCAGTCTTTGGACACCAAGCCCTGTTATATCTTTTTTCTGGTCTTGGCTCCGGAACATGTGGCCGGTATGCATTTGCGCATTTTGGCCCAGATATCCCGATTGCTCAAAGATCCCGACTTTCGTGAATCCTTTCTGCAGGCGGAAGGGCGAGAGGAAATATGGAAACTTTTACAGTCGGTGTGAACCCGGCTGTTTGGACATGAGATAAATCCTTTTGCACAACGAAGTGATCATGGAGCACGTATCCGGGCGCAATCATTTTCCCATAGTTGTCCTGACCGGCCTGTCCGGGGCAGGGAAAAGCACGGCCCTGAATGTCTTTGAGGATCTAGGATTCTTTTGTGTCGACGGATTACCTTCGAGCATGGTGGCCCGTTTGGTCAGTCTGTTTTGGGCGCAAAATCCAAGC
Organism: uncultured Desulfohalobiaceae bacterium; assembly: GCA_964479235.1. Classification (GTDB taxonomy): domain Bacteria; phylum Desulfobacterota; class Desulfovibrionia; order Desulfovibrionales; family Desulfothermaceae; genus Desulfovermiculus. The sequence continues at coordinate 12,698 of CAYZLB010000029.1, forward strand.
CAATACCGGGGCATGGCTTTGGGTATGGATATCCGGCAACCCGATTTGGTGCCCGAATGGCAACAGACCCTGGAATGGCTTGCAAGCCAAAACATGCGGCCGCAAGTAATATTCTTGGAAGCCGATCAAGAGACCCTTTTGCGCAGATATGCGACCACCCGGCGTCCCCATCCCCTGGAATCCATTCATAACGGCCTGGAGGCCGCCCTGGAAAAAGAGCGGGAGATACTGAGCACTCTTCGTCAGGGGGCTGAGCTTATTGTTGATACCAGCCACTTTTCCATACACGACCTGCGACGGCACTTGCAGGAAAAATGGGATTTTTTGAGCGACACCTTGCACGGGCTTCGGGTTCATGTCATTTCCTTTGGCTATAAATACGGGGTGCCCAAAGAGGCTGATCTGGTCTTTGATTTACGCTTTTTGCCCAATCCTTATTTTGAGGAACATCTTTGCCATCTGTCCGGGCAGGACCCGGAGGTGACAAATTATATCCTGAAAGGGGAGCCAGGGGCTGGTTTTTTGGGCCAGTTGCTGGACTTTTTGACCTTTACCCTGCCCCTCTATGCCCGGGAAGGACGGTATCGTTTGACTGTGACCTTTGGGTGCACTGGAGGGAGACACCGCTCAGTGGCAGTTGCCGAATCTGTTTTTACCACCTTGCGTAACTTGGGATACCAGGTTTCCCTTGAACACAGGCACCTGGAATTGGGCTAGTCGTATGTTTATACTAACTCCATCTCAAAAATGTTGCCCCCCAATTTTTGGCAATTGGCTCTATTTCATACGTCAGGTTCTTATTGGATCAACCTGGCCACTTCTTGGTAATAACAAATAACTAATAACAGATAACCAGCCGCCGGAGGCAAAGCTGACAAGGAACAAGTGCATATGATTGGTGTTCTTATTGTTACCCATCTGGGTTTTGGGCAAAAACTCCTGGAGACTGCCGAGGGCATTGTCGGCAAGCAAGAGGGGTGTTTGGCCCTTTCTCTGGATGCCGGGCACGATATGGAAACCGTCCTGAAAAGCATGAAGCAGGGACTGAAAAAACTTGATTTTGGCCAGGGTGTCCTGGTTCTCACAGATATGTTTGGGGGAACCCCAAGCAATATCTCCCTTTCCCTGCTGGGGTCTGGAAAACTTGAGGTCATTACTGGAGCCAATTTGCCCATGCTGCTCAAAATATTTAGCGCCCGTGGCACCATGTCCCTTGCTGAGCTGGCCCTTGAAGCCAAATCTGCCGGCAGACAGGGTATACTGGTCGCTGGAGAGGTGCTCAAACGCAAAATCGCCAATGAATAAACTCAGGTTGTGGGTTCGCATAGACAATCGATTGGTCCATGGACAGGTCGTGGAAACCTGGCTGCCGTATTCCAATGCCAAAACATTGGTTGTGGCCAACGATCAGCTTGCCGAAGACGTATTGCGCCAAGAGCTCCTGCGCCTGGCCGTCCCCACAGGTGTGCATATCTTCTTTTCCCATGTGCAGAAGTCCGCAATTCAGGTTGCTGATTTGGAATCAAGCCAGGCCAATGCGGATGTCTTTTTCTTGTTCGCCTCCTGTGAAGATGCCAAACGGGCCTATACCAACGGACTGCATTTTCGGTTTTTAAATATCGGCAATATACATTACCGGCAGGGCAAACAACAGATTTGCGATCATATTGCCCTGGACCAGGCAGACATCAACTGCTTACGCTATTTCCAGGAGCAAGGGGTGCAGCTCGATTTTCGCTGCCTACCCAATGCTGATGTGCATGTCAAAGCCTTGTGGTAGGCCTTTTGTGACAAAAATGCTTGCTGAGCATACGTTTGTGCTCAAAACACATGTTTCGATCTGAAAGGACTGCAATGCAAACCGTATCTGACATCTTCCCTTCATTGTTGGCCGGGAGTTTTTTTTTGGCCTGCTGACCCAATTTCGGACCGCAATTAATATCGGCTTTTTTGACCGCCCCCTGACTATCGGGATCCTGGCCGCCCTCATCACCGGACACTGGACTCAGTACATAGGGATAGCGGTCTTTTTTGAGCTCTTATGGCTGGACCTTTTTCCGGCCGGGACATATATTCCTCCCCAGCGTATATTGAGTACTTTTCTGGTTTGCGTCACTGTTTTCGTCCTTGATCTGTCCTCTCCGGCCCAGATCCTCATTCCCCTGCTTTGTGCCCTGCCAGGAGCCACGGTTGGCTCGTATTTGGAAAAACGACTGCGCATGCTTCAAGGCAAAAACCATACCTTTCTTGTCAACTGGGCCGCCCGGCCTCAGCCCGAAGGGTTTCCTGCCCGCCTGATATGGATCAGCATGGGACGAAAAATAGCATGGGAAAGCGGTGTGTTTCTAGGGCTTATTCTGCTCGTTACATATTTCACAATTTATGTAGGCCCACCCCTTGCGAACATTCCTGCAGTTGCAAACCTGCAATGGGCTCACTTGTGGACCTTGGCTATGATTGGGGCAGTTTTTTCCCTCCGCATTCGGAGGGCGTATTATGTATTGATTGTGGGAATGTTGCTTTGGACCCTGTTTTTGGCTGTTTTTCTCTGATCCTGTTTTTGTATCAGGAAGTACCTGGCTGGTTTTCAGGTTCACGGTTCACCCGGTTTCACTGTTAATCCTGTCTTGGACAAGGCCGTATTGCGGCATTGAGCTAGGTTCATAGTGATAAGAGTAAAATCAATAAGATAAAATTTTCCCCCTTTGACCTCTTGGCAGTTGCCTTTGATTGTGCTAAAAGTCACAAGGCTTGGTCGACAGAGAGCAATATGTCACGAAAAGATGATGAGGAGGTAGGACATGGCAGTTTATGTGGTAGGCCACAAGAGCCCGGATACGGATTCCGTGTGTGCGGCAATTGCTTTAGCGGATCTGAAGAGCAAACTGGGTGTGGAATGTAAGCCTGCGGTTCAGGGTGAACTCAGCCCGGAAAGCAAATTCGTCCTGGATAAATTTGGATGTGATGCCCCGGAATTGCTCAAAGATGCTACAGACAAGCAGATTATGCTCGTGGATCATTCCGATCTTTCCCAGAGCCTGGACAATTTGAACAAGGGCGAGCTCATGGCCATTGTCGATCATCACAAAGTCGGAGATGTGACCACGCCCAATCCAATTGAAGTCTGGACCTGGCCTGTGGGATGCACCTGCACGGTCTTAAAGAGCATGTATGACTTCTACGGAGTGGAGATCCCCAAGAACATTGCAGGGATCATGACCTGCGCCATCTTAAGCGATACTGTGATCTTTAAGTCCGCTACCTGCACGGATGCGGATAAAAAGGCAGCCGAGACCCTGGCCCAAAAGGCCGGCCTGGATGACTTGCAGGAGCTGGGAATTGAAATGTTCAAGGTAAAATCAGCCATCGAAGGAACCCCGGTCCGCGAACTGGTCATGCGTGACTTCAAGGACTTTGACATGAGTGGAAACAAGGTGGGCATCGGCCAGCTGGAAGTGGTGGATCTCTCGCTTTTGGATGGGGTCAAAAACGACCTGGCCCAGGATATCTCCAGCCTCAAAGGCGAAGGTAATTACCACTCCGTGTTTTTGCTGCTCACTGATATCATGAAGGAAGGATCTGAGATGCTTCTGGTTTCGGACGATCCATCAAAAGTGGAAAAGGCATTCGGCGTGGCCCCTTCAGGGGACAAGGCCTGGCTGGATGGTGTCATGAGCCGCAAGAAGCAGGTCGTGCCCAATTTTGAAAAGGCCTTTGCCGCCTAAGCTTTGCCGGCAGCACAATGTATTTGAATAAGGCCCGGTCTGAAGTATCAGATCGGGCCTTGTTTTGGAAATGAAATTTTCAAAGACCTTTCAAGTCAGGAATCCCTTCAGGTTCAGATTCTTACGTTTTATGCTTCCGGCACCACTGATCGGTAAAGTTCCCGATACCGCTTGACCATTTTTTCAGGAGAATAGGCGCTCAACTGGGACTTGGACCCGGATGCCAGGCGCTGCCTCAGCTCAGGGTTGTGGTATAAATGCTCTATGGCCTGGATAATTGCCTGGGTATCACCGGGTGAGACAAGATATCCATTTTTACCATGGGTAATAATATCAGGTATTCCGCCTACCGCAGAGGCAATGATCGGGACCTCAAAGCCCATTGCATCCAATAGGGTTGATCCCAGGCCTTCGTAATTTGACGGAAAAACGAAAAGATCCATAATGGCTAAGTAGGCCCCTACATCTTTTTGGAAGCCCAAAAATTCCACATTGTTGCATTTTGCAGCCATTTGTCCCAGCATGTCACGATCGGGACCAGAGCCAAGAAAGATAAATCGCATATGCGGATAGAGGTCATGAAAATAGTGCGCCGCTTCAATGAGGTGGCTCTGACCTTTGTGGCGATCCATCAGGGCTCCAACGTGGCCTATAACAAATGACTGAGCATACGTCTGGCGCAGGGTTGAAACTCGATCAGGATCGACAGACCAGTTCGTCCAGGCACTGGGTATAATTTCAACTTTCTGTCCGGGGACACAGGAATGCAAATAGTCCTGGATGGAAGAGGAAATGGCAATCAGGCCCGTTGCCTTTCGATAGACAACCTTGGAAGACAGAATGTTTTTTAAGGGATTTGGTACCCGGCGGGTAATGATATATGGGTTACGATGCAAAAGATAATGAACAAAAGCCCAGTGAGCGGCCTTTCCATCATGGGCGTGAACCAAACCGGGACTGAAGCTGTGCCCATGGCCTGCAAATATGTGGTTTGCAGATTGAAAGATCAGGCCCGGAGTGTTTCGCAATTCATGCTGCAATGGCGAATCAGAACGGCATACCAGGATCTGTTCCTTGAGCCCGTCAGAGGACAAGCCCTGGATCAAAAGCTGTGTCTGCCTTTCCCCGCCCCGAAAGCCTTTGGCCAGATTGACATGGATTATTTTCATTTGTCACCGAGTCGTTCCTGTCAATGATTCCAATCAGAAATGATTCAAATTGTTTTCATGGCTGCGAATAAGCCGACAGGCCGTACTCAATCTTGTGCATAACTGTTTCCGGCTTGATTAAGCTCATCCGGCCGGGTTTTGTTTTTCGAGTGATGGGGGCTGCTTCAGATTCATCAACATTGTAAGCGTCGATGAGTAAGTCGTGAAATCTATACGGTCCACATCGTCTGGGGTTGGAGTAACCGTAAAGGCCCACAGTTGGTGTGTTTAAGGCAACTGCAATATGCAGAGGCCCGGTATCAGGGGATACAATCAAGCGGCAGCCTTCAAGTTGAAGCATGGTCCTCCGTATTGGCTTTTCTAAAGCGATCAAAGGCTGATAACGGCAATTGGAGACAATCGTTGCTGCAATATCCCGTTCCCTCTGGCTGGGGCCTCCGATAAGCATGGGTTGGAGCTTTAGATCCTGATGCACAAAGTCAGCAATTTGAGCATAATATGTTGGCGGCCAGTCCTTTTGCGGGTGGGCAGAGGCAATGACCAGCCCAATAATCGGTCTGGATATTCGGGCAAAGAATTCTTGCTGCCAGGTGCGCTCCTGAGCCGTGAAATAGAAATCCCAGCAAGGAGTTGTTTTTTTTAGACCCAAAAATTCGGCAAATTCCAAAAATTGATCCTGAACATGCTGTATTGGCTGTTGAGGAATATGTCGGTTTGTGACCAGCCAGTGCAGCTCCCGGGAGCGCTTCCAGTCAAATCCTAACTTTATCTCAGCCTTGGTGAAGAGGGTCAAAAGGCTTACCTTGGCACTGGCTTGAGGTGCGATGACCAAATCAAAGGTCTGCATTCTCATTCGCCTGATCAAATCTTGCCAGCCCGCAAATCCGGTTTTGCGATCAAAGGTGATGAACTGATTAATACCTGGCTGGTATTTGACCATTTCATAGGGGAGCGTTTGTAATACCCAGGTCAAATGCGCATGCGGATATCCCTGGCGGAGGACATTGATAAGTCCCAGAGCATGGACTGTGTCTCCAATTGCTGAGGTACGAATCAGGCAAATACGTTTAGGTTTAAAGTGTAGCATTGTATGAATTGAACTGGCCGGAATTATGGTTGCAACAGAAGTCAGGGGCTCAATACTGGTATTGAGTCGTATCTGAATCAAAGAGAGCCTGTATATTCGGTTTTATTCAAAAAATCAATCACTCAGCGGTCCACCTGCGCCTGGCTTGGGATTTTCCCCCTGTTCGGAGCTGTTTGATTTTGATGTGCAATCAGGATATTTATTCCCTTCACATAATGAGTCAGCGTTCATTGGATAATTGGATAAAGGTCAACCCTCGAAGTTCATGAGGTAAAGGGGTGTTTCATGCAGATTGATATTTCCACTGGCGAGCTTGTGGACAAGGTCAGCATCCTCAAGATTAAAAGCCGCAAGATACAGGATCCGAAAAAATTGAAAAATATCCACAAAGAGCTGCAGCTTTTGAGCCGCAAAATGGAATCAGCTGGGATTACTTTTGAATCGCCTGAGTATCAACACTTGGAAAATATCAACCAAGCCCTGTGGGATATTGAAGACCGGATCCGAACCAAGGAGGCCGAAAAAGTCTTTGACGAGGAGTTTATCCAGCTGGCTCGCAGCGTATATTTTAAAAACGATGAACGAGCTGCACTGAAGCGGAATATCAATGTATCATCCGGTTCAGATCTGGTGGAAGAAAAATCTTATGCTTCCTATAGATAGTTTCAAAAAGTTGAACAATTCCATAAAAGGTATCGCTTATTCATTCCCGAGTACCGCTAACCTGGGGTTATTGCTTCAGATCAATCTGCTTCTTACTGGCAAGGGGCCTGTGTTTTTCCCCTAAAGGCCTGGTTCTCCATCGCTTGTGCATCCAGAACCATTGTTCAGGGTAGCGCTCGACCATCTGCTCCACAGCTTGAGTGTAAAACTCGGTCACTCTTTTTACTTTTTCCTGCATTTTTCCGGAGAGTTGTGTGCAATCTAAAGGCTCATGTGAATGGACTTGATATTTCCCCCGGCCGATCCTGAGCAAAAAAATAGGCCACACAATGGCTCTGGATCTGATAGCCAGAACCGCAGGGCCTAGATTTACCGAGGCCTGTTCTCCCAGAAAAGGAAGGAAAATTGATTTGCTCCTCTTGGCATTGTGATCCACCAAGAAGGCGCTGATCCCGTTGTGACTCAGGCAGCGCAAGACTCGTGAAGCAGCCTGATCTTTACTTACAATCTGATTACCTCCAACTCCCCGGTAATAGGCTACAATTTCTGCAAATGCCCGGTCCTTGGGATGCTTGACAATGATTTGGCATTCCCGCTTTGAAAAGTGCATAGCCAAAAGTGGAGACAAGAGTTCCCAGGAACCGAAGTGACCTGTGGCGGCGACGATAGGCCGCTGAATATTTTTTATATGCCTGAACCTGGAGGCATCAACAAAAGAAATGTTTGCGGCTGTGAATCTGAGGTCCACTTTTCTGGTCAAAAACATCTCTATAAAGGATGAGCCGGTATGTCTAAAATTTTGCCTGGCGATCCGGGTTGCTGACATATTATCCAGACCCAGATGGTGACTTATTGATCGTACAGCAAGCTTTCGTCTGCCCGGAGATGCTGTCCACATTATTTCACCCAGCAAGGCTCCGGCCAGGCCTGCCTGCCTAATGCCTATGGTTTGAAGAGCCGCACCTAAGCCTTGGTAAAAAAAGTATTTGAGACTGATAGAATTTTCGGCTCCACTCAAGAATCTGTGCATGAAGTGAGGCCATAGACTTGAAAAGCATGAGTCCCCTCGGGTAGTTAGGTGGTTACCACACACACCAGCTACCACGGAGGAACTCATGCTCGTGTCCCAGTTGATCAAATCTACGCTTGATATTCAAGGATTTCGTGTCAGCCAGGTCCAAGGCGATACGAACGCGATCATCGTGGATATTGTCCCGGATCGTCGTCATTCGCTCTTTTGCAGCTCTTGTGGAAGCGCTTCCAGGTATCGGGATACTCTCTCTGTTCGTCATTTTCGGCATGTTCCTCTCTGGGGCATCCCTGTATGGCTTCGCTACAGTCCACGCAGAGTGCGATGTGAACAGTGTGGCATCAAGGTTGAGTATTTTCCCTGGAGCACTGGCAAACAGCGGTTCACCACGGCTTTTGCCCATTTCCTGGCTGCCTGGGCCAGACTCTTGCCCTGGAAGCATGTGGCTAAGCTCTTTGATTGCTCTTGGGGGACTGTAGCCTCTGCTGTTGATCACATGGTCGAGTATGGCCTGGCACATCGGGATCTCTCGGATCTTACCCATATCGGGATTGACGAAATTTCCAGGGAAAAAGGTCAAGTGTACCTGACCAATGTCTATGACCTGAAAACCCGCAAGCTCGTATGGAGTGGCGAAAAGCGAACAAAGGCCACTCTCACCAACTTCTTCTCCTCGCTTGGTCCTGACAAGACCGAGAAACTCGAGGGGATCTGCTGCGACATGTGGGATCCGTACATCCAGGTCGTTCGGAAAAACGCTCCAGGGGCAACGATGGTTTTCGACAAATTCCACATTGTCCGTCATCTCAGCGAGGCCGTCGACCAGGTCCGCAGAGATGAAATCCGGGAGAAAGGCAAAGAGCACAAAGAGTTGGTCAAAGACACTCGATATATCTGGCTCAAAAATCCATGGAACCTGACTGACAAGCAGGCATCCCGGTTGAGCGCACTTGAAAAGCTCAATCTCAAAATCAACAGGGCCTATTTACTCAAGGAATCATTTCGCCGGTTCTGGTCGTATAAGCGAAGAGCCTGGGCCAAAAAATTCCTCGATAAGTGGTTCTGGTGGGCCACTCATTCCAGACTGCAGCCGATGCGAAATTTTGCCTGGATGCTGCGCCGCAAAGAAGAAAATATACTCAGCTATTTCAAGATGCCGATCAGCAACGGCTCGGTAGAAGGTCTCAACAACAAGGCCAAGATGATAAGCCACAGGGCTTACGGTTTCCGCTCAGCCAAGAACTACATCCGTAATCTATACCATTGCATGGCTGGACTGCCTGAACCCAAAATCATGCACAAATTTGTGTGAGGAGCCGAATTTTCTTTCATATACGGAGTGCAGTACTATGGTTGATGGCAAAGAATCTTTAGCCTGTGTAATATCCGTGCATTAGGAGCTTCCATGCCTGGTCAAAGGCTTGGTGGCTTTGGGGCTGAGGCCAAACCTTGGCCAGCGATCTGTGCAGTCGCTGGAGGTTGGATTGCTGGTGTGCTGTTTTGGGTTTGTTCCAGAATCCTTTGTCAAAATCAATGAGCCATACAGACTCATTGGCATCTATGAGGATATTATGGGCATTGAGGTCGGCGTGGACAATGCCCAAGAGATGAAAACGTCGAAGACAGGTTCCAATTTTTACCCACAGGTCATCGGCTACCTTTTCCTGGGTTATGAGATTACTCAGCGACAAGGAACTATCAATCTTCTCGGTCACAATGTCGGCCCGATATACCGGCCCCATTTGCTGCACGTGTGCGGCCACTGGCCGGGGCACGGGCAAACCTTCGGCACGCATAACCTCGAGGAGGAAAAATTCCCGCCAGGCCCGTGTTGTCTCCAAACCTGTCCACACATACATATCCTGCATAAGCGGGGCGATCATACCTCCGCGATGGTAGTGGCGGAGAAAAAAGTGCTTTGAGCCATAGGCAAAAGCATAGGCATTTCCCCTTCCCTGGGCTTTGCCCACCAGCCTTCCCTTTGTGTGCCAGAAGTCTGGTGAGAAGAAATTGAAATCAATACCGGGCAGCTGCGTCTGATTATAGAGGTAATAATCGTATATAAAAGGTGACGATTTATGGACTAATTGGTTCATAATACGAGTGGCTGTGAAATTTGGGGCTGGATAACAGCAGATACTACTTTTTCTTTTGAGCATACGCAACTTTTGATGCCAATCAGACCCAATTTTACGAATATCTCCAGGTTACAACTTGATTCCAGGAGACAAAAAATATAGGTATTCGCCTGAGGACAAGACAATAAGGATTTTGAGGCAACATCTTACGTGAAGGACATGCTGTGAGACGGGTCAGCGCAAAAACAATTCTGATTACCGGAGGAGCCGGCTTCCTTGGCTCTCATCTGTGTGAACGCCTCCTGGAGCAAGGACATGAGGTCATTTGCCTGGATAATTGCTTTACCGGAAACAAGAAAAATATTTATCATTTGATGCATAATCCAAAATTCGAGTTCCTTCGCCATGACGTAACCTTCCCCTTATATCTAGAAGTGGACGAGATATACAATCTGGCCTGTCCAGCCTCGCCAGTCCATTACCAACTTGACCCGGTCCAGACCACCAAGGCTTCAGTTCACGGGGCAATCAACATGCTCGGACTGGCCAAGCGGGTCAAGGCCAAGATATTTCAAGCCTCGACATCCGAGGTCTACGGCGATCCAACTATCCACCCCCAGCCGGAAGGGTACTGGGGGAACGTGAATCCCATCGGGCTGCGGTCCTGCTACGATGAAGGGAAGAGATGCGCGGAAACGCTCTTTTATGACTATAACCGGCAGCACGGACTGCAAATCAAAGTAGCCAGGATATTTAATACCTACGGTCCGCGCATGCATCCCTTTGACGGCCGGGTGATCAGCAACTTCATTATCCAGGCTTTGCGCGGGGAACCGATCACTGTGTACGGCGACGGCTCCCAGTCCAGATCCTTCTGCTATGTGGACGACCTGATTGAGGTCATGATTCGGATTATGGAGAGCGGGGATGAGTTCACCGGACCGGTGAACATCGGCAATCCAGGGGAATATACCATCTTGGAAATAGCCGAAAAGGTTGTACAGCTCACAAAAAGCAGCTCCCCGATTCAGTTTAGGGACCTTCCTCAAGACGATCCCAAACAGCGGTGTCCGGACATCAATTTGGCCCGGGAACGATTTCAGTGGGAGCCTCAAGTTGATTTGTACAAAGGATTGTCATCTACAATAAGCTATTTTGAAAAGCTCTTAAGCGAAGAAAAAATATAATTATATTATTATGCGATATGCAGTTCAAAGGTTTCTGACAAAATATAAGAAAAAAATCGATAATATTACAAATAAAAATATTATTGTAACAAACGAAAAGTTTAAAGTTATTAATGAATGGACTGTTCAATACGGTTCTAAATTCAAAATAAAAAATGAATTGGAGAGTAATTTTTATGGATACGATAGGTCTGTAAATTTAACTATTCCAAAAATAAAGATGTACCATTTGAAAGGAGTATATCTTGTTGGCAAAGAAGCTTGGCCTTATTTTTCATGTCGAAAACTTTTTGAAAAGTCAGTTTCTTATTATAGTCCAGATTTGAGGCGAATAAAGCGTCCTGTAAAATTTTTACAACATAGGGAAAGGCAAACAGTTTTTCATCTTACTGGACCCAACGCAGGTAATAAAGGGCATTTTCTGATTGAATATTTGCCTCGCCTTATTGTTGGTGAACATATAATCAAGGAAATGTCTGCATGTAAAGTTTTGCTTTTGGCAAACCGAGGACTGTCTCATTTGCCGATAATTCACAAAGTTAATGAATCAATACCGTCCTTGGAACATGCTCAAAGCGCAAAAGGTACGATCTATTGTAATAACTTACTTTATATTCCTCCTTTGGCTCACAACCGTGATCAGTTGCTGGGCAATCCGGATGTATATTTAAAAATTAAAACAAGGGTAACAAAAAATACAAGGATCGAAAATACAGATAAAGCATGCTTGTTCATTTCAAGAAAAGATGCGCCAGACAGAAGGTTGTTGAATGAAGATGATGTGTTCAGACTGTTGTCATTTTATTGGCCAGATTTACATCCTATAATGCTATCGAGATACACTTTTGACGAACAGGTAAACCTATTTCGAAATGCTCGGGTGATCATTGGACCGCATGGCCAACCATTTCGTAATACTCTTTATACTGATAATTGTTTGCAAATACAGATGCACTATGGATATGATATCAAT
>CAYZLB010000030.1:0-24292 GCA_964479235.1 uncultured Desulfohalobiaceae bacterium
CTGAAGCTGCAAGGCTGAAAAAGAGCGGGAAAAAGAGACTCCGATTTGGTGCTGGATGTGGTGCCGGGTTGGAGTTTTTTTATGGTCTGGAGAAAGTGTACATTGCTTGCGGGGAAAGCCGCAAGCAATGAACTTGCCAACCATTCGGGTTATGGAACGGGGGTGTTTTCCTGGCCCGGAAACTGAGTTGTCTGTTTAGACCTACGTGTAAGTCCACCGACCATATATTGGGCATACACCGGAGAATCCAGCGCTATATACGTATATATTGCATCGATATGCTCTTCAGCTGTATGTGTCCAATAGACTTTTATATTTGCAACCCATATTTTTGTCTCATTTCCTTTACACTTTTAGTCTTACCTGAATTGCTGTCCTGAAGACCGCGCACAATTACTTGCCTCACGTAAATCTCATGCATAAGATCGTCCCATGTCGTATTTAAAAGGTCTACGAATTGAGATTCTTGGTTCATAACAGTTCGCCCTGGACGCAACTTTTTATGTTTAGGTAAACTTGAGAACAGCGATGATAATTCCGGCAAGGGTAGTGGTAAATCCGAAGCTCCAGACCATGAACCGCTTCATCTGCAGATTGAGCTGGTCAAAGCGGGCGTTGATCTCTTCAAAGCGGGCGTTGGTATCCGTACGAAGGTCCTCAATTCGTTTGTCCACATGCTCAAACCGCTTGTCCACATAGTGGAGCATTTCTTCAAAGCGCTTGTCTACTTGCCCAAAGCGCTTGTCCATTTGCTCAAAGCGCTTGTCTACTTGCCCAAAGCGCTTGTCCATTTGCTCAAACCGCTTGTCCACATAGTGGAGCATTTCTTCAAAGCGCTTGTCTACTTGCCCAAAGCGCTTGTCCATGAGCTCAAAGCCTTGCTTCATAATATCGCGCTGGTTTTTGAGCTCTTCCTCCACCCGGACCATGCGCTCCCGCAGTTCGATCTCGTAGACCTGCGTGGGCTTGCCCAGGCTTTGCTCCGCCAGCCAGGTGGAAAGGTTTTCCTTGATATATTGGCCTATGGCTTCGAAGTCATCTTTGGCTAAAGGCATTGTCAGCTCCGCTGATTGTGAGTTTTCCCACAAAGCTTATGTTTCTCAGAGGGAGAAGTCAAGACTGAGGGCACTGCCAAGCAGGGCTACTTTGTCCTCATGTGTTCGGTCAATAATATCATCATATACTTGAACAGCGCGACAGCGCTTTGGCTGTCGCTTTGAGGATGGTCGCTACGTTGTCCCCAGTAGAGTATGTCATTCGCAATGTTTTGATCCGTGTTGATCCTGCAGCTACCGACCGGGCCCTGCAAAACTGGAATAAGATCTATGGGAAAGGGGATCAAAACCTGGCTATCGACGGCAAGACCATGCAAAACGCCTTTGATGAGCAAGGCAGACAAGGACATTTCGGTCGATGTCTTGTCAACTCAACGAAGCTTTGCTGAGTACCTGGTACAACGAGACGCCCATTATCATTAAGGCCAGAAAAATATCCCTGACTCCTGGCATCATTCCCTTTGCTCACATCCATCGGCAGTCCGTTCTTTTCTTCCAGTATGTGCCTGAACTTTTCCAGATCCACATGGGCGGAAAATTGAAAATCAAGGAGCTGCTGGTATCCGTAGTATATATAGTCATCAAGCCGATCGTAAATGTCCGGATGGGCTTCAGCGTAGATTCTACCCGCCAGGAGACCAAGTTTCACCGGCTGATAGATAAGGTGTATACGGTCGCCGTATTCAACTTCCTCAAATAAAACGTGAATATGTTCAGGATAGAGACGGATGCAGCCATTGGTGGCCAGTCGGCCCACTGACCATGGGTTGTTGGTTCCATGCAGTCCGTAACTGGAGTTTCCCAGGCCGATCCAATATTTTCCCAGGGGATTTTTCGGACCCGGGTCCATGACCCGCAATCCGTTGTATTTATCCTGGAGGGATTTGGGCAGATACCAGTGTGGATTGGTACGTTTTTCTCCAACCAAGAATTGTCCTACAGGGGATTGGTGTTCCTTGCTGCCCAGGCCCACTGGGTAGGTTTGGACCAGCGAAGTCCCTTTTGTTCCGTGGATAAAACGGTACAATCGCAGTTCTGGAATGTTGATGACAATATCTGCTTGGTTCCTGTCAGGGAGCACCCATTGCCTGGGGATGACGATCTCCTGGCCGGGCGGGGGGATCCAGGGATCAATTTCTGGATAAAGGGGCTGGAGTTCAAGGTAGCCAAGACTGAAATTGCGGGCAATATCCAAAAGGGTTTCTCCTTCTTGGATCACATGTCTTTCGGGCAGGCCCACAACGGTTATCGCTTCCGGATCCGGCATGTATTGCGTATCGGATGTGGGTAACCGATACGAATAGGCAGGACTCCCAGCCCAACACTGGATCGGTTGGAGACAGGAGAAGATGGCTGCAAGCAGGAGAGAGAAAAATTGCAACGTTGTGTTGTGGATAGGATAGAAAAATGATGAAGTATCGGTCATGATTTTTGGCCATAAGAAAGGGGCCTTGGTTCTGCTGACCAGGCCCCTGGAAATTTGTTGTACGAAACTCACTACAGCGAATGCTTAGGGCAAGGTATCCGGTCAGGGGTAATGACAGCGTTTGTATCACTCGTCATGCCGGTCTACTCCTAACCAAGATCATCCCAGCTTGCTTATTTGGTGGTCACCTTGTCAAAGATCCGGGAACACTTTTCAGCCATACGCTCGGCCTTGTCAGCAGACTGCTGGGCATCTTGGGCAGCCATTTCAGCCAGTTCAGCATTTTTCTCGGCTTTCATGCTGTACTCTTGGGCCATCTCCGCATCAACTTCTGCTGCCTCTGCTTTTTCCAGGGCCAGGTTTGAGGTATCTTCGATTTGTTGGATTCTCTGTTCCAGGTTTTCCATCTGAGACGTGGTGGCGCATCCGGTCAGAAACACTCCGGCCAGCAGCACGCAAAACACCAACCCCAACCATTTGTTCTGAAGCACTTTTTTCATCTTCCACCTCCGTAAGCTTTTTTCTTGGTTCATTTCATAGCCACCCTTGAGGCCGGAACACTCAGGCCAAAATATTTTGGGGCAGCAGTATGTCCTCAAAATCGCCTGTATTTTGAACAAATTAAATGGAAACCGGCTTTTTGTCAAGGAGAATATATCTATGTATATAAAAATCCCCCGAGTACAAGCGATCATAAATAACGGTAACGCTCATTGGCCGTCATTGCGAGGAGTCTTCGACAGGCGTCTTCGCCGAAGCAATCTCGACATCGTTCCCGATACTTAGGAACAGGTGTACTAGGAGCAAGGCTGCTTGTTTTTTAACTTTTGTCCAGAATATTCGGCAGCTCGTAAAACATCCTCGAATCACTCATGCGATGCTTGCTTGAGCTTGCGATATATCGTGGACTGGTCCACTCCCAGTCTTTCGGCTGCTGTCTTCAGGTCGCCAAAGGCTTCAATGGAACGTTGGATGTATTTCAGTTCAAAATCCCGGACTGCTTGTTTCAAGGAAGTCTGAGGATCAAAAAGATCGTGGATGGGGTCGGTATTGCCGTGCATAGGGATATCGGCCCGGTCGATTTCCTTATTGTTGTGGACAACCACAAACCGTTCGATCAAATGCCGCAATTCGCGGACATTTCCCGGCCAGGCATAGTTGTAGAGGGTATCGATTGCCTCTCGTGTAAAATAAATATTTTTGTTGTATTTTTTGGTGAACTTTTGCACAAAATAGTTGACCAAAGGTATGATATCCTCTTTTCGTTTCCGCAAAGGTGGTACGTGGATGGGAATGATATTTATCCGGTAGTAGAGGTCTTCCCGGAACTCCCCATTTTTGACCATGGATTCCAAGTCCCGGTTGGTGATAAAAAGAAAGCGGACATCTATTTTCCGGCTCTTGATCCCGCCTACCCTGGTGATTTCGCTGTCCTGGAGCACGGCAAGCAGTTTGGACTGGACGTTGAACGAAAGCTCTCCGATTTCATCCAGAACCAGGGTGCCGCCCTCGGCCAGTTCCAAAAGACCTGGCTTTCCTTTAGGGTTGGCACTGGTAAAGGCTCCCCGCTCATAGCCAAAGAGTTCAGCTTCCAGGAGATTGTCTGGAATGGCCCCGCAATTGATCTTCAAAAACGGGCCCTGGGCGCAATACTGGTTATGCTTGTGGATGAGCTTGGCCACCACTTCTTTGCCGGCACCGGTTTCTCCAGTGACCAATATCGGGGTCTTCACATCCCCGATTTTGATGGCCATTCCGGCAATTTCCTTCATTGGTTTGGATTTGGCGATCAGGTCTTCTTCCTGCAGGAGCTGCTGGTGCAGATTCTCCAGTTTATTTTGATATTCTTTGCGCTGCTCATTGGCGTTTTTCAGTTCTTCAGACAAACTTTTGATGTCAGTCAAATCCCGGACAGTGGTCACCACCATCTCCACATTTCCCTGGTCGTCAAAGACCGGATTTCCTGAAACCAGAACTTCCCTGTTGGTCATGGTCGTGGCTTTCAGGGAAATGGGCTTTTTTTCTTTGATCACCATCGGACTGACGAACTTGGATATATAGCCTTGTTTTTCCAGGTCCGCAGTGTTTCGTCCCAGCACATCCTCTGGCTTGAGTCCAGTGATTTTTTCCCACGATCTGTTCACCCGAAGGGTAACTCCCTGACCATCTGTTATATATAGTCCGTCATACGTGGACTGAAATATCATGTTCAGTTCTTTGGTCAGGGTCTTATAAGAATCGACTTCGAAAATGTTTTTTTCAAATTCTGAATAATGCTGGAATACGGAAACCACGGCGATGATTTGATCATCCTGCCATAGAGGCCACCTGTGGACGAAAAATACCTTGTGACTGTATTGTTTGCGTTTTCCGTACTGCGTGGCTCCGGTAGTGAAGATTTCTTGAAATTCACTCCAGGCTATGGGATTTATGCTGGCAAAGTTTTGGGTGCGCAGATCCACCCCAGGATGACTTAAAAGTTTCTGAGCTTCCCGGTTGCTGAACAAAAACTCTCCTTGCCTGTTGATCGCGATGAGGCCGAACTGGAGGGTGTCCAAGAGGGACTGAACGGAAATGTCTTTTTGTTTTATATCTTGGAACATAGCAATTTTTTGATAGATGTTTCTAATCCATAGGAATTGAAAATTTGCAAATTATTCTTGCAGAAATGCAAAAAAAGATCAAGCTCTTCATTTCTTTAAATTTTAAACAGAGACCAGGGAAAATTTTATTTTTTATTTTGCAGTTTTGCAAAAAAAGAAATGGCTTTCTCAAGGTATAGCCATTCATGGTGAAAAAGATTAGGTGTGTGAAAAAACGCTGTTCAAGGACGTATCCACTTTTAAGCGAACGAAGAAATATGATGGTATGAGAATTGCTGTTTCATAAAACGAAAAGTGCTTTGCTTCTTATCGACCAATCGGTCAGTCGGAGCGGGGGGCTATTTTGTTTTTTATTCAACTATAACAAGGAGAGGTGTTATGGATCAGCCACATTTTGTTTTGAAAAGAAAGTGGAGTTTGTCGTGTGTCTTCTTCTGCTTGTTGACTTTGCTTTGTGTTGCTTCGGCAAGTCAGGCCAAATCATATAATATCACATTTCAAATGGCCTGGCATACGCAGCATCCAGAGTATAAGGCATATCAAAAGTTTATCGACATGGTGGAGAAGGAGACTGATGGCCAAATCACCTTTACCCTCTTTCCGGCCAGCCAGCTTGTCTCCCGCAGCGAATCCCTTTCTGCACTCAAGATGGGGACTATCAATATGCTAGGAAGCTGCGGAGCATACTATCATGGTATGGTCCCGGAGGGAGATGTTGACTGGCTGCCGTATGTTTCTTCAAAGGATAGAGCAGCCTTTTGGCATTTGATCAATGATGATACCGAATTCGGCAACATCGTTCGAGAAGCGTATGCTCAAAAGGCTAATGCCAAATTGTTGACCACGATCATATGTGGTCGGGAGGTCATTATCGGTAGAGGCAATGATGAATATAAAACATTGGGTGACTTGAAAAACAAAAAGGTGCGAGGTGCTGGTGGTGTTGGTACAAGGATTGTGAAGGCTTTAGGTGCAAGTCCAGTGACTATTGCAACCGGTGAAATCTATCCTGCTGTACAAAGAGGAACAGTTGATGCGTTGATATTTCCAGACTATGGTCTCAAAGATTACAAACTTTATGAAGTAGCAAAAACATTTACTGAGCCGCCGGTATATAACTGGAACGACGATTTGTGGATTAATCAGGACTTTTTTCAAAGATTACCAAAAGATATTCAAGACACATTGGCCCGTGTAGCCTATGAGTGGGGAAAGTGGGCCAGCCTGGAATACTGGCCTGCGTATATGGATGAAACCAACAAGTGGGTAAGTGAACAGGGAGTTAAGGTTGTGCAAATGCCCAACGAGGAAGTCCTCAAAATGCAGGAAGCCTTGAAGCCCGTTTATAAATGGTATGCTGAAGAAAGTGCAGAATGTGGACGTTTAGTGAGTATTCTCAAGGAAAAAGGGATTCTTAATTTACAATAGTTATGTACGCATAGGTGATCAGAAATAGTGCAGAGCAACAAATCGCAACTCGATTGCCGCAAACAAGAAACTTCCCCTCCTCCTGCCTACCGCTTGCTTTCAAGCGGTAGGCAGGAGGAGGGGATAATATTGTCTTGGTTTATGATGATAGAGCTTTGCACCAGGATCTTGATTTTCTATGGGCTTGAAAAGATTGGAGGTGCACTGTGAGTGCAGAGGAATCTCGATATGATTTTCAATGGATGACGGTAATTTCTAGGTTCGACAAGTTTTTGGCCGAGTTTTCCGGGTGGATCGTTTTTATCATGATGTTTTGCATCAGCTATGACGTAGGCATGCGATATCTTTTTGATATGCCAACGACATGGTCCTTTGAAATCAGCACCTATATGATGGTGTTGGTCGTTTTCTTAAGTGCTCCATGGACCCTTCCCGCTAGAGGTCACGTCAATGTGGATATTTTCGTCCGTAATCTCTCAACGAAAAAACGGGCAATTGTAGATATTCTGACCTCATTTATGGCTGCTATCTACCTGGCTGTTTTTAGCTGGCAGGCATGGCGATTTACCTATGAGGCATGGGAAGGAGGTATACGTAGCACCCAGTATCTGGCCTGGCCGCTGTGGCCGATGCGGATGTTTTTGGTGATCGGCGGATTTTTCCTTTTCCTAGAATTTGTATTGGTCATCATCCGCAATATTCGGTTGCTCAAAGACATCTCAAATTTGTGAGGGATCAAAGCTATGGAATGGTATCTCATCCTCGGAATCCTCGTCGTTTCGCTCACTTTCTTTTTGTTCCTCGGTTTGCCCGTGGCCTTCTCCCTAGGATTTTTGAGCATTATCAGTGCTCTGATCTTTTGGCCCGGAACATCCGGCTTATATGGAGTCGCCTTGGCCGGCTACGGCCATATCAATTCGTTTACTCTGGTCTGCATTCCGTTATTCATTTTTATGGCTGAACTGGTCATGTTTAGCCGGATGGGGACTGAGACCTATGACGTCGCAGATCGGTTCTTGCGCCGCCTTCCCGGGGGGGTCGGCATGACCAGTACTATTTTCGGAGCCATTTTCGGGGCTGTTTGCGGGGCGAGTACGGCAGGAACCGCGACAGTAGGTCTGGTGTCTTTGCCGGAGATGACCGACAGGGGCTATGATCAAGGATTTGCCGGGGCCATTGTGGCTTTTGCCGGTGCGTTGTCCATTCTTATTCCACCCAGCGTCATCCTTATCCTATATGGTACCCTGGCCCAGCAATCAATTGGCGCACTTTTTGCAGGAGGCATGGTGCCTGGGGCGTTGATGACCATTTTGGCCGTAGTCTATATCGGTATGCGTGTTAAGCTCAATCCTGCGGTAGCTCCCAGAGATGACATCCGGTTTAGTTGGGCAGAAAAGTTACGATCGGTATGGAAGGTTTGGAGTCTCCTGCTGATAATCCTCCTTCTTCTTGGGACAATATATACCGGTGTGGCCACGCCTACAGAAGCAAGTGCTGTCTCGGCGTTGGCAGTTTTCATTATCGCCTTGGTTCGTAAGAAACTTAACTTTGGTTTGCTTCGGCATGCTGTTCGCCATACAGTTCAGACCACAGCTATGATCGGATGGATTATTATAGGAGCAACATCTTTTGGTTACGTCATCATCTATTCAGGATGTGCAGCCCAACTCAGTGCCTGGATCGTCAATCTACCGATTCCAGTTTGGAGTATCGTATTTATTTTGATGCTTGGCTTTTTGATAATGGGCATGTTCTTGGATCCAGCAGCCATTGTCATGATGACTACACCGCTCTTGTTACCAATTCTCAATGCCTTGCAAATTGACTTGCTGTGGTTTGGAGTTTTGATGACCATTAATATGTGTGCGGGAAATATTTCCCCCCCAATGGGTCTCAATTTGTATATCGTCAATGGCCTCAAAAGAGAAATAGACATGAAAAAACTTTTTTATGCCGCCGTACCTTTTATTGCCATTGACGTTTTGACAATTATTTTATGCATGATTTTCCCTGGGATTATTACTCTTTTACCCAGGGCAATAGGATATTAATATAAACATTCAACCATTAGAAGTTATGGGGGAGTCAATGGACTTTTCGTGGACCAAAGAACAAGAAATGCTTCGCAAGTCGGTACGTGAATTCGCGACCAAGAAACTGGTGCCCAATCTGTCGGAATGGGATCAGAATCATCATTTTCCTTATGAAGAAGCCTTAAAGCCCATGGGTGAATTGGGATTTTTCGGCACAGTCGTCCCTGAAGAATATGGGGGAGAAGGCATGGGTTTTGTGGCCTCCACGATTGTGACCGAGGAAATTGCCCGGGCGGCCAGTTCTCTGCGGGTGCAGGTCAATATGCAGGAGCTCGGCTGTGCGTACACTATCTATCGTTACGGCAGCGAAGAACTGAAAAAGAAATACATTTCCAAGTTGGTGGAGGCCGAATATGTCGGCGGGTTTGGGATCACAGAGCCCGATGCCGGTTCTGATGTCATGGCCATGCAGTCGACAGCCGAGGACAAGGGAGACCACTGGCTGCTCAATGGAAGCAAAACCTGGATCTCCAATGCCCATGTGGCTGATGTGCTCATCTATTATGCCTACACAGATAAAGACAAAGGGTCCAAAGGGCTGTCAGCTTTTGTCATTGAACCGAAGAATTTCAACGGGGTGAAGACAACCAAGCTGGACAAGATGGGCTCTCACTGCTCTCCCACCGGTGAAGTTTTTCTGGACAATACCAAGGTGCCGAAAGAAAACATCCTGGGCAAACCCGGAGATGGAGCCAAGATTGTATTCAGTTCCCTGAATCAGACCCGGCTGTCAGCAGCTGCCGGGGGTGTAGGGCTTGCCCAGGCCTGCCTGGACGAAATTATCAAGTACTGCAAACAGCGCAAGCAATTCGGCAAGCCCATCGGCGATTTTCAGATGAACCAGGAGATGATCGGTCAGTTGTCGGCCGAAATTGAGGCTGCCCGGCTGGTGGTCTATAAGGCTGCCTATTACAAGGACCAAGGAAAATTGAACAACGGTCTGGATGTTGCTCAAGCCAAATACCTGGCTGGAGAAGTGGCCAACAAGGCAGCGAACTTCGCCATGCGCATCCTGGGTGCTTATGGGTATTCCACGGAATATCCGGTTGAGAGACTGTTCCGGGATATGCCAACCTACTATATGGTGGAAGGATCGGCCAATATCTGCAAGATGATCATTGCCACGGATCAGTTGGGGATTCGCAAAGCCAACAGGGATAAGTAGGATTGTGCCGAAGATCAGTGCGAAAGTGGACTATAAACCTGAAGAATGAAGTGTAGAAGAGAATGAAGGAGCTCATATGTCCGAAGAAATCAGATCGCCATTGGCCGGTAAGGTGTGGACAGTCACCGTCAAAGAAGGTGATACAGTAGAAGAAGATGACGAAATCATGGTCCTGGAGGCCATGAAAATGGAGACACCAGTCTATTCTTCTGTTGATGGGACAGTGAAGGAAATTAAGGTGAAGAAAGGCGATGCAGTCGAAGAAGACGACGTCTTGGTCGTCATTGAGTAAGAAATCACTGTCTTGAGAGACGAGGTCTGAATATGCATAAGTATTTTAAGAACATGGATGTTTTGGGAAAGCCTTTAAAAGATAAAGTCAAACAGCGGACCCAGGAAAATGTGCAGGAAGTTCAGCAGGCTGAGCAGGAAGTGGATGCGGCCAAGGAAAAAATCAAGGAATTTGGATTGCCCACTGAAAAGATCAATTCCAGGGGGCAATTGACCATTTGGCAGCGTTTAGAAATCCTGATCGATGAGGGGACCTGGCATCCTTTGCATGTCTTGTACAATCCAGCGGATAATGATGACTGCACCACCAATATCGTGGATGGTCTGGCCAAGATCAACGGCCGGTGGGCTGTGGTGGTCGGGTTTGACAATAAGTATCTGGCCGGGGCCTGGGTGCCGGGACAGGCGGAGAATGTGTTTCGGGTGACGAATCTGGCCAAGAGGTTGAATGTGCCGTTGATCTGGGTTGTCAATTGCAGCGGGGTCAAGCTTCCGGAACAGGAGAAGTTTTACGGCGGCCGCCGCGGTTCCGGAACAACCTTTTACCGGCATGCTGAGCTGGAACAGATGGGTATCCCTGTGTTGGCCGGTATCTATGGGACCAATCCAGCCGGAGGGGGATATCAGGGAGTCAGCCCGACCATTTTGTTTGCCCATAAAGACTGTAATATCGCTGTGGGCGGGGCCGGCATCGTCAGTGGGATGAGCCCCAAAGGTTATTTTGATGTTGAGTCCGCCCAGGAGCTCATTGATGTGGCCAAGCAGTACCGAGCCACACCTCCCGGGGGCGTGGATGTGCACTATGACGAAACTGGCTTTTTTCGCTATGTCTTTGAGAAAGAAGAAGATCTGCTTCAGGCCATGCGGGATTATATGATCAAACTGCCGGCCTATGATCCGGAGTTCTTCCGGGTTGACGACCCCAAAGATCCCAAGTACCCGACAGAGGATTTGTATCATCTCTTGCCGGTCAATCCCAAACGGACCTACGACTTCGAGCAGATTCTGGCCCGCCTGGTTGACGGCAGCGAGCATCAGGAATTTCGTCCTGACTACGGACCGGAAATCTACACCGGTCTGGTCAAGGTCGATGGCATGCTCTGCGGCTGTATCGGAAACCGGCAGGGGATTATGCCCAAAGGTTATCCTGAATACGCCGACTATCCGGGCATAGGAGGCAAGCTCTACCGGCAGGGTCTGATCAAGATGAACGAGTTTGTCACCCTGTGCGGCCGGGACCGGTTGCCGATTATCTGGTTCCAGGACACCAGCGGGATCGATGTGGGCAATATCGCAGAAAAAGCTGAACTCTTGGGCTTGGGCCAGAGCCTGATCTACTCCATCCAGCAGACCGATGTGCCCATGATGCTGGTCACTCTGCGCAAAGGCTCTGCTGCTGCCCACTATATCATGGGTGGACCAACCGCCAATCGGCACAATGCATTTACCCTGGGCACAGTGGCCACAGAAATCTACGTCATGCACGGAGAGACTGCGGCAGTGGCCACCTACACCCGGCGATTGATCAAGGATCAGGACGCTGGAAAATCTCTGGAGCCCACTGTAGAGAAGATGAACGAGCTGGTCAAAAAATACCACGACACATCCCGGCCCATATTTTGCGCCAAGACAGGTCTCATCGACGAAGTCTCTGCTTTGAAGGACTTGCGTGGTTACCTGCAGGCCTTTGCCGGAGCTGTGTATCAAAATCCCAAATCGATTTGTCCGCAGCACCATCTCATCACCCCGCGCGTCGCCAAAGGATGATGCCGCTGCCTCGCCAATAAAGCGCAGGAAGGAGATGGACGCCCGCTCTTTCCTGCGCTTTTTATAATGCATCAATCACTTCATCCGGAAAGTCAGGCTCAGAGGAGCCTGAAAGGGGGAGACGTATGTGGCAAGCTATAGAAGTCAGCATCGCAGGGATTTGCGGCGTGATGTTCGGCATCTTTGTGTTGTACTGCACGGTCCGGCTTTCTGGATACGTGACCGAGAAAATCGAGAATAGAGGCAAGAAAGATGGATAATCTTTTTGAACTGATCAATATGTCCGGCTTCTTGTATATGACCCCCAAAATGCTGGCCATGTGGGGAATTGCCGGCATCCTGTTCTATTTGGCTATAGCCAAGCAATTCGAGCCGCTGCTTCTTTTGCCCATTGGATTTGGCATCCTATTGGCCAATCTGCCGTTGACCGGACTTATGGAGCCTGGTGAGGGCCTGATTTGGAGATTTTATCATTACGGCATCCAATGGGAGATCATACCGCCCCTGATCTTTTTAGGTGTTGGGGCCATGACAGACTTTGGACCTGTGCTGGCTAATCCGAAACTGCTTTTCCTGGGTGCCGGGGCCCAAGTCGGCGTGTATATAACCTTTTTTTCTGCCTATATATTTGGCTTTGACATCTCGGAATCAGCAGTCATCGGGATTATCGGTGGAGCGGACGGCCCGACCACAATTTATCTGGCGGCCAAAATGGCCCCACATATGCTTGGCAGCTGCGCAGTGGCTGCCTATTCCTATATGGCCATGGTTCCCATTGTACAGCCTCCGG
Organism: uncultured Desulfohalobiaceae bacterium; assembly: GCA_964479235.1. Lineage (GTDB taxonomy): Bacteria > Desulfobacterota > Desulfovibrionia > Desulfovibrionales > Desulfothermaceae > Desulfovermiculus. Next base: position 12,619 of record CAYZLB010000030.1, read on the forward strand.
TCATGAAATTCTTGACCACAAAAAAAGAACGTGTGATCCGGATGAAGACCGAGCGGAAGGTGGGTAGACTGGAAAAGATACTCTTTCCCATTCTGGCATCCATAGTGATCATCCTTCTCATTCCTGCTGCTGCGCCCCTCATGGCCATGTTCATGCTGGGCAATATTTTCAGGGAATCCAAGGTAGTGGATAGACTAAACAATGCAGCGCAGAACGAACTGATGAATATTGCCACCATCTTTTTGGGCGTTCCGGTAGGAGCGACCATGAACGCGGATCAATTTCTCCGCCCGGATGTCATCTTTATTTTTGTCCTTGGACTCATAGCCTTTATGATCAGCACAGCCAGTGGTGTATTGCTGGCCAAGTTCATGAATTTGTTTTTAAAAGAAGGCAAAAAGATCAATCCACTGGTAGGAGCAGCCGGTGTATCAGCTGTTCCCATGGCCGCTAGGGTGGTCCATTCGGTGGGATCAAAAGCGGACAAGAAAAACTATCTGCTCATGCACGCCATGGGACCGAATGTGGCCGGAGTTATCGGCACAGTCATGGCCGCCGGAATTTTTCTTTCCCTCATTCAATAGCAGTACAGACAAAGATCAAAGCATAAGGTTTCGGCAGCGAAAGGCGAGAGGCCAATCATAGATTTGTGAACAGTTCCGGAGGAGTCGGCGATGAAGGGAAACGGGAGCAAAGTAACCAGTCTGAAGGAAGCAGTCCGTTCGTTTATATTTGACCGGGCCCACATATCCATTGGCGGTTTCACGGTGAACAGAAATCCAATGGCGGCAGTGCATGAGATCATCCGCTCCAAAGTCAGGGATCTGCATCTCTATGTCCACTCCAATGGACAGGGGGTAGACGAACTCATAGGGGCCGGGTGTGTTAAAAGTGTGGAGATCGCCTATGGTGCCAACGGACGTTTCGCCCCGACCTGCGTGCGGTTTCGAAAGGCTGTGGAGCAGAGACAAATAGGCATAGAGGATTATACTAATTATCAAATGACCTTGCGGTTTTTAGCCGGGGCCATGGGGTTGCCTTTTCTGCCCTGCCGCTCGGCACTGGGGACGGATATAGTAGAGACTTGGGGGTTTTCTGAACAATCACGGGTGAATGATCCCAAGCTTCCGGACAAAAAACTCGATATTCTCGACAACCCTTTTGGTCAGTGGGCTGATGCGTCCAAAGTGGTCCTGGTTCCGGCCATCAATCCGGATGTGTCGTTTATACATGTTCAGGAAGCGGATAGTCAGGGCACATGCAAAATTATGGGTTTAAGTTTTGCCGACGTGGAGCAGGCCAAGGCCTCGAAACGGCTGGTAATCACCTGTGAGCGTTTGGTGGATACCGAGACCATGCGTAACCATCCGGAGCAAAACCAGATCCCGGGAATATACGTGGACGCGGTGGTTGAGGTCCCGTATGGGGCATATCCCACGGCCTGTTACCGATGCTACGATTATGATCCTGTATACCTGCATGAATACTATCGGGACGCCCAGGAGGATGCAAAAAATGACCAGAACAGGCAGCGATATGTATATGATGTGGAAAAACACCAGGATCTCCTGGATCTGGTGGGCCCAGAACGGCTGGAGGGGATAGCGGCCGATCCGGAAACCGGATATGCAGTCAACTTGCAGCGGGTATAGACGTCGGTGAAAGAGGTACATGGAGCAAAAAAACTATGGATTATACACCACGAGAAATGATGGCCATCATGGCCGCCCGGGAGATAGACGACGGGACCATTGTGTTTTGCGGTACCGGGATTTCGATGCTGGCAGCTATCGCAGCCAAAAAGATCACTTCCCCGAATTGTGTAATTTTTTTTGAGACCGGGGCTATTGATTCCCGGCTGGATGAAATTCCTCTGGTGGTATCCGATCCCAGGGTAATGTACGGAGCATCTTCCACCAGCGGAATGCTGGATGCTTTTGCCGCCATGCAGAACAGGATCATCGGACAATATGTTGTGGGCATCTTAGGGGCAGGGCAGATAGATAAGTTCGGGAATTTGAATACAACCTGCATAGGGCCTTATGAGCAGCCCAAGATCCGATTCCCTGGCAGTGGAGGTGGTTGTGATGTGACCTCTTTTGTGCCCAAAAGCATTATTTTCATGCAGCAGCAAAAAAGGAAATTCGTCAAAAAACTCGATTACGTGACAAGTCCAGGATATTTGGACGGGCCCCAGGGCCGGGAAAAGGCCGGATTGCTGCCGGGCGGACCATCAGTGGTTATCACCAATATGGGGACTTTTCGCTTTGACGAACAAAGCAAAGAGATGTATTTGCAAAGCACCTATCCTGGAATACGTCCGGATGACATTTTGGCTGAAATGGAATTTGAGGTGGACAGTTCCAACGTGCGAGAGGAAATCCCTCCCACAATGGATGAATTGCAGGTCTTGCGGGAAAAATGTGATCCGCACCGGCTGATTTGCAACTAAAGCCTTGCTCAGAGCGCTCTTGGCCCCAGGCAAAACATCGGATTTTTCGACTTGCGCAACAAAGGTCCAGGAAGGATAACCTATAACCAGGCGAGGATATGCACGGCGTATTGACTCCACCGGCCTGGAGCAGCCTGTTCGGCATCCCGTACGGGAAGACAGAAGAGAAGCGTCAGGAATGGACCAAGGCCCTGTCCGAGGAAGGCATCGATGTCCCTGTGGTCAGCGCCAAGACCCCGGCCAAAACCCTGTATTTCGTGGACAGCGCCACCTCCTATGACGAACGTCTGCAGGACCTGGCCCGGGCCACGGCCCGGATCTTTTCCGCCTGCGGAGAAGAGTTCGGGATTTTGGGCAAGGCGGAAAAGGACAGCGGCCATGAGGTGCGCCGGTTCGGGGAAGAAATGCTCTTTCAGAGCTTACAGGAGCACAATACCCAGGCCATTCTGGACAGTGGTGCAAAGCGCATCGTGACCGCGGATCCCCATGCCTTGAATGCCCTGAAAAACGACTATCAGGGGCTGCCCCGGTGAGAAGCACATAGCGGAGTATAGCGGCCTGGAAGGCAAGATAGAGGTCATCGACCTGACCGAGCTGGTGGCCCAGGCGGATCAAATCTCAGATGGCAGAGGAGAATGGACAGGAGGCAGGGGAAGGAGAACAAAAGATAGAGGAGCAAGGACAGAATACTGAGGAAAAAATACAAAATGGCGCAGATTTGCCGGAGGCAAAGCTGAACACCGAACATTGAACATACCAAACCAACACCAGGAGGATGTATGAACATTCTGGTCTGTGTAAAACGAGTACCGGACACGGCCGAGAACGAGATAGAGATCAATTCGGCCGGGAACGACATCGAGCGGGACGATCTGGTCTACTCGGTGAATGAATGGGATAATTACGCAGTGGAAGAGGCGATCCAGCTTCGGGACAAGCTGGGAGGCAGCGTGACCGTGGCCACCGTGGGCGACGAAGACTCGGAAGAGGTTTTGCGCCGGGAAATGGCCATGGGCGCAGACAACGGGATTTTACTCACCGACGACGCCTTTAATGGTTCTGACGGCAAAGGCATCGCCCGGATCCTGAAAGGGTTGGTGGCAAAGGAAAACTTTGATCTGATTTTGACCGGGGCCCAGGCAGACGAAGGCTCGGCTCAGGTCGGGGGCATGCTGGCGGCCATGCTGGACTACCCCTATGCCTCTTTGGTCAACGCCATCGAAGTGATCGACGATTCCAAGCTCAAGGTGGGCCGGGAGATCGAGGGCGGCAACCAGGAAATGAACGAGATAGAGCTGCCCTGTGTTTTGTCCATCCAGACCGGGATCAACGAACCGCGCTACGTGGGTATCCGGGGCATCCGCAAGGTGGCCTCGGTGGAGATTCCGGAGTACTCGGCCTCTGATCTGGGACTATCCGAGGGCGATGTGGGGGAATCCGCAGCCAAGGTCAAACGAGTGGACTACTTTGTTTCGGAGATGGGTGAAGGTGCCGAGATCCTGGAAGGAGACACCGAGGAAGTTGCGGCCAAACTGGCTGAAATGCTCAAGGCCAAAGGAGGGATCAAGTAATGAGCCAGATTTTTGCATATATCGATCATCACGGGGGACAGGCCGCGGACAGTGCCCTGGAGCTTCTGACTGCGGCCAAAAAGATTGATTCCAGCGCCCAGGTCACGGCCGTGGTCTGCGGCAGCGGATCAGAGTTGGACCAGGTGTGTACGCAAATGGCCAAGCACTATGCCCAGGTGTGGAAGGTGGACAAGGCGGATCTCTCCTATCCCAATGCCGAGCTTTTGCGGGGATATCTGGCAAATGTCCTGCCTGCAGAGGGTATTCTCCTGGCCGCCCACGGGACCCTGAGTATGGATCTTCTGCCCGGCTTGTCCGTGAAGCTGGACAGTGCCTATGTGGCCGATGTGGTCGACTTTGAAGGTTTGGAAGGCTCGACCTTAAAAACCATTCGCCAGGAGTTCGGGGGCCAGGCCCATGCCCACGTGCACTGCGACGTTGGTCAGGGAGCGGTGATCACGGTCCGCCCCGGGGTATTTCCCCCTGATGAGAGCGCATCCGCCTCCGGGGAAGTGGTGGACAAGTCCGCAGAGGCCGGGGAAGTGCAGGCCAAGCGGAAATACTTGGAAGTCGTGGCCGCAGAAATGGGCGATGTGGACATCACCAAGGAAGACATCCTGGTCTCCATCGGCCGGGGCATCGGTGACGAAGAGAATATCGACGAGGCCAAGGAACTGGCCGAGGTCATGGGCGGTGTGGTTTCCTGCTCCCGTCCGGTGGTGGACGCCAAGTGGATGGAGAAATCCCGTCAGGTGGGCACCTCGGGCCAGACGGTCAAGCCCAAGGTATACCTGGCCATGGGCATCAGTGGCTCTTTCCAGCACATGGGCGGGGTGAAGGGCAATCCGTTCATCGTTGCGGTGAACAACAACCCCAAGGCCCCCATCTTCCAGGTGGCCGATGTGGGTGTTGTGGCCGACATGCTGGAGTTTATGCCGGAGCTGAAAGAGAAGGTGGAAGAGCTTAAGTAATACTTTTCTCACAGCTTTGGAGCAATAAAAAAGTCGGCCGATCAGAGGCCGGCTTTTTTATTGCTGCCTAAAAACAATTTGATTTCGAGCCCAAAATAAATTACTAGTGGTCTTCTGCAATAATAAGGTTATTTTATGCTTGATACTATTTCTCATACTCTTACAATGGTCCTTATTGTGATCCTTGTTGGCAGCACTTCCGGATGTGGCTGGAGCAATTATCTGCTGAACAAGAAAGATCTATCCAAAGTTACGGACAGACTGAGCAATGTCGAAGAACATATTGATCGGGAATCAGCAAAAACTGATTCGATTTTGGAATATATGCAGACACAACATCAGTTGTTAGAACAAACTGAAGAAAAATCTGCATCTGCATTTCATGATCTGCAAGATCAGATACGGATAAGTCATCAGCAAACAGATAAAAAGATTGACACCCTGCAGAACAGTATGCAAGTTGAACAAAAACCTACTCAACTTTGGCAAAAACCTGGCCAGCAAAATATAAGCACAGACAAGCTATTGATCGGCAGGCTGGAAAAGGTCCTTCTCAACCCACCCGGACGTACGTTTACTGCCCGCATCGATACCGGGGCCACAACTTCTTCTCTGGATGCCCGAAACATTCAGGTGTTTGAAAGAGACAGGAGTGATTGGGTTCGTTTCCAAATCCAGGACCCAAAAGAAAAGGCTACCTATTATGATGTGGAGCGACCCATTGCCCGAAAAGTGAGAATCATTCAGGCAACCAGCGATGAGGCCGACCACAGACTGGTTGTCAAGCTGCAATTCCAGATTGGGCGAGTACAGAGGATGGAAGAATTCACCCTTGAAGATCGTAGCCACATGGATTATCAGGTTCTGATCGGTCGAAATGTCCTGCGCGATCTTATGGTGGTGGATGTAGCCCAAGAGTTCATCGCCCCATTGCCACAGGAAAAAAGCAATGGAAAAAATGATCAATGAAGTCAACATTCGGTTTTTATTGTATTGTTCTGATTCTGATCTGTACAGGGATCAGTCTCTCCTGGCTACGGCATATAAAACTTGATGTTCCCTTCCAAACGCAACAAGAAAGGGCCGTTTGGCTCATTGAAGCCAGAATAGATTTTAGGGCCCAGGGAGAACCCGTTCGGGTCAGCCTGAGCCTGCCAGAAAATCCACTAGGGTACCGACTGGTTTCCGAGCAGGCTGCGTCCACAGGCTACGGCTTTTCGACAGTTGAAGGCTCTGATGGTCGCAGAGCAGAATGGACCCGCCGCACAGCCCAGGGGCGGCAGACACTTTACTACAAGGCACAGTTCGTTAAACGATCGGAAGCTACCCCTGCCTCTCAAAACAAAAAGCCGCCTCAGCCGAAAGAAGTTTTCTGGGACTCCCTGCAATCCACTGCTGCCCACCAGCTGGTAGAGCAGGCCTATGCAAAATCAAGCACTCCGATCAGCTTTGCCAGGGAGCTGAGCAAACTGCTCACTGCTTCCGAGCCGGACCAGAATACGGCCCTTTTGCTCAGCCAGTACAAACTGCCCACATTGATGATGCGCCTGCTAAACTACGCGGATATTCCGGCCCGGGTATCAATGGGACTTGAGCTGCAGGACGCCCGAAGATATCAATCTCTTAAGCCCATCCTGGAGGTCTTTGATTCCAAAAGCTGGGTCCCTATGGATCCGATGACAGGAGTTTGTGGCCTGCCGGAGGACATGCTTCTATGGCAGCGGGCCGGGAAATCCCTTTTGGACGTGATTGGAGGAAAAGACTCGCAGATCAGCTTTTCCATGCTCCGGCAGACCATACCAGCCATGGATTTAGTCCGTCTACAGCAGGACAGGGGCGGTATCTCCATCTTCAGTCTGTACTCCTTGCCTATTGAAGAGCAGAGCGTGTTTAAGCTCCTTTTGCTCTTGCCCGTGGGAGCTCTGATAGTGACCTCCATGCGCATCATAGTCGGTATCCGGACTTCGGGCACTTTCATGCCGGTGCTTATTGCCCTCTCTTTCCTTCAGACCCAACTGGTCCAAGGCTTGTCCGCCTTTGTGCTTATCGTCGCCTTGGGGCTGGTTCTGCGCAGCTACCTCTCCCGCTTGAATCTGCTCATGGTCGCACGCATATCTACTCTTATCGTCCTGGTCATCTTCCTGACCTCTCTAATCAGCATTATCGGCCATAAACTGGGCTTCAACCTCGGCCTGACGATCACCTTCTTCCCCATGATCATCATATCATGGACCATCGAGCGCATGAGCATCCTGTGGGAAGAGGAGGGGAGCCGGGAAGTCCTCATCCAGGGGCTGGGCAGTCTGAGCGTGGCCATCTTGACCTACCTGTGCATGCGCATGGCGATCGTCCGGCATTTGACATTTAACTTTCCTGAACTGCATCTTGTGCTTTTGGCCGTCATTCTGCTGATGGGCCAGTATACTGGCTACAAGCTGAGCGAACTCAAGCGCTTTGGCGTGATGCGAGAGAAGAGCTGAGATGTGGATATTCCCTTTTTCACTGCACAAAAAGGGTATTTTAGGCATGAATCAGCGCAATGTGTCCTATGTGAACCGCTACAATACGCGCAGCCGTTATCCCCTTGCGGACGACAAACTCAAGACGAAATTGCAGGCGGAGAAGTTCCGACTGGCTACGCCGCAGCTCCTCGGCGTTGTCCGCTACCAGTATGAGGTCAGGTCATTTGAGCAGATGTCCAAGCCCTTGTACGAATTTGTGATCAAACCGTCCAAGGGTGCCGGTGGAAAAGGGATTCTGGTCATCAAGGATCGAGACCAAGGCCTTTATGTAAAGTCCTCTGGTAGCAGAATCGATATTTACGACGTCAAACGTCACTTATCCAACATCCTGGCCGGCTTGCACTCCCTGGCCGGAAATCCGGATGTGGCCATCATTGAGGACTTGGTCCGTCCGGCGGAAATGTTTGAAAAGCTCTCTTACGCCGGTGTTCCGGATATCCGGGTCATTGTTTTCAAGGGATATCCGGTCATGGCCATGCTCCGGCTGTCTACCCGGGCCTCGGACGGAAAAGCCAATCTGCACAAAGGCGCTGTTGGGGTGGGGTTGGACATCGGCACTGGACAGTCTCTGCACGCTGTTCAGTATTCCCGGCTGGTTAGCAGGCACCCGGACACGGACCTGCCTCTGGACAATATTGCCGTGCCGGATTGGAAAAACCTTATGCTTCTAGCCGCCCGCAGCTTTGAGGTTACCAAGCTCGGCTACATCGGTGTTGACTTGGTGATTGACGCCTTGCGCGGCCCCATGCTTTTGGAGTTCAATGCCCGTCCGGGTCTGTCCATTCAGGTAGCCAATGGTATGGGCCTTCTTCCCCGCCTGCGCAGAATCGAAGGACTGGACCCGGACATCTTGCCCAGTCCGGAAGAACGGGTAGCATTTGCTATGCGAGCTTTCGGCTGATTACTGCAGTTTCTCGACCCATGTCTTTGTCTACGATGGTGTGGTAAATAAAAAAGGCAGGTTGTACAACCTGCCTTTTTTATTTACCCAATCTTGGTGCCGAGGGGGGGATTCGAACCCCCACGAGCTGTTGCCCACTACCCCCTCAAGATAGCGTGTCTACCTATTCCACCACCTCGGCTTACGTGATATGTATAACCAATATGGGAGTCATTGTCCAGCCCATTATTCCGTCGTGCTGTTTTCCGATGTCTGTCCGGCTGGTTGCTGGGTTTTCGTAGGTTGCTGCGGTTTTGCGCTTTTCTGCTCCAAAATGACTGATTCCGGAGGTGCTGCATGTTTGCTGGCATCGATGTAGGTAAAAGAGAGAGAAGTAACGAAAAAAACCACAGCCATGGCCACGGTCAGCTTGGTCAAAAGTCCCCCGGCGCCGCTGCTGCCAAAGAGCGATGAGCTGGAACCTCCAAAAATAACTCCCATGCCCTCAGCTCCAGATTGCATCAGAACCAGGGTTACAAGCGAAATGCAAGCAATAACGTGTATAGTCAGAATGAGGGTGTTCACAATGTCTCCACCATGGATCAAAGATTATTCATTTGAGCCCAGCACGATTTGGGCCATACTTTCGGCTTCCAAGCCAGCACCTCCTACCAGGACTCCGTTCACATTGTCAATACCAATGATTTGGCCGATGTTGTCCGGCTTGACGCTGCCGCCATAGAGTATAGGGATGGACTCCCCGGTTTGGGGCAAAAGATTTTTCAACTCCTGGCGGACAAAGCCATGGGCCTGGGCAATGTCCTCAGGCTTTGCTACCTTGCCAGTGCCGATAGCCCAGACCGGCTCATAGGCGATGAGCAGGCTGGATATTGGATCGGTAACCGGCAGGTCGGTCAAGGCCGAGGTCAACTGCGAGTGGAGCACTTCGTGAAGTCGTTTATTTTCGCGTTGTTCCAGGGTTTCACCAATGCACAAGATCATTCGTAGTCCCTTGCCCAGCCCGAAGCGGACTTTTTGGGCCACAAACTGATTGTCTTCACCCAAAACATGTCTGCGCTCTGAGTGACCGGCCAAGGCCAGGGAGCAACCATGGTCCAGGAGCATGTCAGGGCTGATTTCTCCGGTAAAGGCCCCTTGGTCTGCAGGATAGAAATTTTGTCCACCGAAAAAAAAGCCCGGTGCTGATCCCAATCCCTCGGCCACGGCGTCTAATGCGGTAAAGGGAGGAATGATGACCACTTCCCGATCCTGGGGCAGTTTGGCTTCCAGGAGCTGGACCAGCTGGGTGGCTGTTTTTCTGGCCTGATCCTGGGTCTTATGCATTTTCCAATTGGCTGCCATACAAAGTTTGATAGCCATAGTTTCCTCCTCACATTTGGCTACAGGCCCAAGGCCTTGATCCCGGGGAGTTTTTTACCCTCCAGAAATTCCAAAAACGATCCGCCGCCGGTGGAGATGAAGCTCATCGAATCGACCAGGCCGCAGGTGTGGACCAAGGAATCGGTGTCTCCGCCCCCGACGATAGTTAAGCCATTCACTTTGGCCACTGATTGGGCCAGGCCCACGGATCCCTGGGAAAAGCTCGGGTTTTCAAAGGCGCCCATTGGACCGTTCCAGACCACGGTTTTGGCATCCTTGAGAACTTCGGCAAACAGGGTGTGCGTGGCCGGTCCGATGTCCAGGATCATTTCATCCTTGGGAACGTTCTGAAAGGGAAAAACGCCTCCGGGCTGTGTGGCCTTGATGTCGGTACCAGTCAAACAGTCCACCGGAAGATAGAAACTGACACCCTTGGACCGGGCGGTCTGCATGGTCTGCAGGGCTTGGTCCATAAGGTCTTCTTCTACTTTTGATTGACCAACATCTACCCCCATGCTGCGCAAAAAGGTATTGGCCATGGCTCCGCCAACGATGATCCGGTCTACGGTATCCAAAAGATTGGTCAAAATGCCCAATTTCGTGGATACCTTGGCTCCGCCGGCCACCAGAACAAAAGGATGTTCTGGGTTGCGCAAGGCTTTGCCCAAATATTCAATCTCTTTTTGGAGCAAGAACCCGGCGCAGGAGTTTTGGACATGTTCGGTCACACCAACTACCGAGGCATGGGCCCGGTGAACCACACCAAAAGCATCGTCGACATAGACTTCAGCCAGGGAGCCCAGTTGTCGACTGAATTGGGGATCGTTCTTTGTCTCTCCGGAGTGGAAGCGCAGGTTCTCAAGTAAAAGAATTTCGCCTGGCAATAGGCTCTCAGCCATGGTTTTGACTTCATCCCCAACGCAGTCGGGAGCCATTTTCACGTCCCGGCCCAAGAGCTCTTTTAAACGGTCAGCCACAGGCTGCAAGGAAAGAGTAGGGTCCTTTTCTCCTTTGGGCTTGCCCATATGGGAACAGATGATCAGGCTTGCTCCCTGGTCAAGGATATGCTGATATGTTGGCAGGGAGGCCCGGATTCGGTTGTCGTCGCGAATTGTTCCTTGTTCTATGGGTACATTCAGGTCTGAACGGACTAAAACCTTCTTCCCTTGGAGTTGAATCTGGTCTAAATATGGCATAACCTACTCCTTCTGGATGGACCTGCAAGATTCAACAGTGCAGGCCATTGCCGGTATGCTGAATAATTGCAGGTTTAATTTTGATTGCCTAACACATCCTATGAACATGAATTGCTGTACTGTCAATCGGCTACATTCCAAGCACAACTGGCTGGAGGTCTTGGATAGGAACGACCGTCCGATTGCCGTTTTGCCGGAAAAGACCGTGCATAAGCAGAAACTGAGGCATGCGAGGGTTGTGGCCCTGATTTTCAGCCCGGATGGGCGACTGCTGCTGACCAAGCGGCCGGCTCAGTGCTTCGATGGGCCAGGACGCTGGGATGTTTCCCTCTCGGCACATGTCATTGCCGGAGAATCAGGCTATGACACCCTGCGGCAGGGATTGTATCATGTTTTGGATTTGGTTGTTTCCAAGCTGCGTTTTGCGCACCGTTTGGATGCCTGTGCGCAAAACGAAAACGAGGTCCTGAAAATATTCACGGTCAGAGTAAGAAACGATCAGTTCTTTTCCCAAGATACCGCCATTGAGAAATGCATGTTGCTTACAAAGGATGAAGTCTTGTATTTGGTCCAAAAGTTTCCCAGGCAGATAACTTCAGCTCTGAACATTCTCAGCCAAAAAAAAATCCTTTTTGAACCGGAAGAAGCTACAGGCAACAGTTCACGTGCCGACATGTCCTGATAAGAGCTTGATGGCTTTAG
>CAYZLB010000031.1:0-24264 GCA_964479235.1 uncultured Desulfohalobiaceae bacterium
GCTGAATGGCTGGATACAAACCAGATCATGACGGTTGATCGCCGGGATTTTGCAGCGTATAAAATTCGCAAGGGATATACACATATTTCATTTTCCGTGCTTGGTCCCTCTCGGTAACTCGGTTTGAACTTATTTCACCATAGCCCATTGAAATGCAATTAGCTGAAGAAATTATATAAGGTGCCAATAATGTCAGATCATTATCCAGAACAGATCGTTGTTTTTGAACAGCGTGGGAGTGGACAAAAAAAGATCCAGGGCATCAAGGAGTTCGGGGGAGACCAGTTTTCCATCCGCTCTATCGATATCTCTAGCGACTTGCCGGAATTCATCGATAATCCGGAAGACTATCTGCCCCAAACTCTTGAAGCCGACCTGGTCCTTGATTATATGCTCCATCCTGATCTTTCCCACGAGCTGGCCCGTATGTGCCGGGAACGGGGCATTCCTCTGGTTGCTTCCGGAAAAAAACATGAGGACGGCTGGAGCCATACGCCGGCTATTTGCTGCGCCCTGCCCAAAAGTACGGCCTGTGGGAGTTATGGGCGATTGTTCGGCTATCCTGAGTACAAGGTTCAGCTCAAGGAGGGCAGGATACAGGACATCCAGGTGGTGCGCGGAGCACCCTGCGGGGCGACCTGGAGAACCTTGCAGGAACTCAAAGGCAAGGAGGCCCGGGAAGCGGCTATTGCCCTGGGGCTGAAGACCCAATTCCATTGTACAGCCAACCCGGCCGGTTGGGATCCCATTGGGGGCAAGAGTCCGGTTCATTTGGCGGGGGATGTGCACTGCGCCGCCTTGAAACTGGCCGTGTACAAAGCAGAAAAAGAAGCCGCACAGGGCCGGGAGGAAACCGTCAACACAGGTTGTCATGCACAATAGGCACACAAGCGACTATTATGCCCTTTTAGGGGTGGATCCACGGGCAACGACCGAAGAGATCAAGAAGGCCTACCGCAAGCAGGCCCTGCTCCATCATCCGGACCGTAACCCGGAGCGCCGGGAGGAAGCTGAAGCCAGGTTCAAGGAGCTGACGCAGGCCTATGCCGTACTCATGGATTCGGAAAAACGCAGTGTATATGATCGTCAACAAAGCTTCGGATCGACGCACCAGGATGGGCAGCGTACATATACCGCCGGTCAGAGCAGACAGGGGTATGCATCTTTTGAAGACATTTTTCGGGATATCTTAAATAATCCGGAGGCCCGCAGGGTTTTTGCCGAGATGCAGAAGGAGTTCGCCCATCGGGGGATACGCTTTGACAGTTCTTTTTTGAACAACCTCTTTTTCGGCGGGCGGGGGTTTTTTTTCGGCGGGATCTTTACCTTTGGCCCTCAGGGGGCGAAGACCTCTTGGAGTACTAAGGCCTCTTTCGGATCTGACCCTTCTGTACAGAGCAATTCACGAACTGGAAGGGAAGCGCGGGTTGCGGCCAGGAAGAAGCCTGGGCTATGGCAGAAGATAGGGCAGAAGTTCAAGCAGCTGGCCTGGGGCCAGACGGAACCGGAAAACAAAGATATGCATTTTTCCCTTCCTCTGTCAGCTCAGGAGGCCTACCGGGGGACCGAGGTGACCATTGCCATTGAACGGGATGGGAAACAGGAACGCCTCAGAGTCAAGGTTCCGCCCGGGAGCAGACAGGGCACTGTCCTGCGGCTGCGGAACAAAGGGCAGCCCGGTAAGGGCAGCGAACCGCCGGGAGATGCCTATTTGCAGCTGGAGATGGAAAAGCCCGGGCAAAGGCTGAGGAGATAGATATTAAGGGACCGGGGCTCTATCGGTTTTGAAGAGAGATTCTTCGCTCGCAGACTCGCTCAGAATGACAAGAAAAAAGAATGCAGTCCGCCGGATTGTGTATTCCGACCCAAAATGGCGGATCATTCTGATCATCCCCTCTTGTCATTGTGAAGGAGCGTAGCGACTGAAGAATCCCTCAGCGCAGTTTCTGACAGAAAATGGGCATTAAATTCAAAGGGGGTTCTTCGTCAGAAGAACCCCCTTTGAATTTAATGGTCGCAGACATTGTCTCCAGGAGCCAAAGAACCGTTCAGGTAGGCCTGAACCAGCTCTTCCGGAGTGCCGGCCGGTGCTCCAGTCAAGACCTGGATTCCGTTCTGGGTAAACAGGCTCTGAGCCCTGGAGCCCATGCCTCCTGCGATGACTAAGTTGGCCCTTTGCTCCGCCAACCACTGAGGGAGGACACCAGGTTCATGAGGTGGGGGAGTGAGCATCTCCACATTTTGAATGCTCTTATTCTCCTGATCCACATTGACCATGGCGAATTGCTGGCAATGCCCGAAGTGCATGCACAGCTTTCCATCAGCCACCGGCAGGGCAATGCGCATATGGCCGTTATCTCCGCTTGTCGGGGCCTGGATCGGCTTCTTTTCAGCCGCAGTATGGTCCTGCATCGTGCCGGAGAGGTTGAGAAGGGGCTTGATGATGGCATTGATGGCCTGAGCCGTGGGGGTATGGTCATGGGTTTTGATATAGGCATAGCCCATATCTCCGGACCGAACCATTTCCGGATCCAGGGGAATACGGCCCAGGAAAGGGACTCCGCACTCAGCAGCCAGTTTTTCCCCGCCCCCTGTATTGAAGATATCTACGGTCTGCTGACAGTGAGGACAGACAAAGCCACTCATGTTTTCAATCACTCCCAGAACCGGGTTCCCGGTGTGGGTGCAGAAGTTGATTGACCGGCGCACATCGTCTATGGCCAGGACCTGAGGGGTGGTCACGATCACGGCCCGGGCGTCGGTGCCCAAAAGCTGCATCACGGATATCGGTTCGTCTCCAGTTCCAGGAGGGCAGTCAACCACCAGGTAGTCCAATTCACCCCAAGCCACTTCTTCCAGGAACTGGCGGATGAGGCTCATTTTGATCGGTCCGCGCCAAATCACGGAATCTTCTTTGTTTGGGAGCAAAAAGCCCAAGGACATAACCGAAAGATTTTCGCTCCAGGGCACCGGCATCAAACAACCGTCTCCGGCTTCCGGTTTGACGTCTCCCAAATTGAGAATGCGGGGAACACTTGGGCCATGAACATCCACATCCAAGATGCCGACCTTTTGACCGGCCATGGCCAAGCCCACTGCAATATTTGTGGCCACACTGCTTTTGCCCACCCCGCCTTTGCCGGACATGACCACGATCTTGTTTTTGATCCGGCCGAGGCATTGATTCAGTTTTTTATCATTTTGCTCTTGGGTTTTGTTGCTTTGGCAGCCTGACTGGCTGGAGCAGCTGCCACAGGTTTTTTCACTCATAGCTTTCCTCCGTAAGTGAGGTCTCATGTTGGTATGCCCTTTTTTATAGGCATGTTTTTTGTTCTGTTTTTATAAGCACGATTCTATGCGTGTCCATATCCCGGCCATGGTTTGGCCCAGGCCCCGGGGATCGAATTCGCAGATGGTCTGCCTCTTGAGCTGGGCTTGGGTGAAGGTCGGAGCATAGGGCAACTCGCCGACAATTTCAATTCTATTTGTCGCGCAGAAGTTTTTTAGTTCCTGGACCAAGCCTGGATTGATGTCTACCTTGTTGATCAGGGCCAAGGTCTTTATCCCAAAATGGGAGGTCAGTTCACTGACCCGATGCAGGTCGCCCACAGCAGAGACGGTTGGTTCGCCCACCAACAGGGCCAGATCAGCATTGGTCAGGGAGGCAATGACTGGACACCCGATGCCGGGCGATCCGTCGACCAAAACCAGCTCATGGCCTTTGTCCTCGGCTGCGGCATGGGATGCCTTGCGCACCGTGGTCACTAATTTTCCAGAGTTCTCTTCGCCGATCCCCAAGCTGGCGTGGACTAAAGGTCCGAAGCGGGTTGTGGACTCATACCACTGCCCGCACAGCCGTTCATTCATACGTACCGCCTGGACCGGGCAGACATGATAGCACAGGGCACATCCTTCACAGTGTTCGGCCAGGACCTGGAAATCTTCGCTTATGGCCCCAAAGCGGCATTTTTCTCTGCATTCTCCGCACTCGGTGCAGACTTCGGGATCGATCTCGGCCAGCTCTCCACTATAGAAGTCATGTGTGGCCTGCACATCCGGATTCATGATCAAATGCATATCAGCTGCGTCCACATCACAGTCCGCTATCACTTTCTCCGGTCCCAAGCCTGCCAGGGCCGCGGTGACTGTGGTTTTGCCCGTGCCGCCCTTGCCGCTGATGACCACTATTTCTTTCATTGCCTATCACCTCGCATATCCTGGGCTTCTAAGGCCGGGTTTGCCGTTCTGTTTTGGACCGCCTCCCACAGGGCGCTGAAGTGGTCATGAAATTCAGGAAAGGCCTCCACCAGGAGCCGGCCTTGGGAATAGGCGGTGGCTGCCTCCTGGGTGTGGGGTAGGGTAGCCAGAATTTCCACCCCTTCCCGGTCCAGATATTCTTTGACCCGGCCATCGCCCATGCCTTCCCGGTTGATGACCACGCCGAAAGGGAGTCCCAGTTTGCGCACCAGCTGAACGGTGATAGTCAAGTCGTGCAGGCCAAAGGCAGTAGGTTCAGCGACCAGGATGACGAAGTCCGCACCGTCCATGGCCTCGATAACCGGACAGGACGTCCCTGGAGGGGCATCAATAATCTGGACTTTTCCACTGGGCGCGGCTTCTTTGACCCGTTTGATAAGCGGGGGGGCCATGGCTTCGCCGATGCGGAGCAGGCCTCCATAGACGTCAAGGTCCTGCGATGCTCCCTGGCGCAGGGTGCCGATGCTCCGGGTGGTCTGTGAGATGGCCCCGGCCGGACAGATATATTCGCATAAACCGCAGATGTGGCACAGTTCAGGAAAGACCAGGATGGAATCCACCATCCAGATCAAGGCCTTGAACCGGCATTCCTGGGCGCACTTCTGACAGGATTCACCCAAGCAGGCCTTGGTATCTACCTGGGGCACGGGTACGGTCTGGCTCTGTTCAGAATTCCAGGTGGTCTGCAAAAAATAATGGGCATTGGGCTCTTCCACATCGCAATCGACGAAAGAGACCTTATGTCCCAGTGATTTTATAGTCCAGGCCAGATTGACGGCCACGGTGGTCTTGCCGGTTCCGCCTTTACCGCTGGCAATGACAATACGCATACCTTCCTCTCCTGATCAGTTATTCCGCAGGGGGACATTGCATATAGGGCACCGGCAGTCCACACAGGCCTGTCCCGACTTCTTGGGGAATTTTTCCATGCAATTCGGGCAAATACATACAGCAGTGGCTTCCCCAAGGGTGCCGTCATCCCCGGGGTTTCCGGCTGAAGACAGAAAATGGCCGGCGGCCTGGTAATTGTTGTGTGGTCCCAAATATTCCATAACCCTAATCCTGTATTGAGGTTTTAGGTTCAAATTTTGCTGCTATCACTACATCAACAGTTCGGACCCTCTCTTGTTATTTTGGCAAAAGCAGAAATTCAGGCCTCCTGCCAGAGAAGAAAGCGATTGATAGAGCAAAGCGTCTCTCTAGATTGCCCGGTGAGCAGGATTTGGGTGTAGTCGTTTGCTCCGGGCCGGGCAATGACGAAGAAGGTTTCAAATTCCATGGTTACCAGTGACCGGGCTTGTCCGCGTCCTGGGCCTTTTCCAGGCTGCCGGCCTTCAGGGCATCCAGGGCTTCCTGGACTGTGCCGGCCTGGCAGAGATAGATGTCTATTCCACCAGAGCGGAGAGCGGAAAAGGCCTTGGGTCCGACATGTCCGGAAATGATGGCCTTGGCCCCGGTTTGGGCCACGTTTTGGGCGGTTTGGATCCCGGCTCCCTGCATGGCTTGCAGGTTTTGTTCGTTGGATATGTATTCAAAGTTCCCATTCGCATCGTCGTAGACGATAAATCCGGTCGCCCGGCCGAAACGGGGATCAAGGGCAGCGTTCAGGTCGGATCCTTGGCTACTGATGGCTATTTTCATTGTGTTTCTCCTTCGTGATTTTTCGTTGCAGCTATTTGGTTTTCATACAACAGGGTACAATCCTTTGACATCCGGGCATGCTCAGATCCTGCAAGCGTCCCTTGGCCCACGCGGACAAGACGTCGTCGATATCACCCCGGACCCAGTCCCAGACCACGACTCCGGAATCGGAAAGTATCCGTCTGGTACAGCGGCTTAAGGCGCCACAGACCAGGACATCCGCCCCGCAGGCCAGCACGGCGGCGATTCTGGAAGGCGCGCCGCCCCCGGGAGGAAGGACCTCTCCAGCCGGGTACACCCCGTCTTCCTGACCATCAAAGAGAAGAAGCCGGCTGGCATTGTCGAACAGGGCAGCCAGGCGATGATTGTATGCAGCAAGGCAGATACGCATATGATGACGTTTTGGCTCCTACATGGTTACGGATCGCACGGATAAAGCGCGAAATACGCCAGGACATAGGTCCTGATAAATTCACTCCCTAATATAAGCAAAATACAGGCCAAAAATAAATTTCTTTATTGAATCAGTAGGATACAGGTAGTCAGATCAATGCGTGGAGATGGTGTGGGCGCAAAATGAGCGATTTCACGCAAGGTGAGGGCTTATTTTGCGTCTGGCTGATGACATCGATTGAGCATTCGGCGCAGGGTATCTTTTGAAATACCCAGTTCACGGCAGGTGGCCATTTTTTTGCCCTGATGACGCTCCAGGGCCTGATGGACCGCCTGGCATTTGATTTCCTCCAGGGTGCGCGGGGCAAGGGTGGTTTGTTCCTGGGGATCGGGATGGAGGAATTCAGGCAGATGTTCGATATGAATAAACCCATCCGGGCAAAGAATAAAGGCGTATTCTATAATATTCTCCAGTTCCCGAACATTGCCCGGGAAATTATAGCGCATGAGAACGCGCAAGGCATCTTCGGAAATTCCGGTGATATTCTTGTTCCGCAGAAGGTTCAGCCGGCGGATGAAGTGATTGATGAGCAGAGGGAGATCTTCGGCGCGCTCCCGTAAGGCTGGAAGGGCCAATTGGACAACGTTTAGCCGATAATAAAGGTCCCGGCGAAATGTGCCATTGGTCATATCTAGATCCAGGTCCCGGTTGGTGGCGGCAATAAACCGGACATCAACATGTTCCGGGTGAATCGATCCCAGGGGTTCGACCTTCCGGTCCTGGAGGACCCGCAGCAGTTTGACCTGCAAGGAAAGGGGAAGTTCTCCAATCTCATCCAGAAAAAGGGTCCCGGTGTGGGCCAGTTGAAATCGCCCCGGCTTGTCCTTTTTGGCATCTGTAAATGCACCGGCCTTGTAGCCGAAGAGCTCGGATTCCAGGAGATGCTCGGGTAGGGCCCCACAATTGACGACAATGAACGGTTTGTCCTGACGAGGGCTCAAGTTGTGAATGGCCCGGGCAAAGAGCTCTTTTCCAGTTCCGGACTCGCCGCTTAAAAGCACTGAGGAAGGGCTTTGGGCCACTTGGGGAAGGATGCGGAAGATTTTTTTGACAGCCTGGCTTTTGCCTACAATGTCTTCAAAGGTATAGGTCTGCTCCATTTCCTGGCGCATGAGCTGAAGGGCGCTCAAATCCCGAAAGGTCTCTACTCCGCCTATGAGTTTACCTTCTTGATTGTACAAAGGAGCCGCACTGATGGAGATGGGTACCCGCTCACCGTCCGGGCGGACGATAAAGATGGATTTATTGCTCAAACTCGTATTCTGAGTCAGGCAGTGATCCAGGGCACAGTCCCCGTCGCACAGGCTGGAATGAAAGATTTCCCAGCATTTTTGTCCCACAGCCCTCTGAGTGGACATAGATGTGATTTGCTCGGCCGAATGATTAAAAAAGGTGATGTTCCAATCCAGATCTACAGTAAATACACCGTCGGCAATGCTTTCCAGGATGGAGGCGCAGGGAAGATTTGCCGGAAAGTTTTTTTGAGTGGGTTTTTGGGTATGAGCAGGCATGCGGGTATGGTTACGGTTTTGACCAGATAGAGGGGCAGGCAGCCCATGGACTGCCTGCCTGAGTCATAAAAAGCTTAGCTTTGAGCCAGAAAGCGGTCAAGGGTGGAACGCAGATCCGAGGTAATCCCATGACCGCGATAGATGATTTTGCCTTGGTTGTCGACCAAAAACAGGGTCGGTACCCCCTGCAGCATAAACCTGTTTCCCAGGCGCATGCTCTGATCAAAGGCCAGGGGCAGGTCCAAACCCTGGCGGCGTCGAAATGATCTGGCTCTGCGTTCATTGTCCCGCCAGCCTGGATTGATTCCCAAAACCTGCAGCCCTTGGCTTGAATACTCATCTTGCAGGTCCTGGATAGCATGCATCTCACTCTTGCAGTAATGACACCAGGTAGTCCAGAAAAAGAGGAGTAAAGGTCCTTGGTCGGTATAGGATTGAAGATCAACCTTTTGACCGTTCAAAGTTGTCACTTCAAAAGCCGGGGCCTGTTGCCCCACTAAAACAGCCTGTACATTTCCGGCCAGGCAAAGGCAAAGGGCCAGGCCGATGAGCAGTATATACGAGGTGCGCATAAGGTTCTCCTTCTTTTTTTGTTTCGCCGGATACAAACCTTTTCTTTGGATCAGAACATAAGTTGTCCGGCTTTGATCAGGAAGTATTCGCCCAAACCGATCATGGCCAAACCCAGGCCTTTTTTTATCCGGTTCATCCAGTTTCCTGGTTTGGGCAAGGTGGTCAGGAGTCCGGAAAATGTGCCGGCCAGGAGGAGAATGAGGCCTAAGCCGAAGGAAAAGAGGAGCAAAAGGATGCCCCCGATGATCACGTTTTGGGTTGACCCAACATAGGTCAAGATGATCCCCAGAACCGGTGCAGTGCAGGGTGACGCAACCAGCCCAGACGCCGCTCCCAAGGTGAACGCGCCGACCAGGCCATGGCCCTTGGCCGGCCCTTGGCCGGTGAGTGAAAACAGGGGCAGGGGGATGACTTCCAGTGTATTGAGGCCAAGGAAAATAAAAATATTGGCCACCACAAACAGGGCCCATGGATTGGTGCTTATACTACCGAAAAAGCTGCCGGTTAGGGCGGCGATCATGCCCAAACCGGCATACACTGCGGCCAATCCACAGACATAGGCCAGGGAGGCTGTAAAGGCCCTCCATCTGCTTTGATCCTGGACAGTACTTGAGCTGACACAGGTAACGACTACCGGGAGCAGGGGATAGACACACGGGGTGAGGCTGGCCAAAAAACCGGCTACAAAGCTGAGGCCGGCGGCCATGATCAGGGATGAGTCCAGTGCGCCTTGCATTGCGTTTGTTATATCAAGCATGAAGCAGGTCTCTGTGGAAAAAGTTCATAAAAAGAAAGAAAAAAATAGTTCATGGTATGAACAAATATTTTGTGTCTTGACTACAAAGACGAGCATTGTTCCAAAAAGTTAAAGTAGCCGAACATTTCTGCACATACCTTGACCGCATTTTCCGGGGTTTCGTAAAAAACCGCCTTGTAGGGACAATCAGGCACGTCTATTACCGTCTTCTCCCCATCCTCCTGCTCCAGACGGACCCCGAAGACAGGTTTATTGTATTCGGTCATTAATCGGGCGATGGACTGGACATAGGAGTTCTCAAAATCAGCGATCTGTTTATATGTTTGCTGGAGAACGTCTGAGCTGTAGTTTTGGTCAACTGCGCTGATCGCCTCCATATAGCGGCGGGTAAAGGTCTTGCGGCCTAATATGCCCAGATTGATGACCGCATCGCAGCCCTCCCATTGGAGGACATTTTCCAGGATGTGGATGGGCAAATGCATGTCCCATTCTCCGACAAGATCTATAGGATTGGACCGGCTCCAGTACTCGGGGAGGAGCTGATCGATATCCCGGCACAGCTCCAGGGGCAGGTTCGGGATGTGCAGACCGTACCTGGAACACAGATCGGCAGTGATCACACCCCAGCCTCCGCCCATGGTAATGATGACCACTTTGTTCCCCTGGGGCAGAGGCAAGGAAGAAAAAGCAGCTGCCATATGCAAAAGATCCAAAGGACCGTCCACTTTGCGCACCCCGGATTGACGACAAACGGCATCAAAGACCCGGGCGTTGGAACTTAAGGCACCGGTATGACTGGCTGCGGCTTTGTGCCCTGCCTGCGATTCCCCCCCCTTGAGCAGGATGACCGGCTTTTTCCGGGCCAGGCGTTTCAGGTTATGAAAATAGCGCACCCCGTCCTTCACGCTTTCCACATAGAGCATGACAGTTTTGGTCAAAGGGTCTTTACCAAAGGCTTCCAGGAAGTCCTCGATGGTCAACATGCCTTCGTTTCCAGAACCGCAAAATCCGCGCATGCCGATACCGTGCCGTACGGCATAGGACAAGAGCTGTACGCCCATGTTTCCGGACTGGGAGACCATGGCAGTGGCCCCGGGGTTTGGATGGACTACTGTTTGGGTACAGTGAAATTTGGCGTGAGGGTTGCATAAGCCCATGGTGTTCGGGCCCAAAAAGACAATGCCGGCCTCTTGTGCCTCGCGGACAAGATCTTTCTCCATGGCTGCCCCCTGTTCTCCAGTCTCGCTGAATCCGGAGGAAACCAAGACCATGGCTTTGACATTTTTTTGTTTCATTTGGGGGACAAGGTCTTTGACCTTGGCTGCCGGGATGGTAACCACGACCAGGTCGACATCACCCGGGATGTCCGGCAGACTGGGGTAGACTTTTCGGCCGAAAAGTTCTCCCCCCTTGGGGTTGACCAGGAAAATCTGTCCTGGAAATCCGCCGCTGATCACATTGGTCGGCAACATATGCCCCCATTTGCTGATGGTCCCGGAGACCCCGACAAAGGCCACTGAAGAAGGGGAGAAAAGAGGCGACAGGGCAAAGGGTTGTACTGGAGTCCGAGGAGGAGGGGGAGATTCTGGTTCTTCCAAAACAACCAGGGCGTCAACAGCAACCGGCTGTCCATTGGGTTGCACCAGCAAGGGGTTTACGTCTATTTCCCGGATTTGAGGCCAGCCCAGGGCCAGGCGGGAGAGTCCGGTGACAACGGAGATCACTGTTTCTTCATCGACCGGCTGATCCCCGCGAAAGGCCCCCAGGATTTTTGCCGATCGAATTTCAGAGAGCATTTCTTTGACGTCCCTGGCCTCTACAGGAGCGATCCGAAAAGAAATATCGGCCAGAGCTTCAGTGTAGACTCCTCCCAGGCCGAACATGATCACCGGGCCGAACTGAGGGTCCCTGAACATACCGGCAACAAACTCTCTGCGGCCTAAAAGCATGGCTTGCACCAGGGCACTGTGCATGGCTGAACCGGAAGTGCTCTTGAGGGTGCGATAGGCGGAGCAAACGGCCTGTTCACTGTCCAGCTTGAGGTGGACGAGCCCATGTTCCGATTTGTGGGCCAGGTCCGGACCGCAGGCCTTTAAGACCACAGGATACCCTATATTTTGGGCGGCAGCTACCGCATCGTTTTCTGAGCATACTGTGTGTTCCAGGACAATAGGAATGCCGTATTCTGCCAGCAAAAGTTTGGATTGGTGTTCATCCAGGCTACGGCGGCCGGATGCCGGAGTTGACGAGAGAATTTTGGAAACAGTGGTCATAAGGGCATCTCCAATCGGCGATGTGCACAGGAAAATAATGATCAAAAGTTTGCTGATCTTCACTGTCTTTTATCACTCATTTTAAAATGGTGATATCTTCAGCGAGAAGTGATTGACAGTATCCCTCCTGATCATGCATTTTTTTCCCATACTTGACAAGCACTGGTGGGCCAAAAGTGAATGAGGTATCTCCTCCTTCGTTCCCAGGGTCTTCTCATGCCTTGGCTTGAACGTAGGGGGTATCGGGGGTGTAATAACATCGTTTGTATCACCCGTCATTGCGAGGTGTCAGCGTCGAAACAATCTGCAGCGCATAACCGTTCCGGATAAAAAGCAGGAGATTGCTTCGCTGTGCTCGGCAATGACGGTCCTTTTCTAACCTTCATTCGAAAAAGCCCAGATATATGGATGAACACGACTCATGACCTGTTATGTCCTGCACTTTCAAAGCTGTCTGGGACTCATTCATCTGACCGGAACCGAGAACGGACTGGAGCGGATCGTCTTTCAGGACCCCGGAGGGGATGTGCCGAACGTCGTCTGTCCATCGTACATGCAGCAGGCCAAGGTCCAGATACTGGAATACCTGCAAGGCCGCCGGACCAGGTTTGACCTTCCCTTGAATATGCAAGGGACCTCTTTTCAACGAAGCGTATGGAATGCTTTGCTGGATATTCCTTACGGCCGCACCGTATCATATGGAGATATTGCCCGCAAGGTGGGCAATCCCCGGGCATGCCGGGCAGTGGGAGGGGCAAATAACAAGAACCCATTGCCTCTAGTCATCCCCTGCCACCGGGTCGTTGGACACAATGGCCGTTTGGTGGGGTATGGCAGCGGATTGTGGCGCAAGAAACTGCTGCTGGAAGTGGAAGGGATTGCTGTGACCCGGGACAGGGTGCATTACTGACGCGTTGATACCATCCCGGTCCTTCCTGGAGGGCAGCCACGTGCCTCAGAGTAGTTGCCTTCTTGGGGTAATAAGGAACCTGTCACCATGACCACCCGCCCCTGTCCCCGTCCGGCACTCAATTACCGATGTAGGGCTTGTCAAAAAAACAAATATTTTCTGCAATTGAGTGCCGGACGGGGAACCGTAACCGGCTGCTCATGGTGAAAATCCAAGGAGCTTGGTCTTTGTGAGATCGTGACAAATAAGCCCATAAACGTGCTGATAAAAATTTGATCCTCTTCCCTCCCCTCCCTGCAAACAGGGCAGAATTTGTAATAAAAGCCTGACCGTCCCTAGATTGCCCGGTGAGCCTGATCCATCTGTATTCAAAGATCGGGGCCGGGCAATGACGGAAATCGCATGTGTGTCCTGTTTTAATCGTCAATCCCCAATGCCGTGCTGATTGTCTTGTAATCCAGTATGGAGTTCACCAGTTCTATACCGTGGGAGATCTTTACTGTATCCCGGAGTTTGCTGCTTTCCAGGATGGTTTCCATTTTTTTGGCCACAGTATAGGTATCATCCCGGACGACAATCAAAGGGACCCCTAAAACTTCGGACCGGGAGAGGATGATATCGTTTGGATACAGATTTCCGGTCAAAATCAAACACGGGCATTTGCCTTCAAGGGCGACAAGTTGGAGATCCGATCTGTCTCCACCCACTAAGACGGCTGAGTTTTTTCTTTTTCTAAAATGGGTCATGAAATTTTCCACCTGCATGGTCCCAATCAAGAAATTTTCCACGATGGCATCCTGTTTACCTGGAACCGAGATGATTTTTCCTCCCAGGCGCTGGGCCAAATCGCCGACCCGGATGGCATTGAGCAGATAATCTTCAGGTATGGCTCCCAGCAAGGGAATGTCCCAACGCTTGAGCATTGGAGCTATCATATAGCGGATTTCAGGCATTTTATTTTCCGGAACACAGTTGAACAGGGCTCCAATCATGTTCGGACCCAGGAGTTCCTTGGCACTTAGAATATAATCGTAATAAACTTCCTTGATAAACCGATCGATGAGCAGGACCTTGGTCTGCAATGACTTGGCCACATCCAGCCCGGCCACATTGCAGTACTTGCCTGCATGCAAAAAACTTCCGGAACCGCAAATGAGCATGATGTCTACTTCGTTGCTCAATGTGGTATATGCGGATGTTATTTTATCCAAAAGGCCGGGACATCCTTCAGTAAATGCCTGCTCCCGCAATTCTTCGGTCACCAGGACAGGGGTGACCAGCTCAAGATCCTGACTTAGACCCAGGGCGTCCTGGACAAAAAACGCATCTTCGTCCCCCATTTTGTTTTCCATGTCCCGGGGCAATGTACCGACAGGCTTCATGTAGCCTACACGGTATCCCTGCTGCTGAAACTTTGAGCCCAGGGCCATGGCCAGGAGATTTTTGCCGGCAAATCCGGAAGTGGAGCCAATATACAGTCCAGGCATTCGTACCTCCTTTGCTTCCCTGTGCAGGGAGTAGGGTTTAGGGCTGACATAACCGAGCATTTTTTGCATTGCATGATAACAAGACAGGTGCATTCTACCTTGTCATGTATTCTTTGTCATTGAGTTTCTTGGGGGTTCAAGCTTCCAGGTTCACGGTTCACAGTTATAAGAATAAAATCAATATGATAGGGTGAAATTGTAATATCCGGGGTGGTCTTCGATCATTGCCAACATACAACCACCTATGTAAGGACTTTTGCCTGTCGAGTTAGGTTGAAAAAAAGACAAAAGGGAAGGCACTGCTGCCTCCCCCTTTGTCAATAGCTGTTTCGTCGTCGCTACGTTCGTGACGGATGGCGGCCGGGGTCGACGGGCGCGCCAGCGTCGACGCCGTCATGGAGCGCGCCGCGTCGGGGCGGCCCGCATCACCTCGCTGCTTGCGCGGGTGTCCACTGCGGCGCGTCATCGAACTGAGCGCAGGTTTTTCTTTTATTGCGCCATGTTGCTTCTTGCCGTAGCCGACGGACTGGGTGCGCCATGCCCACGTCCACGTCCCCCTCCTTAGGAGCATTTGACTGATCCGGGTCTCCGTGTATCCGCTGTCTTTTTCCCTGCGGCCTCTTTGAAATTTCTACCCCGCGGGTTGGTTTACAGATGGGTTACAACATTGTTTCATCGATAAAACGAAGATTCATTTTTGAAACAAAAAGGGAACATATCACGGAAAGAAAACGAACCAGAATTTTTTGAGAGACGACTGAAGAAGATTCTCACATCTGGCTAACTTCCTCAATTGAAAAAAGAAATTTTCCATTTGAAGAATGGCGATCCAAAAATTTATCCCAGTGGTATGCTTCTCGCAATAAACTTTCCTACATTACGAAATGGCCCCTTTCCCTGAGGAGATCAATCGATCTCCATTTCGTGCATCAGGTTGAGATGTCAAAATTTATTGTGAGGAGGTGATGGATGTGGATAGACTTTCATAGATGAAGGGTAGCGGGACCTCAAAAGTTAATTTCCAGAAGTAAGGAGGCAGATAAACATGATCCTCGAGAATGCAACAGTTACATTGATCGCATTCGCCGCAGTAGTCGTGCTGTTGTTTTGGCTTATCGCAAAGTCAAAATGGCATGTATTCCTGGCGTTGCTCATCCCTATCGTATTGTTTGGCATAATTCCCGGCGTGAATATAGATGCTTTTATTGATGCGTTCCAGGAAGGCTTTGGTGGTACAGTCCAGGACATTGCCGTCGTCATCGTCCTCGGCTGCTTGATTGGTGAGGTCCTGAAGAATACGGGCGGTGTAGAAAAGATAACGCAAACAATGATCAATCTCGTCGGAAAAAAGAAGATGGCGCTGGCTTTGACATTCGCCGGTTTCATCATAGGCATCGCCATTTTTTCGGACGTGGGCTACGTTATTCTTAATCCCCTTGTGCATGGCGCCGCCATAGCTGCAGGGACCAACATGTCTGTCATGTCTTCCGGTCTTGTGGGCGCATTGCAGCTTACACACGCCATGGTTCCCCCTACTCCCGGTCCGCTTGCGGCCGCCGCCATCATGGAAGCGGATATCGGAACGGTCATTATGTGGGGTGCGTTCGTGACGTTCTGGGGCTCGCTCGCCGGTTATTTTTACGCAAAAATTGTCGGTCCCAGAATCGAGTCCGAACCCTCCGACGAGTTTGTCGGTGAATCGTTTGTCGAAAAGGGGATGAAGCTTCCTTCCACGCTCAAAGCCTACGCGCCCATCGCCATTCCTCTGATCCTGATCGCCGGGCAGAGCGTTGCGAAAAACTTGCTTGATGAGGGCAACTTCATCCGGACGGCCATGACGTTCCTCGGATGGCCCGTGGTCGCTCTGATCTTTGGTGTCATTGCTTCCTATTTTCTTGTCCAGGATCCTAAAGACAAGAAAGAGTTTACTGGGAACTGGATCGAAGAGGCATTGAGAACTTCTGCCATGATCATTGTCGTGACCGGCCTTGGCGGCTCTTTGAGCGCCATTCTGAAAGGAACCCCCGCCGTTGAAACCATTGCTGACGTTGTTGCGGCAAGCGGTGTTCCGAGCATCTTCCTTCCCTTTGTTTTGGGTGTCGTCGGTAATATGATCACCGGTTCGACGACCGTCGGCGTTATCACGGCCGCTTCGCTGACCACGCCGATGTTGTCGACGTTGGGCCTGTCTCCAGAGGCCGGCATGCTGGCGGGCGCCGCTGGTTCTATTATCATCAAGTACGTGAACTCCAGCTACTTCTGGGTTTGCACCTCGCTTTCCAAGATGAACCTGAAGTCCGCGCTCGTATCTTACGGCGGTGTCACTCTCGTGAATGGAATAACTTCTATGATCGTGGTCTTCATTTTGTGGCGAATGGGCATCATTTAGACCGCAGGAAGGCTGCTCGCCTTTGTAAATTTGTACGAGCATGAGAAAATAGATGGACTTTTGCAGAGGAGAGTGTGCTTTGGTAGAGTTTCTCTATAAAAAACTTGCAGCAGCTTCAGGGAACGTAAAAGTTGCTCCGGGAGACGAGATATCCTTGCAGGTGGACCTTGCGCTGGGACATGACGGCACCGGCCCGAAAGTCTTGGAGCTCATGAAGCAGCGGCAGGGCGAGGCTATCAAAATCAAGAAGGTCGTCTTTACCCTTGACCACGCCTTTCCGGCGCCGACGATTGAGAGCAGGAAATTCCAAAACGAGTTCACGAAGATGTCAATGGATAATGGATTTTCCCTCTATAGCCATGGCGAAGGGGTGTTGCATCAGGTCATTGCTGAAAGAGAACGACTCGCTCCTGGCATGATTGTGGCTGGCGCAGACGGCCATGTCGCAACGGCGGGCGCTTTCGGCGTCATCGGGTTCGCCCTTTCACCCTCTCAGTTGGTGCAGTTGCTTTACGACGGTGCCCTGCCGCAGACGGTTCCCGAGCAGCTGGTTATTGATCTCGACGGGAAGCCCAAGTCCAATGTTTTTGCAAGAGATATCGCCATGTATCTCGTGCAGAAATATGGTGAGTCGATCAAGGAGAAAGCGGTTCTTTTTCAGGGAAAAGCCATCAGTGCGATGAATACAAGCGAAAAAATGTCGCTGTGTAATTACCTGCCTGAAGGTGGGGCTGCGACAGCCTTGGTTTTGCCTGTTGAAGAATTCGGAACGCCTTCTCTTTCCGTGAACCTTAACGCAATTGACCCTATGATTGCATGTCCAGGCGAAACAACACGCTTTGCGAAAGTTGAGGATGTTGCTGAAAAAGAAGTAACAATGGCCATTGCAGGCGGCTGCTCCTCCGGAAGATTGATCGACATGGAAATTATCGCGGATGTTTTGGAAGGTCGGCGTATACCCGAGACGCTCACGTTCGTCATTACTCCAGCATCTTCTGAAGTGGCAAATGCAATGGATAAACATGCTATTTCGGTGGTATTAAGAAAAGCTGGCGCGGTGATCATGCCGCCAGGTTGTGGACCTTGCCCCGGTAGGCATTTCGGACTGTTGTCTGATAATGATGTGGCGGTGACGACGACCATTCGTAATACCCCTGGAAGAATTGGTTCAGTGCATGGGGAGATTTACCTTGCCTCGCCTTTGACTGTTGCATTAATAGCCGTCGCGGGGAAGATAACCGCCCCTCCTCAGTAATCTATAAATCCCTTTCAGTTCAGTAAGGAGCTTCGAGAATGAAAAATATGCATGGAAGACACTTTTTGCAGATTCCCGGACCGACAAATGTGCCCCTGAAGGTCCTAGACGCCATCGGACAGCCGACCATCGACCACCGCGGGCCTGAGTTCAGGGAAATTTCCAAAGCGGTGCTCGAGGGCTCCAAGAGGATCTTCAAGACTTCCGGTCCGGTCCTTATCTTTCCCACGTCCGGTACGGGCGCTTGGGAGGCTGCCCTCGTCAACACGTTGAACCCCGGTGACAAGATCCTCATGTTCGAGACGGGCCATTTTGCGACCATGTGGTACAAAATGGCGGGGCACCTGGGGCTTCAGCCGGACTTCGTCCCCGGCAACTGGAGAAATGGAGCCGATCCGAACGTCGTTTTGGAAAAACTGAAAGCCGACACGAACCATGAGATCAAGTCGGTCAATGTCGTCCACAACGAGACCTCCACGGGCGTGGTGAGCAAAATTGCCGAGATCAGAAAGGCGATTGACGACGCCGGTCACCCGGCCCTTTTGATGGTCGACACCATATCGTCTCTCGGCTCCATCGATTACCGGCATGACGAATGGGGCGTTGATGTCACGGTCGGCTGTTCCCAGAAGGGACTGATGCTTCCTCCGGGTCTCGGGTTCAACGCGCTGAGTGAAAAGGCGATAGCCGCTTCGAAGAAGAATGAGTTCAAACGCCACTTCTGGAGTTGGGCGGACATGCTCAAGTCGAACGAGACCTATTTCTACCCCTCCACGCCTGCAACCAACCTCTTGTATGGCCTCAAAGAGGCGATTGCGTTGCTTGAAGAGGAAGGTCTCGACAATGTCTTTGCGCGGCACGACCGCTTCGCTGAGGCTACAAGGCGCGCCGTAAGGAAGTGGGGCCTTGAGATTCTCTGCGAAGACCCGACTTCCTACAGCAGCGTCCTCACCGCGGTGATGATGCCCGATGGAAAGGGCGCCGACAATCTGCGGAAAGTGATTCTTGAGAACTTCAACATGTCTCTTGGAAGCGGTCTGGGCAAATTGGCGGATAAGGTCTTCAGAATCGGACACCTTGGCGATCTCAATGACCTGACGGTCATCGGTACGCTCGCCGGCGTCGAAATGGGCATGGAGCTCGCCGGTGTGAAGCACAACAAGGGCGGCGTGGCTGTGGCGATGGACTATCTGGCCAGCTGCTTCAAGGAAGGATCGAATTGCAGGTGATACTAACCGTATAAAGATGCTAACCGTATAAATTGATTGTGATGGCTCCATTTTTTTCAATGGAGCCGTCACAATCATTCTCTCGAAAGGAGAGCTTCTTTTTTGCTTGGGCTTGGGAGGAGGGGGGTGCTTTCTTTCTCTGGGATCCGGATTATTTTTGGTTCATCCGACCAATGCCTACTTCGCTTCGTGGAGGGCCATCTTGGTTGAGCCTACGATTTTGTGGGCATGGGAGTTCATTATAATGAAGGAAGAAGCTGAAATAAATTATGACGACTTGAGGCAGCGACTTGAGGGCGACCTTCTTGATAGCGATTTGGACAGATCGTTGTACAGCAGCGGTCCGTCTATCTTTCGGGTCAAACCTCGCGCTATTGTCCGGCCGAAGAACAAAGACGACGTGGTCAAAACTATTCAGTTTGCGAGGCAGCACCGGGTGCCCATCACGGCCAAGGGGGGAGGCTCCAGCCGGGTTGGAAACGATCTTGGCACTGGCATTGTCATCGACTTCTGCAAGTACATGAATCGAATCCTTGAATTCGATCCTGCGAACAAATGGGTGCGAGTGGAGCCCGGAATTATCCTTGCAGATTTGAATAATCAGATCAAGGCGAACAAACTCTATTTCCCAATTGACCCTTCGACCAAGGATTGGTGCTCCCTCGGCGGGATGATCGCCAACAACTCCAGCGGACCCCATGCCGTAAAATATGGGACGACCAGAAAGCACGTTGCTGCACTGGAGCTTGTGCTTGCGGACGGCGAGTTCGTGCAGACCGGAAAGCGTCCTCTTTCGGCAAACGAATCGGCGATGGATCGCCTTGGTGGGAGAGTCGCCTCGATCTTGGGCTGCTATGAAAAAGCCTTGGAGGAAGAAAAGCCTTTCACCACGAAAAACTCCTGCGGCTACTATTTGTGGGATCTCTTCGATGAGAACAACGTGGATCTCACCCCCATGTTTGTTGGCTCCGAGGGAACCCTCGGTGTTGTGACCGAGGCGAAGCTGTATCTTTCCGACATCCCGGAGAAGGCGTTAAGCGGCCTCGCTTATTTCGACGAGCTGGGGAAAGTCGGCAAGGCGACCCAGGAGATTCTCGAAGTCGGCCCTTCCATGGTCGAAATCATGGAAAGGCATATTCTGGACTTGGCGAGAGAGCAAAAACCGGAGATGCGGGAGTATCTTCCGGAAGGTATTGAAGCAGTTCTCTTTATAGAGTTTCAGGAGGACAGCGACGAAACGCTTCGGGATAAATTCGCGCAGGTCCGCAAAAGATTGCTTGAGGACAACGACCTGGCGATCGACCTGAAAGAGGCGAAGAGTGCGGCGGACATGGACACCTTCGCCAAGGTGCGGCGCATTTCCGGACCGATCCTGAACAGGATGAAAGGCCCCCGGCGCCCCCTTGCTTTTATCGAAGACGCCGCCGTCCATCCCAGCCGGCTTCCGGAATACATCAGCGGCCTCAGAGGTCTGTTCGAGAAATTCAACGTGAGCGCCGCCATCTACGGCCATGCCGGGGACGGAAATCTCCACAATATGGGAATTCTTGATCTTCGCCAGCAGCAAGATGTCGACACCATGTTGAACCTTTCCGAGGACGTCGCCGATCTCGTTTTGAAACTCAAAGGAACCGTCAGCGGCGAGCATGCCGACGGGCGTCTTCGGACTTTTTATGTCCAACGGCAGTATCCCGAGCTGTACAAGGCCATGGCGGAGGTCAAAGACCTTCTTGATCCCGAAAGACTTCTCAATCCAGGAATCATTATCTCCAATCATGTCAATCAACTGGGTAAGGACCTGAAATTTGGTCCCGACTACAAGATCTCTTTCACGAACAGTGTTTTCGATTTGGAGGAGATTCAGCACCAAGTGGAGAACTGTTCCGGCTGCGGGAAGTGCAGGTTTTACTGCGCGATTGCAAGCAATATGCTGGAAGAGTGGGCGAAAGGCCGGGGGAAGATCACTCTCGTCAGAGAGATTGTCTCCGGAAAGCTTGACCCTGCAATGTTGAATGAGCCGGGGTTCAAGGAGATTATGGATTCTTGCATCAATTGCAAGCGCTGTTTGACCGAATGCCCCTCGGGCGTCGATACGCCTTGGGTCGCCTTGATGGGCCGCGCTGATTACGTGAAGAAGCACGGTGAAGATTTAACGAACAAGATTCTCTTGAATACGGCGGCGCTGTGTAAAGCGGCAAGCTCAATGGCGCCCATGATCAACCTGGCCAACAGGTCGGCGTCCATACGGTCCATGACGGAAAGGCTGATCGGCGTTGAACGTGAGAGAAAGCTTCCCAAATTCTCCGGCAAAAGCCTGCACCGGATGTTCAAGGACAAGCTCAAGAGGACGGCAACTCGCGAAGCCGTCTTCTTCCTCAACTGCTTTAGCAACTACAACGATCCCCGAGGCGAGGGGATGGCCATCATCAATGTCCTGGAGAAGAACGGGATCAATGTCCTTGTCCCTGAGCTGAAATGCTGCGGCATCGCCAGGATCACCGCCGGCGCCGCGCATAAGGTCATGAAGGACATCAATGAAAACATCAGGGTCTTGTCCGAGTACGCCAACCAGGGTCTTCCCATCGTATTCACCGAGCCGAGCTGTGCTCTTGCGGTCAAGGAGTATCCGAGGATAACGGGGTTCGCCCTCGCCAAAGTGGTCGCCGATCATTGTTACGATATCAGCCAGTTCCTGATGCAACTGCATCAGGCTGGTAAATTGAATCTTGATTTCGGACGGATGGACCTTTCCATCGGGTACCACAACCCCTGCCACCTGCGCACCCAAGGCGTCACTAAACAGTCTGTGGAGCTTCTGAATCTGATTCCAGGCGTTACGACGGTGCAGTACTCCGACAAGTGCTGCGGCATGGGTGGAACTTACGGACTGAAGAAGAAGAACTATGACTTGTCCATGAAAATAGGACAGCGTCTGTTCGATGAAATCAATGCGTCCGGCGTTGACAAGGTCGCTACGGAATGCAGTTCGTGCGCAATGCAAATCAAGCAGGGAACGAATAAAGATGTTCTGCATCCCGTTGCCTTGCTCGCGCTTGCTTACCAGCGGTCGGAAAAAAGCAATGCAGCGTGATTGTTTAAAGTAGGGAGTATCGCAATATGAAAGAAGCCCATAGCTCATGAAAAACTGTAGTTTCACGCTTTTTTGCTAGAACACCCCGGGCCATGCTCATGATAAGTTGTTCATCGGGATACTAAACGAGGACCGTCTTAAAAATTCTTAAATATCTCATACAAATCTAACGGTTATTAATGACAACGAGATCTTGTTATGCTATATTTTCTTTTTTTCTGGTTTTTTTGGGTAAGTGTAGATCACCTCTCGTATCGTATCAAGTTCTGACAGGAATCGCGGCATGGACAATCTCAGTCCGGCCCACCTCACACGCCGTAACGCCAAGGCCATGAGCAACAAGGCCATCGTGCAGTACAAACCGTGCACCCGGATTTTCGAATCCGTCCAGCGGTGAAGCGGCCACCAGCTCCCGGTCTGCCGATCCTTCATCTCTTTGAGCACCAACTCAATGATAAACTGACTCCGGTACGCAGAGACGATTGACGCTTCTTCCCATTCTTTGCGGTTGGTGATCAAAATCGTTTTGCCCGGACAGGTTTTCGAGAGCACCTGAAATGCCTCTACATCTTCCACGTAACTTATCCTGGGGATGAGCTGGACCCCATTGGCTTGCCGCCAGTTCCTGATTGTGATAATCGAAAACTGATCAGTTTTTGGGGCTGTGATAACCGAAATTTGACCACGCTCAGCAACCCTTCCATCTTGGTGGCGGTAACAAACCTCAAGACGGAGGATAGGAGGTATGCTGAAGGTGGAAAAGTATGACTTCGTTCGTATTAGTTAAGGAGTACAACTTGAAAGGGACGCCATGGCGGAAATTCTTTTTATTTGTCCTTATCCCGAACTAGCCGAAATCGCAAAAAAAGCGTGCGGCGTGCAAGACGACATCCTCATAAAGGTTGCAAGAATGGATGAAGCCGTAAGGCTTGCGAAGCAAGCCGAGAAGGCTGGGTTCCAAGTGATAATCAGCCGCGGGCTTACGGCTTCCGGAATAGAAAAGTCCGGAGTGACGGTGCCCGTCGTGACGGTTCCCATTGGCGGATACGACATTCTAAGGGCTTATTACCAGGCAAGGACGATTGGTTCGAAAATCGGAATTGTCGATTTGGAAGAGATCATTCTTGGAATTTCAAGCTTTGAAGAAATCGTGGGCGAGACATTCCTGAAATATATTTGCTGCAACGACCTTGACGACATCAGAAAGGGCGTTTCTTATTTAAAAAATAAAGGAGCCGACGTCGTAATCGGCAAGATTGCAATGGCGAGGCTGGCTCGTGAAATGGGCATGGAGTCCATCATCATCACATCAGGTTATGAAGTGGTGTTGATGTCGATTTTCGAGGCTCGAAGAGTCAGTACTGTCCGAAAGCAGGAGAAAAAAGAAGCAGAACAGTTAAAAGCCATCATGCAGTTCACCTATGATGGAATCATCGCACTGGACAAAAATGGGCGCATCACCGTTTTTAACCGGGCCAGCGAACAAATTTCAGGCTGGAAGTCGGAAGATGCGATTGGTCAGTACGTCACGGATATTATCCCCGCTGCAAGCTGCCAGAAGCTTCTGGATACAAAAGAACCGGAGTTGGGAGAGATACTTGAACTCGGCGATACAAGGGTCGTCACCAACAGAGTCCCCATCGTTGTGGATAATGCGATTGAAGGGGTCGTGACGACGTTCCAGAAAATCGACATGCTGCAAAAACTCGAAAGCCAGGTCAGAAAAAAGCTCGCCGCCAAGGGACTTGTCGCCAGACATTCCTTTGCAGACATTGTGGGGGAAAGTCCTGAGATATTGAAATCCGTGTCCATTGCCCGCAAATACGCCTTGAACGACTCGACTATTTTGATCAATGGCGAAACAGGTACGGGAAAAGATATTTTCGCCCAGGCGATTCACAATATGAGCAGGCGGAAGAATGAACCGTTCATGGCGATAAACTGCGCTGCTTTGCCGGAGTCCATCCTGGAGAGCGAGCTTTTCGGTTATGTCGAAGGCGCCTTTACCGGCGCAAAAAAAGGAGGAAAGGCGGGCGTTTTTGAAATGGCCCATTGCGGCACGCTCTTCCTTGACGAAGTCGGCGAGATGTCCCCCATGCTTCAGGTCCAGTTTCTCAGGGTCATCGAGCAAAGGGAAGTTATGCGCCTGGGATCAAATTGCATTCTTCCTGTGGATGTCAGAATTATCGCCGCCACACACAGAAACTTGAAACAGATGGTGGATGAAGGCTCCTTCAGGAAGGACCTCTATTTCAGGTTGAATGTGCTTTCGCTCAAAATTCCCCTGCTGGCGCGTAGGGGAAGAGACGTTCTTTTGATCGCCCAAAAGTTTTTGCAAAAATATTTTAATAAACAGGCAAAGCCGGTGGCCGATCTCTCCAATGCAGCGGAAGAGATTCTTTTAAACTATAAATGGCCGGGGAATATTCGGGAGCTG
>CAYZLB010000032.1:0-24155 GCA_964479235.1 uncultured Desulfohalobiaceae bacterium
ATTTATATATAAAATTCAACATGTTGCAAATGAGTACGCGTTTGCCGGAAGAGCCCTGTTTAGGCAGAAATAACCTAATCCAAAACTAAGAGCGGGGTATGGCGGGGTATGCTGGGTTGATTAAAATGAGATCAATAGGTTCAAATATTCAAGGACCTAGCAGGGATGGATTTTCCACCGCTTCCGGCTTCTGCCTTGGGCACCTCGATGCGCAGAATGCCGTTCTTGCACGATGCCTTGACCTCATCCTCCTTGATCTCCTGATCAAAGGGGATTTGACGATGAAAGGCACCGTAGCGGCGTTCTGTCCAGCCTGTTCCGCTCTGATCGCTTTCCTTTTCCTCTCTCTTTTCCCCTTTGAGTTCCAGCACGCCGTTTCGTACCGAGATATCTATGTTTTGAGGATCAATTCCCGGCAGTTCTGCGGTCAATACATAGGAATTGTCGGTTTCCTGCAGATCCATGCTGGAACAAAGGACAACTCCTCTCCCAAGAGTTTCTCCGGCATACGCAGGAAGTCTGTCATTTCCGGAGCTATGTCCATCAAAGGATTCATACGCCGGTCCTGCCGAAGTTGCGTGTTGTTGTTTCGAAGTCTCGGAGTGAGCCACATAGATATCACCTCCGCTGTAATATATTGTTTTTGTTATTATTTCCTTATATTTCCTACCATAAATCACGCACAGGATGTGTCAAGACTTTTGTATCAAAAAATGATATGCTGAAAAAATCACAAGCCATTTATCCAGGTAGGTCCTTGTTTTCAAAATACAAACCACAATACAGGGCTCATGAGATTTCAAGAACGTCCGACGCAATGCAGAGAAGTTCCCTGGACCGCGCAAGATGCCTGGCTGGGATCGGCCTGTCTGGGTATATGGCTGGCCCTGGCCTATGTTGTGGTTCTGCTTTTGCAGAACATGGCCGTAAATATTTCATCCGGTCTGCTGGTAACCATGCTGGAACTCGCTCTGCTCCTGCCTGTCTGGATGCTGGCGGGGAAAAAATATGGGGCGACTCTGTGGGATCTGGGCCTGGGCGGGTTCAAGATCAGATATCTCGGGCTCGGGCTCATCCTCTTTTTCCCAGCCATGTGGATCAACGCAATCTACGAGGCACTGCTTACGGCCAACGATCTGCAGATGCAACCTGAGATCAAGCAAATCCTGTCTAAAACGCCTTCGCCAGGTTTGTTTGTATTTGCTGCAGTGGTCATTGCTCCCGTTGTGGAGGAAATTTTTTTTCGCGGTTTTCTCTTTACCGGACTGAAAAAGCGGTTTTCCTGGACCAAAGCCATGTTCATAAGTTCCGGGCTCTTCGCGCTTCTCCATCTACGGCCTTTAGCTATTCCTCCAATTTTCATCCTCGGGCTGGTCTTTGCCTATCTTTATCAGCGAAGTGGTTCCATCTGGCCGGCAATACTCATTCACGGTCTGGTTAATGGTCTGGCCGTGATCTGGGTTTTTGCCCAGAATGCAGATTTGTTTTAAATTTTTGGTTGTTGTGTTTATCCGGCTCTTGTTTTGGTTTATAATTAAAAAAAGATCATTGAGTGATCATCTTGGATGAGCATTGGAATGAAATCTTTAGCAAGCTTGACCCCCAGAGGTAATCTATATATTGTGAAGTCAAAGCCTTGGATCCTGCATACAGTTCGTAGAAATGATCAATGCGTCAACAAATGAACAGCCTTTTTCCCAAAACAATTTCCCTGACGTCGGCTTTGTTGATCTCTTTTGTTGGACTCACCCTTGTCGCTGTCGGTTTGCCCTGCATTTTCTCCTTTGTCAGCAGCAGAGACGCAGTCCGTGACGTTGCCCACACATTACGGGACGAGTTTGCCCAGCACGTTGAGAAGCACGTCCTGAATTTTCTTCACCAGCCAGTTTTGATCAACAAGATCAATGCCATGGCTCTTAGCCGGGGTACACTGTCCAATGATCCGGACCGGTTGACGACCCGCTTTGCCGAACAGATTGAACTCTTTCCCAACGTCTCCAGCATCTATTTCGGAAACACCCAGGGTGGAGTGGCCAACAGCGGCCGCAATCCCGGTGACGATTCCAGATATGTGATTGTGACCGAGGATTTTGCCGCGGGAACGTTCCGCAAGTTCTCCCTGGATGCATCCGGTCATGCGACCCGGGAGGTAGCCGTTGTACCTGGTTTTGACGCCAGGACCAGGCCTTGGTACCGCCGGGCGGTGTCCGCAAAGGGACCAATCTGGAGCGAGATCTACGTTTTGTTTACCGGCCAGGACATGGCCTTGGCCGCCAGCCGTCCGGCTTATGACACCCATGGTAACCTGCTGGGCGTCGTAGGCGTAGACGTCTTTCTCTCCCAGATATCCGCCTTTCTGAGAAAACAGCCGGTCAGTCCAAACGGTCACGCCTTTATCTTCGACCGCTCCGGTCTGCTGGTAGCCGGATCAACCAGAAAGCCGCTGTTTTTAGCAAACCGTGACGGCACATATCGCCGGCTGCACGGCCGGGAAAGCGATGATCCGGCTATACGTCGGGCCATGCAGGCCCTGTCCCAGGAGGTTGAATCACTGGATAGAATCCAGACCACACAGCAGCTGACCTTTTATCATGACGGTCAGATCCGTTATCTACAGGTATTTCCCCTGCAGACCGAAACAGAATTGGATTGGCTTCTGGCGGTGATTGTGCCGGAGGCTGACTTTATGGGCGGGGTAATGGAAAGCGCCAGACACAGCCTCATTGCCTTGCTTGGAGCACTGCTCCTGGCCGGGGTTATCTCTATCACCCTGGCCCGAAAAATCGCCAATCCAATATGTGCACTGGAAAAAGCGGCCGGGGAATTGGCCAAAGGAAGATCGCCGGAAGCTATCCATGGTTTTACGCGAATTGCCGAGGTTCGAAACTTGTACCGATGGGCATGCTTCAGCTGCTGCAGATGACCACTCTCGATCCGGAACAAAAAGAATACGTCGACCTGACCTTTAGTTCCAGCCAGCGCCTGAACAGGTTGTTGACCGATATACTGGATTTGTCCAAAGTCGAGGCAGGAAAATTGGCGATAAAACCTGATACATTTAGCCTACGGGACGTGATGCACTCTATAGAGGATATATTTGCTCTCACTGTCCAGGAAAATGAAAATGAGATATGCGTCCAGGTGGATCCGGATTTGCCGGACGTGCTCCTTGGAGACAGCACCCGGTTGACCCAGATTCTGTTCAACCTGGCTGGAAATGCCTGCAAATATACTCAAAACGGGCGGATAGATGTCCAGGCATGCCTGCTCTGGTCCAGCAACGCTCACTGCCGGATCCTGTTTACTATTGCGGACAACGGACCGGGAATTGCCGACGATATGCTGACCCAGGTCTTTGAAACCTTTACTCAGGCCATAGCCCCGGAATCTTTGTACACCCGGCAGCACGAAGGGGCTGGTTTGGGCCTGCCCCTGGTCAAGAGACTGGTTCAATTGATGAACGGCAATGCCTCTATGATCAGCCAGGCTGGAAAAGGGACTACAGTATATGTCAGTCTGCCTTTTCAAGTTCCGGAGCAATGAGCACAAAAGAAAAAAAGGTTTGTCCAGCTTGGGAAATGCAGAGCACTGGACAGACTAACCAAGAAGGAGCCCTCCTATGCCAATGATCGATGTGAATCAAACGCAACTTTATTATGAACTGGAAGGACCAGATCAAGCACCTGTCGTCATGCTCTCCAACTCTCTGGCTTCAAACCTGCACATGTGGGATGAACAGGTGCCTTCGCTGGTAGAGGCCGGTTTCCGGGTTCTGCGCTACGACAGCCGGGGGCATGGACAATCGGCCGTACCAAATGGGCCCTATAGTATGGATATGCTGGCCCTGGACGCAGTAGGGCTGCTGGATGCATTAGGTCTGGATAAAGTTTTTTTCTGCGGGCTGTCCAAAGGGGGAATGGTTGGGCAGAAACTGGGTGTGGACCATCCAGAGCGAATCTCCGCCCTGGTCCTATGCTCTACCTCCGCGCATATGGGGCCGCCCCAGACCTGGGATGAGCGAATCAGGGCGGTTCAGGAAAATGGAATGCAGGCAGTGGTCGATGCAACCATCAACCGCTGGTTTACTTCGGCCGGGCAGCAGCGTCTCCCAGAGCGGGTGGAAACCGTTCGCCGCATGGTTTTCCATACCCCTGTGCAGGGATTTTGTGCCTCATGCGAAGCGATCCGGGACATGGATCAGCGGGAAGCCATTGCCTCTATCACTTTGCCCACATTGGTTATGGTCGGGGAGCATGACCAAGGAACAACGGTATCTCACGCCGAGTTCATCCACAGGCAGATCGCTTCATCAAAACTGCGGATTATTCCGGATGCCACCCATATGATCAATATGGAGCAGAAAAATAAGTTTACCGGTTTCCTTTTGGATTTTCTGCATTCCAAGGTTTCTTCGTAAAACAGTTACAAAAGGATCTGGGATCCTCAGCCCCTTCCCCTGTGTTTTGCTCCCACGCTCTGCGTGGGAGCTCGTCTTAACCGCTCCAGGGGTATCTGTAGTGTCTCAACGATGATCTGTGCATTTTCTACTGAACAACATTCTCCATCTGATTTTCCATCTGCTTCTCTGGTGCCTGCAATTTCTCCTGCACATTCGTCAGTTTGTTTTGCAGAGACTGTACCCGCTCCTGCTTGGCAAAGAGTTCGGATCGCAGACTCTTTACTTTTTCTGGTGAAGTCCATGTAGATCGGATCGTGTCTAATGTGTCCTGCAGTTCACTGAGTTGATCATTCTTATCCTCTAAGGTCTGTTCGACATCGGCCAGGGTTTTGGTCTTCTCTTCCAGCGAGGTCTGGGTTTGAGAAAGCTGGGCCAAAAGAGATTCTATCTTGCCCTGCAGGGAATGAACAAAATTCTCATATTTGGCTTTGGTCTGCACCATCTGTTCTGTTTGGGCTCCAAGTTTGCTGCGGGCCTGCTGCAGCTCGGATTGAATATTTGAGACTTTCTGCACCGCGTTTTCTTTGGCCTTCCGAACAGATTCCAGTTCATTTTCCAGTTTTGAAATACGGCTTTGAGCCTCTTGAAGTTCGGTGTTTTTTTCGTCAATGGTGTGCTGATTTTCTTTCAATTCAGAGCGTACGTCATCAACAGTATCCTTGAGCCTGTTATTTGCCTTTTGCAAAGAATCTACTTTAGTTTTTGTTGAGGACAACTCATCTTTCAATTGAGCAATGGTTTCTTCAGCCTGTGAGAGTTCCTTGGCTTGCTGGTCATATTCTTCCTGGGAAACACTACATCCAGCCACAAAAAAAATACTGACGCAAAGCAGAGCTGCAAAAATCTTGTGCACCATGATTTCCTCCTTGAGCAAAGTCCAATATCTTCAGCTTTCCAAACAATAGACACCAATCTATGACTTCCTAAGCTATAGGGCAAGCAGCATTACAGTGCTGGGGAAGAATCTCCCCATGAGATTGTTTCGGCCAAGACGTCTGTCCCTGGGTTGGTGCGTGCCTGTGGATGAGATGATCACTCCTTCGGCCTTCATCCCCCAGCACCCTCCTGCAAAAGCTGCATCAGCTCATCTGCATCCACCTTGTGGCTCACATCGCTGCCCTCCAACAAGCTGTCGGCAAGATCCCGTTTCTCAGCGTGCAGCTGGACGATTTTTTCTTCCACCGTATTCTCAGCAACCAGACGGTATACGGTCACCGGCCGGTCCTGGCCTATGCGGTGGGCCCGATCGGCGGCCTGATCCTCTACCGCTGGATTCCACCATGGGTCCAAGTGAATGACATAATCGGCTGCGGTAAGGTTTATGCCCAGGCCACCGGCCTTGAGACTGATCAAAAACACATCCCCCTCTCCGGCCTGAAAGGCCTGTATTTCTTTTTCCCGATCCCGGGCAGGCGTGCTTCCGTCAAGATAACGATAGTTGATACCCATGGATTGCATCCGCTGCTGGACCAAATGCAGGTTTTTCACAAATTGGCTGAAGATAAGGGCTTTGTGTCCGGTGGACAAAAGTTCGCCAAGCAGGTCCTGCAGCAGATCCAGCTTGGCACCAGAAATTTCGCTTTCAGGATAGATCAGCCGTGGATCACAGCACAGCTGGCGCAGTTTGGTCAGCTCGGCCAGAATCTGCATGTGCTTCTGGCCATGATGTGCATCGCTGTTTTCCAGATTTTCCAGGGCCTGTCGGCGCATGGCCTCGTACAAGGCAATCTCCTGCTGGCTGAGACGAACCTTCAGGGTCACCTCTGTCCTGGCCGGAAGCTCGTCCATGACCTGAGACTTGAGACGGCGGAGGATGAAGGGCTGGATGATCCGCTTCAGGTTTCGTTTTTGCTCCTGGTCCTGATCT
Organism: uncultured Desulfohalobiaceae bacterium; assembly: GCA_964479235.1. Lineage (GTDB taxonomy): Bacteria > Desulfobacterota > Desulfovibrionia > Desulfovibrionales > Desulfothermaceae > Desulfovermiculus. The sequence continues at coordinate 6,327 of CAYZLB010000032.1, forward strand.
TTTTGGATTGGTACGGCAAACCGCTGGTGAAACCTCTTTCTGGGCCCGAGCAAGCCCGGATTGATAAACCGGAACAAGGTCCACAGTTCATTCACATTATTTTCCAAAGGCGTGCCGGTGGTGATCATGGAAAACCCGGCCTGTAGCTTCATGGCTGCCTGTGTCCTTTTGGCGTTCCAGTTTTTTATGGCCTGGGCCTCGTCCAGGACCAGGGTCTGCCAGGATACACCGGAGAGATCCTCTGCATCCTGATTGAGCAGGGCATAGCTGCAGACAAGGAGATCAAGCGGCTCCAGCTGGGACAGGATTTGCTCCCGATCCTTGCCGGCATACGGCTTGGCCCGCAGAGTGGGGGCAAAGCGCTGGGCCTCTAAGAGCCAATTGGAACAGACAGATGTTGGGGCTACAACCAGGGTCGGCCCATGTGGAGCCCGTTCCAGGATTACGGCCAGGGCCTGCAGGGTCTTGCCCAGACCCATATCGTCGGCCAGACAGGCCCCGAAGCCCATTTGTGCCAGCCTGGAAAGCCATTGGTAACACTGAACCTGGTACTCGCGTAGCTCAGCCTTGAGGGTAGAGGGTACACCAGGATTGGAGGCCAGGGCCTCTTTGATTGCTTGTGTTTTTTGGGACCAGGAACGATCCGCTTTGAATTTGCCGACTTCATGCTCCAGATCCTGGAGGACCAGGGAGGCGTGGGCAGGCAACTTCATCGTGGTCCCGTGCTGCTCAGAGAGGTGTCCTATCTCCTTCAACCTGCGGCGAAGCCCACGGCTCAAGGCAACATAACGGGTATCGTCCAGGGGGACAAATCGGGGTTCCGGTCCGGTCTGGACTAAATTTTTGAGCAAAAGGGCAGTATCCGGGTCCACATCAATATGCCCCTCCACTTCAAACCAATTCTGCTTGCCACGAAGACTCAGGTGCAGATCGTCCAGGGTCAAGGTCCTGACGACAGCCAGTTTTTCCCCTTCCGGCCACAGGACCTGCACTTTTTCCTGGTCCTGCAAGGCCTTGAGCTCGGCCAGAAGGTGCAGGCAGTCCTCGGGATCGGACATAATCCAGCTCAGGTCCTCATCCTCAAAACCGGACAGGCTGGGGCAAAAGGTCTGCACCTCCCGTGCCCGGCGGGCTTCTTCCTCCAGATCCCGAACGGCCTGCATCCGCTGACCTTCAACCTCGGCCATAATGCTGCTCTGTCCCTTCCCGGGCTGAAGCGAAGGCCCAGAGTGACCCAGAGGCCGGATAGTCATCTGCATCCGAAAGCCGCTTCCTGAGGGAACAATGACCATCACCGGCCGGGAATCGGCCTGGACTTGCGACGCATCCCCGGACTGGGCCTGAATATCGGAATGGACGGTGACCAATCCTGAGAGCGAGGATACGGTTCGGACCAGCTCCTGATATCCGGACTTGGGCACGGAAAATTGGCCTGCTCCCAGGATAGAGGCAATGCGTTTATACTCCGGAGATATCTGTAACACCTTAAATTTTGTCTGAGACTCTCGAATCACCTGAAAGGTATTCCCTTCTATCTGCGGGGACATGGACAGGATATATCCTTGGTCTGATTCCCGGACAGATATCTCCGGCTCGCCCTGGACAAATTCCACCGCAGTTTCCGGATCTGATTCCAGAAACAGTCTGGGGTGCCCAACCAGCAAGGGCAGGGCCTTTACCGGGTCGAAGGCATACCAGCTTCCACTGTACGGGCTGTAGTAGTGCTGCAAAGCAGACAGCAGCTTTCGATCCTCCTGGGTCAAGTAATCCATGGTATCAGCTTGATGAAAGAGCTTGTTCAAAGCCACGTTCCGCCCCTTGGTCCACTGCCCTTTGGGGTTTCGTTTTTGCAGCTTGGGCTGTAGCTGCACATACGCCCCTCCAGGATGGTGGACCAACCAGACCATGCGGTACTCAGAGGCCCCTTTGTTGTCGTCTGATGCATTCCCGGCTACCTCCTGCAAGGCATACAGGGCCTGCCTCCATGGCTCTTCTACCTTGAGTACCTCGGCCAGAGGAGTCAGGTGAGATTCCTGCCGTATTCTGTTCCATGCCTTTTTTTCAGTCTTTAAAAGGACCTGCTCTCCAATGTGCTGCAGCAGGGACCCAAGCTCAAAAACCAGCCAGTTCATACCCTGTGCTTTTCCTGTGTGCAGCAGGTTATGAAGGTGTTCTTGGCCTTGGTCTTTGATCTCGCTTCCAACCCAATAGCGGGCCAGGGCCACAGTCAAATAGGCCATGATTCCAAAGCTTTTGGCCTCCGCCTGCTCCAAGTATTTTTCAACGTTATCCATTTGGCCCTGCCGGTACGCAAGCACTGCCTGCAAGGCTATATAGCCCGGCAAAAAAAGGGTACCCACATTGTCCTTGCGCCGGGCGTCTTCTATGAGGGTGCTCAGTCTTTTCCAGGCATTGGGGGTCTGGGTTTTGAGCAGGCAAAATGCATGGATCAGTCCGCATTCATCCCCGAAGTATGCTGTCTTGGATCTGTGATTTTTGCGCATGATTGCCAGGGCCCGCTCAAAGATATCCCCTCCCTCCTCCGGCCGGCCCTGTAAAAATACAAGCCACCCTTGCAGTTTCATGGCCTGCAGATCATTTTCCACATTGGCCAAGGCTTTTTCAGCCCCCTCCAGCTCCAAGGCCAGGAGCATCAATTTGGTCAGGGCAGAGAAAAATCGTATTCGCAGATACTGGGAAACAGAATCGTTTATGGTCAGAGCTCGGGCATAGGCAGATATTTTCGGGTCATGGTTACAGGTCCAGACAGCATATTCCAAGACATCGGTGAGCAGCATGGTCTGAATATCCACAGGCAAGGTCTGCATCCACTGAGGATCAAAGGGATTGGTGGCCATGGAGACAAAGGGCACTGCATAATCCAGATCATATCCGAAGTGGGTTATCATGATCTGATAGGTTTCCTGCGCACCCTTGGAGTTATGTTTGAGCAGGTGCAGTCGCAGATCTCTATACAACCGGTTGGTACTGTAGGAGCCTTCACGTCCCCAGTTCGAAGACAATTTGGCCGGCCATACCCGGCTGATATATGCGGCCAGTTCTTCAAAGGCGTCGTCCAGGGCCGCTTTGCGGGCCACAATCTCCTGCATGGAGCGCATGCACATCAGGTCCGAATCCAGAAGCCGCAGGCTTTGCAGTTTGTCCAGATAAGGATCCAAATCTCCGGCCTTTTTGACCTCAGGCCAGGTCCCGGGCCATATTTTGCGCATGATTTTCAGGATGTTGGTCCGACTGATCGGTTCCTGAAACAGGGCACAGACTTGCAGAAGCTTCTGTTCTTCCGGGCTGAGCTCGTTTTCATAGACCCGCAGGCCTTGTTTTTGTGTCTCGTTCATATACAGTTTATCCTCTGTCTTCTGACCTCACCCCAACGGCAAGGCATATCCCAGTTTATGCAGACAGACCCGAAATGCTTCTTCATCTTCTTTGCGGACCACCAGAGCCGATTCTCCGGCCGGAAGGCACAGAGTTCGCATTTCCGCATGGCTAATGACCGCGTTTCTCACATTTTGGTCACTGCACTCCACCACAAGGGCCGGCCCGGCAATTCGAAACAGGCCGGCTCTTTGTTCCATGTGGGTCAAAAAGTCTGCGACCTGAACTGGTAGCTCCTGTTTGCTACCCTGAATCAAAACCTCCCGCATATCATCTGCAGACATGCCCTGTTCCATGGCCTGCAAGGCCTTGCCGGCATCCAGGCTGAAGGTTTGATCATCTTTTTGAATACAGAATCGTTCCAATCTGGCTGTTGCTTCATCAGCAAGACCGAAGTCCAGAAGCCTGATCTCCTGTTTGGAAACGATCTGCAGAGAATATGTCGGCGGCGCAGGGGTGTACGTCTTGGTCTGACCCAGGATCCAGGCTCCCAAAGGGGTCAGGCGCAAGGCCAGCAAGCCGTCGTAGCGGCTCAAGCAGGTCAAATCGTCCCCTCCCCACAGATTACGGATATCGGAGACAGCATCCCAGGGAGGAACCAGAGCCACGTCGATAAGACCCAAGGTGGCCGCATATTCAAGCAAAAAGGCCCGGGCGAAGCGGCCGGTCAAATGATCCCAGGTGATATGAGCATAGCCGAAGCTTCCGTGTATGGGATCTAAAATGTACAAAGGCCACTCGTTGCGCACAATATCTACTACGTCGCCCCGGGCAAAGAGGTGCTTGAAAAAGTCCTCCAACAAGATCCATTTTTGGGACTCAAGGTCAGCCAACCCTTGGGCCAGATTCTCTCTGCCCATCCTGGCTTGATGTAAGGGTTTCTTTTTTGACTTTTGACCTTTGATCGCCTCTATCCGGTTCATTTCGTGCAAAATGGTCGTCTTCAGCCAGCGCTCCCACAGGGTTTTGATCACATCCTGGGCCTTTTTCTTCAGCGCCGCCTGTCCACTTCGGGTCAAGGCCAGCTTGCTGCCTTCAATCTGAGCCAGGTTTGCGGCCTGCAAAAGCAACGGCCAGGCAAAGGGGCGGATGCCGGCTGGTCCCATCTGTACATCATAGTCGTCTCCAGTCTCCTCTTCCGGCGGGTAAAAATCCTCCTGACATAAGACCTGACGTACGTTTTTGGCCCCAGCCTTGGATATCCGCCCGGTCTTGGCCCCGACCCCGACCTTACCTTTGGCCACCAGATTGAGCATGGCCTGGACGTCAATAAGCGCGCTTTGCTCAGTGAGCACAACCGTGAATTCAGACGTTGATTCCCCACTGGGAAGAGTCACCTTTTCTGGAAGCTCCTCAATCTGACCCGGAACAGTCTGTACCGGTTGAGGAACGAATGTTCGATACGCCTTTTGAACGTCGCGGGCCATGACCTTTTCTTCAGCCAAAACGATCCCCAACAAAGGACAATACTTTTTCCCATTGTCTGCAATTTTCTCCCCTGATATCCGGCTGTACGTCGTTCCATATATATCAGGATATGCCCCGTACTTGGCTTCTATCTGCACTGGATCAAATATTCCATCAGGATGGTGGACCACCTCGCTCATGGCATCCTTTTCCAGGGAACTCATCATCTGGTAGATAAAACCGGCTGTTTTTTGCTGGGTGATGACCCCTGCAAGCCAGTCCACGACATCTCCTTTCCGGTGCGAGGCAGGCTGGCCCAGGCTTGGTTTTTTCATCTGGTTGCTCATATTGAGCTCTGCCTGTCTGTGCAGGGTTTTGACCATGCTCCGCAGCTCATCGACCCGGTGTGCGGACAGAATGTCCTTTATTTGATTCGGTTGAAATTCAAATTTTCTGACCATCTCTCTTCCATATGTGGTTTGTACATGCGTTGAATAATCATGGCTCTAGCATAAATTGCCCAACCATTATATGCCGGGATGCCTGGATTACTGCCTGCGCGGGAATGTCAAAAAAGAACTGAAGCTTCGCTATAATGCTAGTACTGCGGCCAAAAAAAGTAAAGAACCGCAGATTGACCCAGGACTGGAGAGTGGATACAAAAGTATTTTACGTTGTATCCTTTCACAAGCGTCTGGGAGCTGGTTTCTTTGGGGGCGAAGGCTTTATCATGCAAAGAATCCACGGCGACGGTATGGCCTTTCTGCATGCCGGGGGGGCAATCGTAACCAGAGAACTGCGCAATGAAAAACTCCTGGTGGATAGGATACTGGCCAATCCACCCTCTGCTGGCGGAGATCAAAAAGGTGAAGGATCGGCCTTGGGCAAAATCTTTCGGATGACGGACGGAAGGTGAGTCCAGCAAACAACAGCGAAAGTTCAGCCTTTTCCCGTCATTCCCGCGGAGGCGGGAATCCAGTTCTTTTATGTAAGATCATGACGAGTCAGCCTTTCCCCTAGATTGCCCGGCGACCCAGTCTGCGATCTGTTCACCGATCGGGGCCGGGCAATGACGGTAATAGGGCGTGGCTTCTATCTTTCGCTGTAGTGGTAATGGGTATCAGGAGCTGATTGGGAATCCCTTTTTTATCTGTTCCCAATCGGTATCGGTATCAGGACCGTTTGTATGCTTCGTTAGCCCAAGCGGGCCTGCGCTTTGGCATATGTGTATGAATAAAGGATTTACGCCCTTGTCTGCAGGGAATTGATCAGCCGTTCCAGGTCATTCTCCTGTCCCTCCAGATAGTCTTCGGGGTATAATAGCTGACGCATGAAAAAAATGCTGCCCACTTCCATGGCTTGTTCGGCATTTCGGGAGAAATTGCCCAATTGCCGTGCGATCTCTTCACCTTGTTTTTTGGGCAGATTATCGATAATCGGTTTGGCCAGGTCGAAAAGCTCGCTGAGCAGCTCAGCCTTGGAGTAAAGGCTGGCTGTGTATTCCTCAACATTTCCATGCTGGTGTAAATGCATATCAGCAGTCTTTTCCAGCTCCCGAATCCGAGAGGCCTGGGTAGAAAGCAGAGAAACCAGATCCTGGACCATTTGATCACCAGATTTTCCTTCAGTCATAAACCCTCCTGAGCTATAGTGCCCTCAAGATTTTATGTTAAATAAAAGTATGTTCCGCGAAAAGATGATATTGTTGCGAAAACTCGCTACGAGAATACAAATTTCCAGGAGATGATCTAAATGGCTGTGCACCAGGTTCACGACGCAGAACACGCCGGGTTTGCCTCCAAGGCCCAAGAAGTTTTAAGCAAATTTAATAACCTGGATATTCAGTTGCTCTGTAGTTTAAGCAGGGACAAGACGATTCACAGCGCAGAGCAGCTCGGAGAAGAAATAACAGATACGTCCCCATCTGAAAACATGCAAGAGGTGATCAATGCGGCAGAGCAAGCACTGGCTGCAGATGATATCTCGGACCTCATGCGCATTGTTGAAACAAAGACGCACTCCCACAATCCTCTTTTTCAGGATGGAGAGACTGCCCTAGGGGATCCGGAACAGCCGGTTGGTGAAGTGCCATTTCTCTTCGAAGCAATCTCACCGTCCAGTCCAGAGAACGATGCAGGGCAAGACGCCTTCCTGGACCTGGTCCTTGCTGTATGTTTCAGTGACTTTCTCAAAAAAAGAGAGCAGAATATGTCTTTTCTTGGTTAACTGCCTTTTAAAAAGTTTATCGCTGGATTGAATCCACAATCTATGATCAGAAATCGGAAAAAGTGACCGCAACCGAAAAATGGTTCGCCACTACCATGACAGAGTTTCGAAAAAGCGGCCATGCCCCCCATGATATATGCTCAGTTTCCAGCTTTATCCACCAGTTTGTCCAGGCCGTATTTGAAAATAAATAGCAAAGGGCCTTAGACTTGGGTCGTTCTTTGGTCTTGACCATAAACAATGAAGATATCCTGCGGGAAATGGAAAAGAACATGTCGGCGGCATAAACTTACGACTCCAGCTTTTTGGCCTAGGTTGGATGGCTTTTGTATGAAATTAACTCTGTTCCACTGGTCGTTGTTTGTAGATTCGCCCATATTTCGCCGCCGACTCTATTAAAACTGTATCCAGGGCCTTCTGCATCATTTGGCAAAAAAGCTCCCAATGCTTTTCCTGCTGAAAAACCTGGAAAATCAAAGACAGGAGATGCGCTCATGATACACCTCCTGTGGATTGATCGGAGCAAAGCCGGGCCTGGAAGTCAGCCACCAGGGGATAGACATACACATCCTTGACATGGCCATGGTAGATAAACCGGTTGTCCTTTTTAACGTACCCCTGGGTTTGTCCGACACACCTCCAATTGGCGGCCTTGTAGCAGGTCCCGGCAAATCTGGATCTGTCCACAAAGGTCTCCAGAAGGTATAAAGACGACCATAAGTAATTCCACAGGGGCTCATCGGTTCGCCGGACCATACAGAGCTTTACCTGAGGAAACTGCCGCAAAGAGCCTTCCAGGCCCTGGGTACAAAACTCAGGAGGAGGATCCGGGGGAATATAGTAACGGCGCTTCGGGTGATTGCGGATCCCCGTCTTGGACGGAGGCAGGGTTATAAGTCCTTGTCCTCCAGTTTTCGGAGCAGAATCCGACAGACCTGATCTTTATAGACACCGTTGACCTGCCGCCAGTCCCATAACCGGCAGAGCTCCCTGGAGATGAATGTACGACCCTTATCCCAGTTTTCTTGAATCACGCTATGAATTTGGGAAAGATCAGACCGGGCAATTCTCTTGCCCCGGATAATAAGCTCTGTAGCCATATTTGCCTCCTTGATTTGGAGGACAAAGGGAGCTTATTTCTTCAATGAACGTAAACAAAGTTAATTGAGTTTCAAAAGCGTGTAATGCTCCCGTCTGCATTGGCATTGAGTCTTGATCGAAGAGATCGATTACTCAAGCTAAAAAGGGACTATCCCTGAATGAATACTTTTCTCTTGACAGAAGGCCTTTAAATGGGTGATATATAAGTAAGGCAGGATAAGTAAGCTACCGGCTATGCCGGTAGCTTACTTATCCGACTCGATTTTAAAAAAAATAACCCTGTAGTTAGTAACTATTTTAGCCAACATTTTTTAACAATTTTAAACCTTAAATAGGAGGTCTGTGACATGAACAAACTAAAGGGCCTGAACAAGGGTATTTTTTATGTCTTGGTTATTATAGCCTGCTCTCTTCTGGTTGGAGTCTGGCCGAGTCTGGCAATGCAATCCCCTGGCTCCTGCTACAACTGCCATGCAAATAAGGACCCTATGGCAGATGTAACCTCAAAGGATGTAACCCTGAGCATTACCTGCTGGGGTGGGTATGCCCAGCCCTATGCCCAGGACTTCAAGGCCATGGTCAAGGATAAGTACAATCTAAATCTCGATATAAAAATTTACAACCCAACTGATCAGAAGGAATTTTATCAGGCCGCGAAAAAAGGCACGGCAGACCTGATTAGCCCTCCAATCGAACTGCCCAAGATACCCCGATTCTACTGCTATGATTTCAATGACAGGTATCTGCAGCCGGTGGTCATAAAGCACATCCCCAATTTCCAGAAAATGTTGCCGGTATTTAGGAACAACACAACTCCTGCCTTCAACGGTAAACGTTTCGGTATACCCTACAATTGCGGGCCTTACGGCCTGGCCTACAATGCGGACAAGGTCAGCCAGGAGCCCCAAAGCTGGGATGTGTTCTGGGAAGATGAATACCAGAACAAATATACCGTCAATAACAACTTTCCAAAGTGCAATGTCTGGATAACTGCATTATCCCTGGGATATCCCCAAAACAAGATATTTGACATAGACAACCTGGACAAGAACAAGATTCAGAACAGACTGAATATCCTGGCCAAAAACGCCAAGAGTCTCTGGAACGGTGCAGCCAATCCTGATGAATTCCCTGAACTTTCTTTGGCTACAACTTGGGGTTTTGCAGTGGCCAAGGCAAATCAAGCTGGAGGCAACTGGAAGATAGCATCTCCAAAGGAAGGCGGTACTGCCTGGATCGATGCCTGGTACATAACCAAGGCTGCCAAGGGCATTCAGAAAAGGCTGGCCGAAGAGTGGATCAATTACATGCTGGACGAAAAACAGCAGGCTGATGTGGTCAAGGGTCAGGGGGTATCTCCGGTTGTTGCCCAAGTAGGAGATTATTTAAGTCCTAAACAAAAAAAGCTCTTCCATGTGGGCAACAATGAATACTTTGAACAATTGGCTATTTGGCAGGTTATGGATGAGGAAACCGAGAAGGCCTTTCAACAGATGTGGGAAAATGCCAAAAAGCAACGTTAATAATTTTTCACTGCAATATAAAGGAGGCTTAAGATGTTGAATCCTTTATCAAAAACGAGTCCTATCACTCTAGTTATCATCATAGTAATGCTGTCTTTTTTTGTAACTGCTGCCTTTGCCGCGGAAAAAGTAAAAATAGACAGCATAAAATCCGGGGAAGATATTTTCGAGTATGTTCAGAGGGTCAAGGGTGAATTCGATCAGACACTTTACAAAAGGATTGTTGGTGCGGCAGCCCCGTTCAAGGAAGGTGATGAAAAGATCGGCTTGGCCGCAGCTGATTCATCCACTAGGGAACAGGCCAGACAGCTGCTGGCGAATACCGAGATATGGAAAATGCACCAGACCCCTCTATATAAGGACAATGTCCAGGCCTATATCTGGAAGACTGTAGATCTGGCCCAGTACGAAAAGGTCAAGGACTGGACCCTGAAGGATCTGAAAAAATTTCTCCTGAACAATTCCGAGAAGAAAATCAAGAGCATCATGTTCGGGTTAAACAGCGATGTTATTGCCAATGTAACTAAATTAATGAGCAATGAGGAATTGATTAAGATCGGACAGAAAGTATTTAATCCTCTGCCCAATAGCACAATCGGAGCCAAGGGCTATTTGAGTGCCAGGATACAACCCAACTCCCCGACAGATCATCCCCGGGATATTCAATGGCAAGTCTTTGACGGCTTCAGCTACTCAGTTGGAGACATTGTCCTGGGCACCAACCCCGTAGACAGCACAGTAAACAACATTACCAGGATCGAATACGCCCTCAAGGATATTCGAGACACCTTCAATTTGGATTTCTTTCCCCATTGCGTACTCTCCCACATTGATGTCCAGCATGATGTGGAACAGACCAATCCCGGGTCCACTGCCATCTGGTTTCAGAGTCTGGCCGGTTGCACTTCGGCCATGAAGACCTTCGGTCTGACCGTGGACAAAATGGTGGAATACGCAAAGCAAAGGACAGGCAAATTCGGTCTATACCATGAGACAGGGCAAGGGGCCGATGCCACCAACGGTCACGGCCACGGCTTTGACATGGCCGTGCACGAAGCCAGAAAATACGGCATTGCCAGAGGCCTTCAGGATCAAATCGCCGCTTCCAGCGGACATCCTGCCTGGCTGCACGTAAACGATGTGGCCGGCTTCATAGGGCCTGAATGCTTCAAGACCAGAGAGCAACTGGTTCGGGTCTGCCTGGAAGACATAGTCATGGGCAAATTACACGGTCTCTGCTTGGGTCTGGATATCTGCTCCACCCTACATATGCCGGTCAGCCTGGCAGACCTGGACTGGTGCCAAAAGCAGATCGCACCGGCCAACCCGGCCTATCTTATGGCTTTGCCCACGGAAAACGACCCTATGCTGAGTTATTTGACCACTTCCTATCAAGAGCATGTATATCTAAGACAAAAGTTCGGCTACCAAATCAATGAAAAAATGCAAAATTTTTTCAAACAAATCAAGATACTGGATGAAGAAGGGAATCCAACCAAGCACTTTGGGCAGCCGGAGTGGGTCTATTACCAGTACAGGCTAAGGAAGGGAGATACACGACCCCAGGAAGAGATACTGGCAGAAGGCAGAAAAAAGATCAAAGAGGTTGAGGATAACCGTGTGCCCATTGCAGAAGGTTATGGAGACCATGTCTGGGAAATGAATCAGGATCTCCGGACAAAGATCAACAACCTATACAAGGATGCAAAGAAATCCCTATGGTCTGAATTTGACCAGGAATTTGTAGAAAGCATACCCAATAGTGTTACCGTGCAGACCAAGTCTGATGGTCGGGAAGATTACATAAGCAACCCCCAAAAGGGAGAAAGATTCAGGGACTCGGCCATTGCCACACTGCAGAAGCTGCGTTCCAATTGGCAGGGGGATTACCCAGATGTACAGATTGTTATCTCAGACGGCCTGAACCCCAAGGCCATAATGGATGAAGATCATCTGATGCCCTACCTGAAAAACTTGAGAAAAGAACTGAGGAATGCTGGGTATACGGTAAGCAATAAGAATATAGTGGTATACGGAGGCAGAGTCAGGGCCGGATATCATGCGGGTACTATCCTGTATGGGGACATTTCCACAAAGAAGCCCAAATGCATTATCCACATCATAGGTGAACGCCCCGGCACCGGACAGCACAACTTTTCTGCCTATATCACCGCACCCAGGGCCAACAAATGGGACAAGCTGGGAGTAGTAGACCATGACCTGACCAAGGTCATCTCCGGCATCTCCAATACCAGCATTCCTGGCAAGGTAGCTGCTGAGCGAACTGTTAAACTGGTTAATGAATTGTTCCAAGAAAATAGCTGATTAGTCCTGTTTCTTGGTTAAAAAAAATATGTCCTGATACAGGACCCTTTAACCAGAGCCAACTTAGGGAGTGTGATGCCTACCTGATTGCACTCCCTAATTTTTTATCTTCTAGTCGCAATCTTTTAGATGTTTCTGATAAAAAAATCCGGACAAAATGGTTTGAATCAAGGTAACACTTTCTCCCGGCTTAAACCAGGGGAGGAAGTATTAATGGAAGCAGCCAAGGTAGATGGTGTCCAGTATGCCACGGTCTATGATTGGCAAAGGCAACTCGAGGTGCTCAACGAAGAACCTTTTCTCGAGCATCAACCCTATCGACCAGGCAGAGGGGAAAAGCAAATAACTCCTGAGCAGGAATCGGCCATCCTGCATGTATGGAGTGATAATCCTGCATTTGGCCCCGGACAGGTCCACAGCCAGCTCCGGCGGCAGGGTACCACCATCTCCATCCGTACTATCCGGAAGGTTATGGAGGCCAATAGGTACACTGTCAAGCAAAAGCAGGAAAAGACTTCAGCTTCTCAGCGCTTTGAGGCCAGACGTCCCCTGGATCTGGCCCAGATGGACATCCTGGAAGGGGAGCATCAATAAGGCCCGGGTCTATCTAATCCTGCTCATTGACGATTTTTCGCGGGTTATCCTCGAGTTTCGGCTCCTGGAGCAAACTTTCGTGGATGAGGTCATACAGCTGGTCCTGGGAGCTGTAAACCAGAACGGCAAGATGAAGGAGCTGCTCACAGACTGTGGATTTGTCTTCTACTCCTGGCGTGGTATCAACCGCTTTGAAAAGTATCTGGAAAACCAAGGCATAGATCATAGCCACGCCCGGCCCCATCACCCGCAGACTCTGGGCAAGGTGGCGGCCTTAAACAAACGCGTCAAGAATGAGCGCTTTGGTCAAGAGCATTTTTCCACCCTGGAGCAGGCATTTTCGGCCCTGACCAAATGGGTGGCACTATAACCACAACCGTTCGCACCAGGGACTGGGAGGCTTCTTGGTTCCGGCAGAGCGCTTCCACGCCCAGGAGCAAAAGGCCCTTGACGACATTGCCAATTCACGTGAGGTTACCGCCCAGATTCAAGATATAGAGCGTAGCATCGCCAATTTGGTGCTGGCCCCGGACGGGTCGGTCATGTTGTACCTTCTATGCCAGCCCGTAGTGATCAAAGGAGGTTCCCATGTCTGCGTCTTTGACCACCCGGAAGAGGTGGCCATCCTGATAAGGGCCGCCGGATACAGAAAGACAAGGGCCTGGATAAAGATTTTGACGTCAAAAGCGTCTGCGAGACAGCTGGAGTCTCGCGCAAGACCAGCTACCAATGGGCTGAAAAGTTTGCCTCCAATACAGAAAGAACAAAGCATGACAATCTCTTCCCCTATCGCACAAGCGATAAACGGAGCACTACGACCAAAGTGACAATGGAGATTATCCGTCACATCGTGGACAAAGCCAGGGCTCTCAAAGAACAGGGCAATCGACTGAGGATCACAAAATTTGTCCGCACCATCAACGATGAACTCCAGTAGGATCTTCCCATAAAGACCATCAAGGGCATCCTGATTGCCAATGATTTGTGGAGACCACAGCCCAAGAAAAAACGGCCAGAGTTTTTGCCAGCAGATCCCCAACGGGGCGCTCAGCTTGGATGGAAGCGCCATCGATGTCCATGTGGAAGATCTGGTCATGAGCTACAATCTCGAACTTGGCGTTGATGCGGGCAGCTTTTGCCATACTGCCTATGAGATCACTCCGACAGAAACCGGCGACGGGGTTGTTTCTGTTCTGAAAAAGCACCAAAAGGCTTGGGGTCTGCCTTTGTGCATCGTCTTTGATAGGGGCAGCGCCAATTTAAGCGAGGAGGTCATGAATTTTCTCAATATGCACGATATCATCGTCTTGCCTGCGGGTCCGGCAAATCCCAAAGGCAACGGAACAGACGAAGGAGCATTTTGTCAAATTAAGCAGGCTAGTTGAGAAATGCATATCGATACATCATCTCCATGTGCTCTGGGTGAGAGCGTGCTGAGGATGCTCGCCTGCCTGTATGTGCAGATGCGCAACAAGCTGGCCCTGCGTACGCCAAGCCTCCGCCCCACTCCTGCCGAGCAGATGCAGACACCTGTCTCTGCCCAGGAGCAGGAAAAAGAGCGGGCCCGACTTATAGAGCATAAGCAAATCAGCATAAGAAGGATGACGATGCCCATCGGGTCAAGAGAGACAGACTGCATTGGCTGATCAATTATCACAACATCACACTATCATCGGCCGAACTTCAATGAGCAGAATATTGCATCAAATACTATGACCAGGAAGCCATAACCAAATCTGAAGAAGCGTTTTTAATGACAGTCAACCGGAACCACAACCGCTGCAACCTATCGTATTTTTTCGGGATCTTAAGCAATATTCAGCAGGAACTTGATAACCAACGTTACCAGCAGTATTGCCAAGAGCGGTACAGCTATGAGCTTCACCTGGAAAACGAAAGACGTCGGGCAGAACGTCGGAGCCAAAACAAAATGAACCTACAGTGGAGAGCGTCTTGAACATGGTGATAACAGCTATTGGTCTAAGCCAGGACTTTCTCCAACAATCAGCCCCTTCAACAAATGCAAAGAACGAATTGAAAAACTGCTGTCATCAATAAGCTTATCGGTCCCCTCATGAAAAGATTTCATGAGGCCCCTGGACGTCAGAGACGATCTGGACGTGGAACTATAAGAGCAGGCTTTCAACCAGATTGAGCAGTTTATAAATGAAACCGCAGCGGCTTGAATGTATTACCCTCTAGTCCCGATTTTATTCGAATTTTTATTGCAACGGCACATTTAGATGGTTACCTTTTACTTTGAAAACCCATATTTGCAACCTATCCTATGCTCATAAACTATTTGAAAGAAGTAGGGCAAAAGCTCAGATTTTGGCTGCATGCACTAAAGACAGAAGATTTCTTTTGTTATGGGGAAATCGGGAACATATCGTATACAATTGGCAAGAACCTGCTGGATGGTACCATTCTCTACGCCATGTTCACCATGGCCGAGACCGAATTCAAGGTGGCTGCCATATTGGGTGTGATGTCCAAATACATATATCCCTTGATCACGGTTACAAGCAGCATAAAGGTCTCCACTTATATTGACCAGTTGGAAAGCTTGAAGTCCCGCTACAGCCTGATAAATGGTCTGGTCAGGGGCATGTGCATAGTCGGGATTGGACAGGCCCTGGGAGCAGTCTTTTTCTTGTTTTGCTATCCTCCACTATTTTACAAAATTTTCATTGGTTTTCCTTATGCCAAGTATCTCTTGGTAACACTCTTTCTGTTCCACCATATATGTGACGGTTCAGCACAGGTTTTGGAAGGCAGGATGTGGTTCAAGATAATCGAGCTTACTGTCCGGGAAAGCAAGGCCAAAGTGCTGGCAGAGAACTTTTGGAGCATACACATCATCTCCCAGAATACCCAACTGGTTTTGGGACTGGTCCTTCTTTGGGCCACCACCCTGATTTCCCAAAGCCTCGTTGCCATATTGGGTAAAACTGGTGAGATTTATATTTTCATGATTGTTTTTACAGGCTTCTTACTTACCTTCATCTCAAAATTCATATTGCCCATTGCCTGGAAGACGGTCCTGGGGGAAAAAGTAATTTGAACAGTGCAACCAATCCTGTCATTACTATAAGAAACCTGGAATTTTCCATTGCCAAGCGCAAGATCCTTCTAAACATCTCCTGCTCTTTCTATGCCAGCAGGATCAACGGTCTGATAGGTCCCAACGGTTCAGGAAAATCCACGCTTCTAAGAAACATATGCCGGATATGGTATCCTGATGCCGGGCAAATCATAATCCAAAGAACAGACTACAACCAGATTAAACGCCGGCAATTAAGCACCCTGGTCACACTCGTACCCCAAAATACACAGGTCAGCTTTTCTCTTAAGGTTTATGATTTTGTGGCCATGGGCAGACATCCCCACTTAAGGGGCATGGAATCGCTTAAAAAAAAGGACAAGGACATAGTTTGGGATAGCTTGCACAAGACCAGAACTCATAACTTGACGGACCGTTACATCAACGAAATATCAGGAGGTGAAGCGCAACTTGTCAGTATAGCCAGGGCGCTGGCTACGGAATCCCCGATGATACTTCTTGATGAACCTACCAGTGCTCTGGATATCAATCACAAATTGGAGATCATGGAACTGCTCTGCACACTTAAAAACGAAGGTAAGACCATCATCATGAGCATACATGACCTGGAGCTGGCTAGAAGATATTGTGATACTATAACCATGCTCAGCCAAGGCCAAATATTTTATAGCGGTCAAACGGCAGAAGCATTCACTAACCATAGAATCAAGGAGATTTTCAATGTATCCTTGCAAGAAGTCAAAACAGATCAAGGCATTTGCCTTTTATTCTATAAATAATATTATATTTGCTTATATTATTGTATGTATATTATTTGGCACTATATGTATCCAATACGCATTTGCCCAAGGTCGAGAGCAAATATCCATAAATCCACCTATGCAACAAGATAAGCTCCTGTCCTCACTGTCGAAGAGCAGGAACTCTACTAAGGTAACTTACTTTTATCCCCATAAGATTCTCTACACCCATGTCACCTATGACCAGGTCCATAACAAGCTGAACAAGCAAAAAAGACAGGTAGTTATCCAGGAAAAGCCTAAAAGGATAATTCCCCAGGCAGTCGGAATTACTGAAATAATTTGGGCCATATGTCCACGGGACAGGATTATTGCCTATCACCAGGCCTGTACAAGACCAGAATTTTCCTTTATTGCCGACCAGATTCCCGAATTGGCCACTACTTTTAGTACCGAGGATGCCGAAATTGTAATTGGACTAAATCCTGATCTGGTATTAATCACCTATTATACCAGTCCTGAATTCAAGGAAAGACTTGATTCAGCCAGTGTCAAATACGTGGAGACAGGTTATTTTGATGATATCTCCTCTATCAAAAGACAGATAATGTTTTTGGGCATGCTGATAGGTGAAGAGGCCAATGCCAGAAAGCTTGTAGACAAGATGCAGATCTATCTTGAAACAATCAAAAAGTATGCGAACAGCCGTCAGACCGGTACTGCGCCAAAGGTCATCTACTACGATGAAAGAGGCTACGTAGCAGGCAAAAATACCAACTTCAACTCCATGTGTAATGTACTTAACCTTGAGAATTCGGCCTCAAACCATGGCATAAAATATTTTAAGCAAGTCTCACACGAGCAAATCCTGAAATGGAATCCTGATATAATCATTGTTCCCGAGGGCAGCAAATTGGCCGGTAAGCTGTATTCACTACCGGTACTGCAAACAGCCCGTGCCATAAAAAACAAGAATATAAAAAAGATACCATCAGTATACCTATACGCTTCTTCACAATACATAGTGGCCAGCCTCAATTATCTGGCAGGAATATTGTATGCCAAATAAATCCTTATCCTTATGGCCATACACAAAGGTTTTTCTACCCGTAACACTTTGCTTAATATTCTTGATTGTCGGCCTGACCCTATCCGTCAACCTGGGGCCCTGGCAGGTGGATCTGTCAACAACCCTTAAGATTATTATAGGCAAAATTTTCTCTATTGAATATGCCTCGGCCCCCTCTATAGAAAACATTGTCTGGTACGGCAGGCTCCCCAGGGCCTTGACAGGAGTATTGGTCGGATTTTCTCTGGGATGCGCGGGTACGATCATGCAGGGGATATTTAGAAATCCCCTGGCCAGTCCGGGCATCATAGGCACCAGCTCAGGGGCCGCCCTGGGAGCTGTAATAGCCATCTACCTGGGCCTGACCTCTATAAGCATATATGT
>CAYZLB010000033.1:0-24147 GCA_964479235.1 uncultured Desulfohalobiaceae bacterium
GTGCTTGCATGCCTTAGGCATACACGAACTCTTTGAAAAAGTCCCGTACTTTTTTTCGGGGTCATGGGGAGCTCTAGCAAGCTTCCCTGAGATCCTGTTTCGCTGGCAACGAAGTTCATCGCTCATATATTGAGTATAGGAAAACTCTTCGAAGGTGACAAGAATCTGTCTCATTTTTCTGGAAGAAGAAATATCATCACTTCTTGCTTTCCTTCAGGTGGTACCTGTATACAAAGTCCTGCATTTGTTTTGGTACAACCGAAGAAATATTTTTTTCCAGATCATCTTTTGTTTTCCCACTGCATACAGTCATCCCCTGGAGTATTCCAAACCATACGTTCCGAAAACCTATACCTCGAAGTCTTTTCCCCAGAGTCCGGGAATTGATTTTTCCCATTTCCTGGTGATAACTTATTGCCAAATCATGGTTTTTTTCAATAAGTTCTTCAATTTCATCCCAATAATACTGACGATTCCTCGCATTCTTTAAATAGAATTTGAGCTTCTCCTCATCAGTTGTTTGCCGCTGGGCGCTTGGCTCAAAGGGCAGTGAGGTGACAATACCAAAATCTGCTTTGGCTTCATTATACGTGTTATTGAACATTCTCCGTGTCCCGCCCCCAAAGCTGATATTGTATGCACCCAAGTATCCGTCATATACAATCTGATTCTTAAAAGGCAACAATACCCCTTGCACAAGGACTGGAACGTACGGGAACATGTCTTTGAGAGCATCTGTCAGGGAAAGAACACCATAAGCCACTGCCGGAGTCGAGGTGGACAGAAAGATAGTGTATTTTTTCAAGTGCCGAAAAAGGGAGAATTCCCCTTTGACGTAATGTTTCCAGGACCTGACAATCTCCAACTCATCTGATGAAAAATGAAAGGGATTTTCCTGAACAAATGATTCAATAAGTTGCGTGTCTTCATAGAGCTCATTTCTGACCTGAACTCTTTGTTCCGTTGGCAACTGCATGAAATCATCCGGGGTCGAAAGGTCTTCTTCCAGAACATCCTTTTGGCCATTCACAAACACCAGCAAAGCTGAAAATAACTTGAAAAATTGTTGGGCATCATCTTCAGGTAATAGCATATCAGTTATTCCTTGTTTTCAGACAACCCTGAATTGTGGAGACAGTGTACCCACAACGTGAAATTCTGTTCCATACAGCCAAATGATTGAACTCACGAATATCAAAAGAATTGGGTCAGAGCAAGGTAGCAGGCTATATAAAATTTGGAAAAATATCATCATGACGACACCCCCTGTCCCCACCCTGCCCAGGGCGGGGAACCTGTATACCCACTTTTGCTCTGTTTTGAGGGGTATTATGAACCGCATGCTCTATTGGGCACGCTGACCCGAACAAAGTATACAAAGGATCCCGATTGGGAACAGACAAAAGAAATGGTTTGAAAACTGGTTCAGTTGTCCATCTTCACTATTCGCCTCACTCCAGCGTATGCACCTGTCCCAGTTCCAGCTCCCGAACAACGTCCGCCACTTGCCGATGATGGGAAAACACAAGGACCTGGTTTTTTTCCCCCAACCGGCCCATGGCCTGCAAAGCCGCCTCGGTCCGCTTCTCATCAAAATTAACCAGAATATCGTCAACAATAAAGGGCATGGGCTCGCTTTTTTCCAGCCGGTGCTCCAAAGAAGCCAGGCGCAGAGCAAGATACAGCTGATCCCGGGTACCATCGCTCATGCCTTCCACCTGGACCCGGGACGCATCTTCCCTAAGCCCTACAATAATCTGCTCTCCCCGATCATCGACATCTGTCCGCAAAGCATGGAAGGATCCTAGGGTCAACTCCCGGAAGTATTCGCCGGCTAAAGCCAAAACCGGATCTTGATTCTCTACTCTATATCGCTCTATAGCCTCCTCCAGGACCTTGCCGGCCAGGCGCAAACGGGTGAACTGCTCCGCCTGACGGCGGATTAAAGCCAGTTCATGCTGGGCCTCTTCCGCCTTTTGAGCTGCCAGATCCCTGCCGTCCATCTCTGCAAACTCATGCCGCAGTCGTCCCACTGTCTTGTTCTGCTCTTCCAGCTCGGCTTCCAGGTCCTGCAGCTGCGCTTTGTTCTCCTGCCGCAGGACCTGCAGGGAATCCGGATCCTGGGCATCAATTTCAGCCATCAGTTCATCCAGGCTGTGCTTGGGAGCAATCTCCTGCAGATTCGTCTTTTCAGTGTGCACAATGGCCTGCAATTCTTTGTGCCGCAGCCATTTTTGCTCCACTGCTTCCAGGTAATCTCCATCTTCACACCCGGCCAGGACGCATAGTTCCTGCAATTGGTCCAGGGCATGCTTCCTGTCATGTGCAGCCCCTTGTATTTCCCGCTCTGTGCTTTCAATACTCTCCAGACAGGCTTCAAGGGTGGTTTTCTTCTTCTGATGGGTCTTCATCAGTCCATTCAAGCTCTCCACGGCCTGATCCAGTGGCAGAGAGATCAGTTCCGGAGCAACCCGGTGCAAAAGGGCATGCACCTCGTGCAGCAAGTCCACCCCATCCTGATCTATACCCTGAATCCTTTGGGCATACCCGGCGGCCTGCTGCACGTGTTTCAAACAGGTATCCAGCTGGTCGAAAAATGCGGCAACTGTATCCGGAGTTTCCCCTGCCGGCAGTCCCAGGCGGACCAAAGAAGTCTGCCAATGCTCCTGCCAGGCTTTCAGATCCTTTTCGGCCTTGGCAGCCCGTTTCCTGGCCTTTTCCAGGTCCCGTTCCAGTCCGCTGATGGTTTTGATCAGGGTTTTGCGCTCATGGGCTGTATGTTCGACTCTCTCTCGAATCTTTTGGGCAGTTTTCATTACCGGAGCTAATGTCTTTCCGGCGGGTGGGGTCACTTCAAAATCGTTCAAAGCCTTTTCCAGGGCTGTTCGTGCGGCTGCCCTTTTTGCTTCCAGTTCGTCTGTCACAGCCTGGTTATCGATTATCTGCCGGGCCGTAACCCGCCATTGATTGATCCCGGATTGCCAATCAGACATCACTTCCGGGGTATCCGGTTCAATACCGCTCTCTGTCCAGGCCTGCCGCCAGCGGCCTTTGAGTTCTTTCCACTCTTTACTCAGATCGGATTTCACCTGTTCCAGCTCGGCCCATTGCCGCCGGACCTGGTCCAGTTCAGCTTCCAGCCTGGATCTTTCATGCACCCTGGAACTCTCCCAGCGCAAACGATCGGCGATATGATCCGCTGCCTGCACCGCCTGTTCATAGGCCTGGTCCAAGCTGAGTTCAGGGGCATATTCCCGGCACTCCGTCTCTATGTCCTCGCCCTGCATCCATGCCCGGCGAATAAGGGACCAGCCTTCCTCCCGCCTGGACCGCTGAACCTTGAGATCATCTTCAGACGGGACCTCCCCCGCCAGGTCCTGAGCCTGCTTCTCTTTGTGCAACTCATCCCAGGACTTCCCTACCTCTGCTTCTTTGGCCCCAACGTCCTTTTCCTTTCCCTCCAGATCCATCCATTGCTTTTGAAACCGCCTGACCACTGTTTCCAAAGGAAGCGGCAGTTTGAGCAGATCCTCCGGGCTGCCCTGCCAGAACCCCAACCGGACCAAGCCAAATGAAAATGCCTCCAGATCCTTGGCTGCCTGGCCCTTCTGCTTTTCCAGGGCGGTATCCACATCACCCAGCCGGGAGGCCTCTTCAAGGGCCTGAACCAAAGCTGCGTGATCCCGGTCAGGAGGAAGGGCCCTCAATTCCTCTTTTTTCTCCTTTAGCTCATCCTCTCTGGCCTGCACTGCCTGACTGCTGTCCACGGCTTCTTTGACCAACACGTCCAGCTTACGGCCATGAGCTAAAATTTCGCGGCGCTGGGCAAAGAGATCATTGAGTACATCCTCCTGATCGGGGCTTAAATCAGGCCGGATCCGACGCAGGATGGCGGCAGCAGCAGCCTCTTCCTGCACCCGGGCCTCTTCCAGACCCCGCCGGTCTGCCTGTCCTTTACGGTACGCCCCAAGGCGCTGATGCAGATCGGAAATAGTCTCTGCCTGGTTGAGCAGTTCTGTATTTAACTCAATACCTTCTTTCTTCTCTTTGGCCTTCTCCAGTCGCTCCCGGGCCAGGGATAATGTCTTTTCTGCCTGGCGCAGCAATTCCTGATTCTCCTGTCGCCGTTGGGTAAAGTCCTCCGGGAGCATGGGGACCTGGCCCAAAGTATCCAGTTCAGTCCAGGCCTGACGTAAACGGGCCAGAGGACGTAGGGCCTGTTGCAGACGATGCAGGCGCTGCTCTGCTTCCAGGACTTCCTTTTTGCTTTGCTTGATCTTGTCCAGTTCCTCCTCTGCCTGACGCAATGCCCGTTCTTTTTCCTTCCAGGCATGGCTGGACAAGGCCGCCAGATTGATTTCCTTTTGCAGATCTTTGTACCGTTTGAAGGCCGCATTCAGCTCTGGATTGGTCCCCCGGGGCTTGAAAATATCTTTGCTTTCCTCATGGATCTGACCCAGAATCCTTTCCACCGAAGCAATGCCTGTCCCGGCGGAAAACAGGGTGCTGCCGGCACTGCCCTTTTCCTCTAGGATGGCAGTTCCTCCCTGGAGCAGGCCGGGATGATCCAGGCCGAAGAGGGCTTCAAAAGTTTCCCTGGTCAGGCCCTGCAGCCAGGCCTGGATATGCCCATCATCCAGAACATTTCCATTGGAATCCAGCACACTGCCTTTGCGTTTCTTGCGCCGGATAAAGGTCAATTCACTGCCCTGACTGTGTACCAGGGTCCCGGAAATACGCAGCCGATCATTAGGATGCACAAAATTGTCCCCGGTTCTTTCCGGAAATCCAAACAGCCAGTACTCCAGGGCCCGCAATGTACTGCTTTTGCCGGATTCATTGGGTCCATAGACTACATGCAAACCAGGATATGACCCGCCGAATTCCAGATTCGCATCTGTAAACGGTCCAAAGGCCTGCAAATACAAATCTTTGATCAACATGAGTCCCCCCCTTGGCGCAACAGCCGGCTGAGCAGCAAGTCTTTGACCTCCTCCTGGATTTGCTCCATTACCTCCTGGTTGCTCAGATCAAATGCTTCCGGACCGCTTCTGACTTCCAAAGGCAGCCTGGAAAGCATTTCCTCCAATTCCGGTATCTGATCAGTGCAGGAATGAGAACGGCATATTTCTTCAATGGTCTGCAGCAACCCATGCACAGGAGAATCCGGATCGATATCCCTTGTGGAATACATTTCCGGCTCTGTCATGATCCGCACTTTTTCTACCCACACATCTCCAAGCCCGGCGGCCCGAGTCCGGCACTCTTCGACCGCCTGCTGCTTTTGATCATGCAGCCAGGTGTGCATCCGGGTCTGCCCGACAAACTCCAGGCGAAGGGCAACCGGCCTGCCCTCCCCGGCATCCTGGGCCACTTCCAGGGCCTGGCGAACAGCAGTCCAGAGTTGCTCTTGACTCTCGCATCCATTCACATCGGCCCTGGCTGTATGCCAGCGCAGAACATCCAAGTCCCTGTGCTGCACATCGTCTACCCGCCCTTCCTGGACCCTGACCACAGTGCAGCCTTTGGGGCCCTGCTCTCGAATGTGCCGGCCCTGGATGGCCCCGGGGAAAACAATCCACGGCTCCTGACTGACAATTTCCCGTTGATGCACATGGCCCAGGGCCCAGTAGGCATAGCCCTTGGAAGTCAAGACATCCACACTGGTGGGGGCATAGGGCTCATGGCCGGGCCGTCCGGTCAGAGCGGTATGCAACAGACCTATGCTAAAGGTATGCGGATGGGCCAAAGGAAACTCTGCGGCCAGGTCGGCATGGATCTCCCGGCGGGAATAACTCTGTCCGCAGATACTGACCTCAAGATCCGGCAAATGCACCTGTTCCGGTCTGTTTTTGCTCAAGATACGTACATTCTCCGGTGGACTGAAATTGCGGCCGATCGTGCTGGCCGCATCGTGATTTCCGGTGACCAGAAAGACCCGGATCCCGGCCTCCCGCAACCGGCCCATACGCTGGGCAAAGAACAGGGCGGTATGGAAATCTTTCCATGGACCGTCAAAGATATCTCCAGCCAAAAGGACAAAGGCCGCCTGCTCCATAATGGACAGATCCACCAGATTGTCCAGTGCCCGGCGGGTAGCGCCCCGGATCTGCTCCACCGGTGCGTCCGGATAGGTTTCCAGCCCGGCCAGGGGGCTGTCCAAATGCAGGTCTGCAGCGTGAATGAAAGTAAATGACGACATAGGCCCTCAACAGTCAAAAAATGTTTCGCAGTTCTTCTTCCAGATTATATTTTATAATCCTTTCTGGTCTTTTGGATCACGTTTTCCTATTTGACCTCGTTGACCGTCTGTGCTTTGGAAAGTAGTTTTGGATAAGACAGGTGGAACCCATAGAATATTGAACATACATGGAGTGTGCGCATGAATGCAATCACCTTAGACTGCCAAGGACTCGCCTGCCCCCAGCCTGTCCTGAAATGCAAGGATGCCCTTACCCACTCCCGACCGGACAAACTGGTTGTCCTGATAGACAACCAGGCCGCAAAGGAAAACGTGACCAGATTTCTTGGCTCTCAGGGCTATCAGGTAGTCAAAGTCCAGGACAAGGGAGGGATCTTTGAGCTGACTGCCCAACCAGCAAAAGGCACAGAACATAAGCCCCAAGATGAAACAGAACCAGAAATCAACTCCCCTTCTCAGGCCTTGTCTCAATCCGGAACTGATGCCCAGCTGGTCTACATCACCTCCAACCGTATCGGGCATGGCAATGATGAACTGGGGCAAAAATTGATGCTCAATTTCATTGCCACCCTGCCGGAAATGGGAGCTTCTCTCTGGCGCATACTGCTTTTAAACGGCGGGGTCAAACTGACCGTTTCAGGAAGCCCGGCCCTGGACCATCTGCTCCAACTGGAGCAAAGTGGGGTCTCCATTTTGGTTTGCGGCACTTGTTTGGATTTTTTCAATCTTCTGGATCAAAAACAGGTCGGGCAAACCACGAATATGCTGGATGTGGTCACCAGCTTGCAACTGGCTGACAAGGTGATTACAATATAATTTGCAGATTTCATTACTGAACTTATACTGACATCCTTTGAAATGGCAGGTTTGAACAAAAGCCATGAGCGCCGACTCCAGTTCCCGACTCCTGCGCCTGAACAAGGCCATTGCTGATTCCGGCCGATGTTCCAGGCGCAAGGCGGATGAACTCATCGCCCAGGGACGGGTGCAGGTTAATGGCCTGTTGGTCCAGGAAATGGGCCTAAAAATCACTCCAGGCCAAGACCGCATCCAAGTGGACGGACACCTGCTTCAATCTGAGGGCAAAGCCCGTTCTGGACATATTTATATCCTGCTCCACAAACCAGTCCAGGTAGTCTCAACGGCCAGGGACCCCCAGGGCCGGACAACCGTGCTGGACCTTTTGCCCTCTGCTCTTCGCAGGCATCGCCCGGTCCCTGTGGGCAGGCTGGACTATTTCTCCGAAGGGCTCTTGCTGCTGACCACAGATGGAGACCTCGTCTACCGGTTGACCCATCCCTCATGGCATATACCCAAGGTATACAACGTGCTGGTTCGCGGCCGGGTCACCACCGAAAAATTACAACAAATAGAGCAAGGCATGCACTTGGCAGAAGGTGAGAAATTGGCCCCTGTACAGGTTTCAGCTCGTCAGGCAGGAAAAGAGACCACCTGGCTGTCCATGCGCTTAATCCAGGGGATTAAGCGGCAGATCAGGCGTATGTGCCGGGATCTGGACCTGACTATCCTCAAATTGATCAGGATCCAGGAAGGGTCTTTATTGCTCAGAGATTTGCCTTCTGGTCAGTTCAGGGAACTTTCTGCACATGAGGTGAGCGCATTGCGGGCAGAAGTTGGAATGGAAAAGGAAGCTCATTCTTTCGAGACTGAGAGATAGAAACGCCAACTCTATTCCAGTGTGTTCAACCTGATGTATACAATCTGGACAATTATTTGTACGACCGCCGGTTCTTTCCACGGGCCTGTATTCGAGCTTGAAGCTTCAGCGCATCCGATAAGGACCACAAGGGTTGTGAAAAGTCGACCGGCGGTCGTTTTATCCAAAAAATCCAAAGCGACGTCAACCGCGGCCAGAGATTCTTCCGAGAAATCCACCGGAACAATCACACATTCCAAATTTCTTAGTGCACCCCTTTTTTTCTCCTTGATTTTAAGCAATGCTCATGCCATATGTCCTTTGCCATGAATCAAAAACACGACCATCTTTCCGTAATCACGGATCTAAGCCGGATCATTGCCGATTCCAACGATCCGGAAACAACACTGCATGAGATAGCCCAGCTCATTGTTTCCACCTATGGTCTGGATGTCTGTTCCATCTACGTACTCACCGCAGACAAAAAACACCTGTCTCTGAAAGCCACGGTGGGCCTGCATCCGGAATCCGTAGGCAGTGTCGCCATGTCGGCCCGGGAAGGGCTGACCGGACTGACCCTGGAGCAGGGCCAGCCTTTGCTCATCTACAGCCCCTCCAGCCACCCCCGTTTTAAGTTGTTTGAACAAACCGGGGAAGAAGTGCTGGAGACCTTTTTGGGCATCCCCCTGATCTATCATCAACAATGCCTTGGCGTTCTCGTTTTGCAGACCAAAAAGCAGGGTGAGCTGTCTGAAGAAGACATCCCCATCTTTGCGGCCATTGGATCCCAAATTTCGTCCATCGCCGCCTATTCCGGCCTCTTGCAGGCCTTGGACCGGGAAAAAGCGGAAACCATGAAACTCAGAGACCAGACCGTATATCCGAGAGAAGACCAGGGGCAGACCGACGACCGAAAAAGCCTGCTGCGGGGCATGTCGGTCCTCTCCGGATATGCCAGGGGCAATGCCCATTTGCTGGCCGCAGGCATAGGATTTGATTCCATAGAGCCGGGACAGAATGCCCACCCAAATATTGAACTGGCCCGATTCGAGCACGCCTTGCAGGCCACGGTCTTACAAACCTCTCAGCTGATAGAAGAAATGTCTGACCTGTCTCAGGAGGACCGGTCCATCCTAACCATCCACAAGCAGGTAGCAGAAGACAGCACCTTCCGGCGAAAAGTCGCTGACCGGATCGGTCAGGGCGATCGGGCGGAATATGCACTGAAACAAGTAGTCATGGAGTATGTGCATATCTTTGCCAACGTGGACGACCCCTATTTGCAGGACCGGGGGCAGGATATCGTTGACGTGGGCGAAAACATCCTCCGAAACTTGCTGGGTATCTCCCCCCATGGAACCCAAGCCTTCACCCAGGACACCATTATCATTGCTTCCGACCTTTCAGCCACAGAACTGGTGGCCCTGCGCCAGCCCAGGCTCAAGGGCATTATCCTGGCCAGGGGAGGCAAGACCTCACATACTGTCATCCTGGCCAAATCTTTTGAGCTGCCCATTGTTATTCAGGTCGAAGATGTGTTTGATTCCTTGCGCGAAGGAGACGACCTGATTCTGGATGGGTGGTCAGGTTTGATCTTTCGAAACCCGAACGAAGAGATTGAAAGGGAATACAACCGGCTGATCAAAGAGCATAAAGACCAGGCCGAGCACCTCCAGTCCTTAATCCCCCTTCCTGCTCTGACCAAGGACCAGGTGCAGATTGAGCTGGGGGCCAATATCGGTCTGCTCTCGGATCTTGAGTTTGTTCACCGCTATAATGCCGACCATATCGGCCTGTATCGCACAGAGTTTCCCTTTGTCATTCAAAAACGGCTTCCCACAGAAGAGGAACAGACTGATCTCTATACCCAGGTCATGCAACAAGCCGATGGCCTGCCGGTCTGCTTCCGCACGCTGGACGTGGGGGGAGACAAGTTTTTGTCCGCCCTGGATTACCCCAAAGAAGACAATCCGTTTCTTGGCTGGCGTTCCATCCGGGTCACCCTGGAGCTGGAAGAAATGTTTCGCCAGCAGATCAGGGCCATCCTCCGGGCTGCTGAATACGGAACGGCCCGGCTCATGTTTCCCATGATCGTCAGCATGCACGAACTGGAGGTCGCCTTATCCATTGTCCAGGAAGAAAAAATGCGGTTAGAGTCGACCACATCTCTGCCCGTGGGGATTATGCTGGAGGTCCCTGGAACGGTGAAGATTCTGCCCAGCCTACTCCCACTCATCGATTTTGTCAGCATCGGAACCAACGACCTGATCCAATACACCCTGGCCGTGGATCGAAATAATCCCAAGGTCGCATCCCTGTATACTCCATTCCACCCGGCTGTGCTGTCCATCATTGCCGACGCAGCGGCTCTGTGCAACAAAGCAGGAACCCCAATTTCTGTCTGCGGCGAAGCCGCGGCCGATCCGGCATGTGCCTATCTCTTTCTCGGTCTGGGAATCCGGCGGCTGAGCATGAACCCAAGTTCAATCCTCGGGGTCAAGGCCATGATCCGGGAGGCAAATACTGGAAAAGCGGCAAGGGCTGCAGAATTCGCCCAAGACTTACACGATGCTGAGGCGATCAGGGTCTGGGCCCAGGAACAGGTGGTAATCTAAGGGTTCTCCACAGTCCATTCTGGACCAATGATAAGCCCTTGTGGCACACTGCTTCGGCGCTCGCCAGAAAATATTCAGGTCAAATCGGCCTGCAGACACACATTTTGCCAGGAGGATAATCGAGCATGGCCCAGTTGCAGACTGAAAACACCCGCCGGGAAAAAACAGAGGATTCCACCCCACTGCGGAAGACAGTTCCCTATATTCCGGGGGACGGGGTGGGGCCCGAGGTATGGGCGGCAGCAGTGCAAGTCTTTGATGCCGCTGTTGAAGCAGCTTACAAAGGCATCCGCCGTGTAGACTGGGTGGAGGTGCAGGCCGGAGAAAAGGCCTACCGGGAATGCGGCCACTCCCTGCCCCAGGAAACCATGCAGGCCTTTGTGACGCACAATGTAGGCATAAAGGGACCCTTGGCCACGCCGGTGGGCAGAGGCATCCGCAGCGTGAACGTGGCCCTGCGCATCGGACTGGACCTCTATGCCTGTATTCGCCCTATCAAACATCTGCCTGGAGTAGTCAGCCCGGTCAAAACACCGGACAAGGTGGACATGGTCGTGTTTCGGGAAAACACCGAGGACGTCTATGCCGGTCTGGAGTGGGCATCCGGAAGCCCGGAGGCCAGGCAGGTCATTGACTTTTTGCATGACAACTTTGGGGTTGATTTGCGCTCGGATGCGGCCATCGGCATAAAGCCCATGTCCCCATTTGGCAGCAAACGCCTGGTGCGCAAGGCCATCCAATGGGCCCTGGATCATGGCCGGAAAAGTGTGACCCTGGTCCATAAGGGAAATATCATGAAGTTCACCGAAGGCGGGTTCCGGCAGTGGGGCTATGAACTGGCTGCTGAAGAATTTTCTGAGCAGACGGTGTCGGAAGCGAACATCGCAGAAGGTACTCCCCAAAAAGACCGGATAGTGATCAAGGACCGCATCGCCGATGCCATGTTCCAGAATGTTCTGCTCTGGCCTGAAGACTTTGATGTCCTGGCCCTGCCCAACTTAAACGGGGACTACATGTCCGATGCCCTGGCCGCCCAGGTCGGCGGGCTGGGCATGGCCCCGGGGGCCAACATTGGAGACCGGGCAGCGATCTTTGAAGCCACGCACGGCACTGCCCCGACCCTGGCTGGCAAGGACCAGGTCAACCCCGGCTCTCTGATTTTGTCAGGAGCCATGATGTTCGACCATCTGGACTGGCCGGAAGCGGCCCAGGCCATCCGAGACGCCCTGGAAGCGACCCTGGCCGCCCAAACCGTTACCTTTGATCTGGCCCAGGACCTGCCTGAGGCCACAGTCCTGTCCTGCTCTGCATTCGGCCGGTCTGTGGCTTCTCGGATACGTTAAGAAACTATCTACGTGTATGGAAAAACTTCACCCAAACTGTCAGATGACAACATCCTGAACAAAAAACATATTTTTTTGCTTAAAAGCAAAAAAATTGAAGGAGAATACAATGCCCAATCTTGTGCACAAGATCCTCAAAGAACATCTGGTGGCCGGAGAGCTTACTCCAGGTTCGGAAATCGGCATTCGCATAGACAATACCCTGATGCACGACGCTACCGGCCAGATGGCCATGCTCCAGTACGAAGCCCTGGACATCCCCAGGGTCAAGACCAATCGCTCAGTGACCTATGTTGACCACAACACCCTGCAGATCGGGTTCGAAAACATGGATGACCATCACTTTCTGGCCTCGGCCTGTCGCAAATTCGGGCTTTACTATTCCCGGGCCGGCAATGGGATCTGTCATCAGGTGAACCTGGAGCGTTTCTCCGTTCCGGGCCAGACCCTGCTTGGGGCAGACAGCCACACCACCACCGCCGGGGGCGTCGGCATGCTGGCTATCGGGGCCGGGGGACTGGACATCGCCGTGGCCATGGCCGGACGGCCCTTTTATCTGCCTATGCCCCGGGTGATCAAAGTCACCCTTACCGGTCAGCTTCCCCCCTGGTCCGCGGCCAAGGACATTGCCCTGGAGCTCTTGGGCCGGATGACCGTTTCCGGAGGTCGGGGAACCATCTTGGAATTCGCCGGGGACGGCCTGGCCGGGCTCTCGGCCACAGAACGGGCCACCATTGCCAATATGAGCATTGAATGTGGTGCTTTCACCGCTGTATTCCCCAGCGATGAAGTCACTCGGCGTTATTTTCAGGCCCAGAACCGGGAGGCACACTGGCAGGAGATCCAGGCCGATCCGGATGCAGAATATGACGATGAAATGATTATTGACCTGTCCAAGATTCCTCCATTGGTGGCAAAACCACATTCTCCGGACAATGTGCTCCCGGTGGAAGACATTCAAGATCTCAATGTGCATCAGGTGGCTATTGGCTCTTGCACCAACTCCTCCTTGCAGGACATGCTCACTGTGGCTGAAATTCTAAAGCAAGGCACCGTGCCTCCGCATGTGAGCCTGGTCATTGCCCCGGGATCCAGGCAGGTCCTTTTGGATCTGACAGCCTGCGGGGCCCTGGAAACCATGATCCGGGCCGGAGCCAGAATTGTGGAGACGGCCTGCGGATTTTGCAACGGTGTTGGCCAGGCTCCCCGGTCCAAAGGGGTTTCACTGCGCACCTCGAACCGCAATTTTCCGGGCCGAAGCGGTACAGCCGATGCGTATCTCTATTTGGTCAGTCCGGAAACAGCGGCTGTTTCCGCCCTTGCCGGACGCTTGCAAGACCCGCGCACCTTTGGCCAGCCCGTTCACATCGATCTGCCTCAGCAATTTGCCGTTGATGACAGTCTCCTTGTTCCTCCAGCAGGAGAAAACGAAGAGGTGGAAATTGTCCGCGGCCCAAACATCGCTCCCTTGCCGCTATTTGAAGCCATGCCGGACAGCCTGGCAGGAGAAGTCCTTCTCTCTTTGGACAACAATATCACCACTGATGATATACTGCCGGCCGGAGCACATATCCTGGCCAAACGGGCCAACATCCCGGCCATTTCCGAGTTCATCTTCTGCAAAATAGATGAAACCTTTCCTCAGCGGGCCAGAAAAGCCGGCACAGGTTTTATTGTCGGCGGTTCCAACTACGGACAGGGATCGAGCCGGGAGCACGCCGCCCTGGCCCCCAGATATCTGGGTGTGCGGGCTGTGATTGCCGAATCCTTTGCCCGGATCCACAAGTTCAACCTGATCAATTTCGGGATCCTGCCCCTGGAGCTCGTCGATCCTGCGGACAGGGGAAATCTGGCCCAGGCAGAGCGTCTGGAGCTGAACAACCTGCATCAGGCCTTGCACAGCGGAGAGAGAATCCAGGTGGTTAACAAGGACCGTTCGGTACAAGTCCCCACAGTCCTGGACGTCTCCCCCCGACTGCGGGAAGTCCTCATGGCCGGCGGAACATTGAATCACACCAAACAAAAGGCCGGAAAATAGCAGGTTTCAGGTTTGCGCTTTAGGGGCAAAAAAAATTTCAGACTTGCCTCAGGCAAACCTGAAATTTGACTGGAAAGCGCAACGCATTTAGCTTACTTCACATCCTGGAGATAGAGTTGCGGAAACTCTACAGGTATCAGCCAAGAGATACATGAACCTGGAGCAGGCCGAAAAACTCCATGCACAATCCGCTCACCCCTTTTTTACACTCCCTACGCCATCCCCGGTTCAACCGGCACATCAAAAATTTACTTTTTGCCCTGATCATCGGCATCCTGTCCGGTTATGGGGCAGTGTTCTTCCGGTATATCATCCAATTCATCCAGTGGGCCTTTTACCAGAACAGTGACGACATTCTCAGCTTTGCCCATAGCCTGCCCCCGGCTGTGACCGTCGGCATGCCCGCCCTGGGCGGACTGATTGTAGGTATCCTGGTCTACTTTGGAGCCCGGGAGGCCAAGGGACATGGCGTCCCTGAGGTTATGGAGGCCGTAGCCTTGCGCGATGGTTTCATCCGCAAACGGGTGGCCCTGGTCAAGATCCTGGCTTCGGCGGTAAGCATCGGTTCCGGCGGCTCGGTGGGGCGGGAAGGGCCTATTGTGCAGATTGGCTCCTCCATCGGCTCCAGTGTAGCCCAGTTCTTCCACGTTCCCAGAATGCACATGAAAACCATGGTCGGCTGCGGGGCAGCTGCCGGCATTGCAGCCACCTTCAATGCCCCCATCGCCGGGGTCCTTTTTGCCCTGGAGGTCATCCTGGGCGATTTCGGGCTCATGTCCTTCTCCCCGGTGGTCTTGTCCTCGGTCACGGCCACCACCATATCCAGACACTATTTCGGCGACCTGCCGGCCTTCGTCATTCCGGAATACTCCGTGGTCTCCTTGTGGGAGTATCTTTTCTACCCGGTCCTGGGCGTCCTGGCCGGTTTGATCGGTCTGGCCTTTACCTCAATCTTATACAAGTCTGAAGACCTCGTAGATGCCGTACGTTTGCCGGAATGGCTCAAGCCCGCTTTGGGAGGAGCCTTGCTCGGCCTCATCCTCCTCAAGTTTCCCCATGTATTTGGCGTTGGATATGGAAGCATCAACCTTACCCTGGTCAACGAGATGGAGCTTACCCTCCTTTTTGTCCTTATCTGGATCAAAATAGCGGCTACCTCCATCACCATCGGGAGCGGGGGATCAGGAGGTATCTTCGCCCCCTCTTTATTCATCGGAGCCATGACCGGCGGTGCCTTCGGCTCTGTCCTGCACTCCTTTTTGCCGGCCATTACCGCCAGCTCAGGGGCCTATGCCCTGCTGGCCATGGGTGGCTTGGTGGCTGGGACCACCCACGCCCCGATCACGGCCATCATCATCTTATTTGAATTGACCGGCCAATACACCATCATCCTCCCCCTGATGATCACTTGCATCCTGTCCACCATCATCGCCAGTTCTTTGAAGCAGGGCTCAATCTATACCATCAAGCTCCTGCGCCGGGGAGTCCACCTGCAGACCGGCCGCGAGGTGGGGGTCTTGCAGCGCCTGCAGGTCAAAGATTATATGGAAACCTTTGTGGTCAGCATTCCTGAATCCATGCCCTTAGCTGAAATCATCAATACCTTAAAAACCCAAAACGCCCCTTATCTGCATGTGGTTGATAGTAACGGTCAATTGACAGGAATTATTTCCTTCCGGGATATCCGGCCCATTCTGGATGAAAAAGACCTGATGCAGTTGGTTGTGGCCAAGGATTTGGCCACCTCCAACCTGGTAACCATCTCTCCGGAAGACAGCCTGCAGACAGCATTGAAAAAGATGACGGACAAAGGGGTGAATCAGTTGCCCGTGGTCCAAAACGGGAACTTGCTGGGGACCCTGCCTGAATGCAACATCACCTCAGCCTATACCCAGGCCCTTATCAGACGGGAAATTGAAGAAGAGTGAATAAATCTGCCTGCAATCATTGAAATAGTTGTCAGGCATGAATAGATGCGAGTGCAAAAAACGGTTTTTGCACTCGCCAGAGGTCAGAGGTCAGCAACAACAAAGAATTACAATAAAAGATTTGAGAAGCACCTTTGGCGCTTCTCAAATCTTAACTAACCCTGAAAAAGGCCTTGGACTTTGCGCCGCACACCGGACACTTTTCCGGGGCCTCTTTCTCGCAAGTATATCCGCAAACCGAGCAGACATAAAAATCATTGTCTTCCAGGCCGTCCATATCATCCAGGGCCTTTTGATACAGGCCAGCGTGAACCTTCTCTACCTCATTGGCGAAAGTAAAGCTTCGTTCTGCCGCCTTGTTGCCCTCTTCCTGGGCCTTTTCTATCATTTCCGGGTACATGCTCTGAAATTCATGATTCTCCCCGGCAATGGCCTCCTTCAAATTGTCCGCTGTGGAATTAACCCCGCCTGCAATGCGCAGATGGGAATGGGCATGCACAGTCTCAGCCTCAGCCACAGCCCGGAACAGACGGGCCACCTGCGGGTATCCATCTTTTTCCGCCTGCTGGGCAAAGGCCAGGTACTTGCGGTTGGCCTGGGACTCGCCGGCGAATGCTTCCATCAGATTGTCCATTGTCTTGCTCATAATCTCTCCTTGTATGTTTTTTTCTCACAAATTTATTGATAATAATT
This sequence comes from uncultured Desulfohalobiaceae bacterium, assembly GCA_964479235.1. Taxonomy (GTDB): domain Bacteria; phylum Desulfobacterota; class Desulfovibrionia; order Desulfovibrionales; family Desulfothermaceae; genus Desulfovermiculus. The sequence goes on from CAYZLB010000033.1 coordinate 16,477, forward strand.
ATCATTTATATTCCTAGTTGTCAAGAATTTTTCCGACAATAAAAATTTACCGAACGGCCAAAGATTTATGGATTTCCCCTAACCCCGCAATTCTTTATCCGGCTGGGCAATGCCGGAAAAGTCTTTCGCCCTCCTGTCTTTCGCAGGAAATACCTACAGCATCTGCATTGGGTCCAGATCCAGCTGAATGCGGCATCGCCCCAACGGTCCGGCATGCTGGAAAAGATTTGCATAAACCGTCCGGATGGCTGTCCAGGAATCTGCTTTGAGCAGGGACTGATAACGAAGCCGACCTCGTAATTGACTCAAAGGAGCCGGGGCCGGCCCCAGGACGCGAACCCCATTTTCTGTCCCTTCCTGACGCAACCGTTTGCCCAAGCCGTGCATCCGCTGGACATCTTTTTCCGAATCCATCGGTGCGCTCATCCGGATCAGAGCCAATTTGACAAACGGGGGATAATGCATACGTTTGCGCAGGGCGACTTCATGGTCATAAAAGGCCTCAAAATCATAGGCCTGGACAAAACGCCAGCAGTAGTGGTCCGGGTTTCTGGTCTGGATAAAGACCTTTCCCGGCTGTTCTCCTCTTCCTGCCCGCCCTGCCACCTGGATGAGAAGCTGAAAGGTCCGTTCCGTAGCCCGGTAATCGGGGAGATTGAGTCCCACGTCCCCATCCACGACAATGACCAAAGTCACTTGGGGAAAATTGTGCCCTTTACTGCACATTTGGGTCCCCACCAGGACCTGAGCCTGTCCTTTGGCAAAACGATCCAAAATATCTTCCATGCTTCCCTGGGGCCTGGTGCTGTCTCGATCCAGACGCAGGGTGGAAATATTTGGATCCAGCCTGGTGCGCAAATATTCTTCAACCTGTTCCGTGCCTTGGTTTAAGGGCACAAACTGGTGACCGCCGCACGTAGTGCAGGGTGAAGGAAAGGGCCGGGTGTGCCCACAATAATGGCAGACCAGACGATGGAGCTTTTTGTGATAGGTCAGTCCTACTGCACAGTGTTCACAACGAACAACCTGGGCGCAGGATGTGCAGTACACCAGGGGGGCATATCCGCGTCGATTGAGCAGGATAATCGCCTGTTCTCCCCTGTCCAGGCAGTCATGCAGGGCTTGCCGGCAACGCGGGCTGAACGGCCCGTCCTCTTCCGGCTCGGTCAGCAAGTTGACCACATCGATTTCCGGCAAAGAGTGCCCGCTGATCCGGGTGGGCATGGAGTACAATTTGACATACCCGCTGCATGCGGCGTGATAGGTCTTCACATCGGGTGTAGCTGACCCTAATATCAACAGGGCTTTTTGTTCCTGGCTTATGAAATAGGCCACCTCTTTGGCCTGATAGGGCAGGCGCTCTTCTTGTTTATACGATGCGTCATGCTCCTCATCCAGGATGATCAGTCCCCAGTCCTGGCGGGGAATAAAGACTGCTGATCGCGTTCCGACCACAAAAACAGGGGCCTGGTCCCGGCTTGCCTGCATAAACCGTTCAGCCCGTATGTTTTGAGCCAATGATCCGTGATACAAAAAAGGTTCAGCCTCTGGAACGAAGCCCCTGACCTGGGTGTATATTTGCAGGGCCAAAGCCACCTCCGGAACCAAAAGGAGGACCGAACGGCCCAGTTGCAGACACTTGGCGGCCAGACGGGCGTAAACCAGGGTTTTGCCACTGCCGGTCACGCCAAACAGCAGGCGGCTTCCGCCCTGCCCTGCGGACAAGTCCTCCAGCAATCCGGACAAAGCCTGCTCCTGGTCCCAGCTCAGGTCCCAGTCCCCTTCCCGGGAGGCTTGGGCATCCTGGGTGGAATCTCTTGCCTTCCGGGCCAAGACCAACTCTTTGGCCCTGAGCTCTTTCAGGGCCTTAGCCGTCCAACTGCCCAGAGCACGGCGCAAATCCCGGCTGGTTTGCGCTCCATGGGCCCAAATATGATCCAGAAGTTGCATCTGGCGGACTGCGCTTGGACGCAAAGGCCACGGAGGCTGGCAGTTTACCTCCCAGAGACAGGGTGATCCGCCTGGAGCGGAAATTTGGAACTGCACCTTTCCGGCGGTCCAACCCTTTGCCCAAAAGGATCTTTCTTCGGGACCTGTCTCGGCCAGTTGGTGCAGGGTGAGGGTATTGCCGGCATCATTGATCAGGGTCTTGGCCGGATTTTTGATCAGGCCTGGAAGGACTGCGGCCAGAATGCGTCCGGGAGAACAGACGTAACGAACGGAAAGGGCCTGCAAAAGACGCAAAAAAGCAGAAGAACATATTGGGGTATGCTCTCCGGGCCAGAGAAGTTCTTTCACTTTTCCAGCTTCATTTCGAAGCTGAACCCGGTCCAGGAGCAACCCCATGCGCACCTCCCGGCGGACCGGGATGACAACCCTTTGTCCTGGAAACCAGGTCCCGGGGGGGAATACTCCGGGCTGGGCATAGGTTAAGGTGACGTAGGGCGGACTGAATAAGGCAACGTCCCAGACCGGAGTAGTCAATGCTCTATGGCTTTGGTTGTACGGTGATACAACAGTGCATGTGTCCTGTAGGGAACAAGGCATGCACAGAGGCCGAACCTTTTCCCCTGCATGATGATCACTTTGGAGGGGGGACCAGTTCATGCAAGCGCTGGACAAGATCGTCACGCAGTTCCTCATCCTGGAGCCCAAAATAGATATTGGCTATTAGGTAATCAACCCAATCGCCGATATCAAAGCGCATTCCGTGCAGGCGAACCGCAAGCAATCTATTCTCCCTGGCCATAACCTGCAGGGCTTCGGTCAGCTGAATTTCCCTTTTTGGCTGGTTGGAGAGCAAATCCTGCAAATGCTCAAAAACGTGCGGGGTCAAAACATAGCGGCCGACTATAGCCAACCTTGATGCAGCCTCTCCTGACGAAGGCTTTTCTTGCAGACCCCGGACCCGGTACATGTCCGGTCCGATCTCCTCGCCCTGAATGACTCCATACGAAGAGACTTTGTGCTCTGGAACAGGCATGACTCCGATCACGGCCATACTCTCTGCCTCGGCCACCGTGATCAGCTGGCGTATGCCCGGATCTACACTGAACATGAGGTCATCCCCGACCATGAGGGCAAATGGCTCGTTCTTGATCACTTCCCGGGCACAGAGAACAGCATGCCCCAGTCCCAATTGTTGTTTCTGGCGCACAGAAATTATATTCACCATCTCGGCCACATCCCGGGCCACTTTGAGCAGGTCCTGCTTTCCGGTCCGCTCCAAAACGGATTCCAAAGCCAGATTGTAATCGAAATGATCCTCAATAATGGTCTTTTTCTGATTGGTGACAAAAACAACATCCTTGAGCCCGGACTCAATGGCCTCTTCCACGATATATTGCACCCCGGGCTTTTTGAACACAGGGAGCATTTCTTTGGGCAGGTTCTTGGTTGCCGGCAATGAACGGGTCCCCCTACCCGGCAACCGGAATAACGACCTTAGAAATACGCATAGCCCCCTCCTGGCCTGAATTCATTCTCACACACAGCCGTCCATCCAAAAAACATGATCTGCATAAAAGACGTGTCTTCACGTCTTTTATCGGACATGGTCTTGAATAACCTGAGCCAAATCTGCGGTCAACGTCTGCACAAGTTCCGGATCCATCCCTTCAACCATCACCCGGGCTTTGGTCTCAGTCCCGGAATAACGCAGCAGTACCCGGCCGTTGCCCTTGAGCGCCTTTTCAGCCGCATGCACGGATTTTTGCACTTGCGGCACCTGGTCAAAAGGAATCTTGCGCTGCACCGGTACATTCATCAAGTATTGGGGCATGGGGTCCAGGATGCCAGCCAAATCAGATACAGGGCGCTGCTTTTCCTGCATGACCTTTAAAACCTGCAGAGCGGCCAGCACCCCGTCCCCGGTTGTACTGTACTGCAAAAAAATGAGGTGACCGGACTGTTCTCCGCCCAGTACCGCTCCGTGTGCCCGCATGGCTTCAGCTACGTACCGGTCTCCAACCGGGGTCCGCAGCAATTGACCGCCCTTTTCCCGCATGAACAGTTCCAGGGCCATATTGCTCATCACCGTAGCAACCAGGGTCCTGCCCGGCAGGCGATCCTTGTCCAGAAAATCCTGAGCACATAAGGCCATGACCTGGTCGCCGTCCAGAATATTCCCTTTCTCATCCACCAGGATGACCCGGTCTGCATCCCCATCAAGGGCAATGCCCAGATCGGCACCGGTTTCCAGGACCTTACTCCGGACGCATTCAGGATGCAGGGAACCACAGCCGGCATTGATGTTCAAACCGTCAGGCTCCACCCCAAGAGAAATGACCTTGGCCCCCAATTCCTGAAAAACCAGTGGGGCCACTCTGTAGGCCGCCCCATGGGCGCAATCCAGGACTATGGTTAGTCCATCCAGGCTCATATGGGAAGGAAAACTGTTCTTCAAAGAGACAATATACCGGCCGGGGCTGTCTTCAATCTTATAGGCCCGGCCTATGGATTCGGGCCCTGGGCTGTCCCAAACCGTCCCTGGGCCGTTGACCAGCTCACTTATCTCTTCTTCTGTTCTGTCGCTGAGCTTAAACCCGTCCCGGTCAAAAAATTTGATCCCGTTGTCTTCAAACGGATTGTGGGAAGCGGAAATGACCACCCCCAGATCGGCCCGCATGTTTTTGGTCAAAAAGGAAATGGCCGGAGTAGGCATCGGTCCAACCAGAAAGACATCCATCCCGGCCGCGCACAACCCGGAAGTGAGGGCAGTTTCAAACACGTAACCGGACAGACGGGTATCTTTTCCAATCACCGCCCGGTGCCGCTTTTTCCCGTTCCGGAAGTACTGTCCTGCGGCCAGCCCCAGACGAATAATGATTTCCGGCTGCATGGGAAATACGTTTACCTGTCCGCGCAGACCGTCTGTTCCGAACAATCGATCACCCATGCCTGTCTTCCTTCCGATTGCTGATTTCCTGGACAATACGCAGAGTCCGGACAGTATCCAACACTTCATGCACCCTGTGAATGGGGACTCCCTTGGCTGCCATAAGGGCCGTGGCTACCTGGGTTGCTGTCTGCCGCTCATCCGCCCCCAGATCCAGAAGCTTGCCCCACGTGGACTTATTCGACAAACCGAGATAGACCGGCCGTCCAAGAGAATAAAAAGCATCCATATTGGCCAAGAGCTGCAGGTTATGTTCCAGGGTCTTGCCAAAACCGATGCCCGGATCCAAAACGATTCGATCCTCGGGCAATCCTGCTCGAACAAGCCTGTTCATGTGCGACGTAAAAAATGCATGGATCTCGGTGACCACGTCGGTGTAGCTGGGATCCTTCTGCATATCCTCCGGCCGGCCCTGGGAATGCATGAGGACATATCCAGGCTTGTACTCAGCCAATACAGACAGGAGTTGCGGATCTAAAGCGCAGGCGGATACGTCGTTGACGATGAATGCACCGGCATCAAGGGCCGCAACGGCAACCTCTGACCGATAGGTGTCCACAGAAAGCACGGCTTTTGGTCTCTGCTCTAACACACCTTGAATAACCGGCAAAATACGCCCTGTTTCCTCACCTGCGTCTATCCGCTGGGAAAATGGCCGGGTGGACTCGCCCCCGATATCTACAATATCCGCTCCCTGATCCAAAAGCGCCACTGAGTGGCCCACAGCCTGCTCGGAATCAAAAAAGCACCCTCCGTCGTAAAACGAATCAGGGGTGCAATTGACGATCCCAGCCACCAAAAAAAGGGCCGGGCCCAAAACCCGGCCCCCGGCGATCCTCCAGGTCACAGGAGAATGCATCGTCCTTCCCTTTGCCTCTAAGACTGTCCTTTGCGGTCTTCTTGATCCGAATCTTCCTCATCCTTGAAGGAAAATTCAGGATCTTCACCCATTTCCTCTTCATCATCTTCCCGGGCCGTTGCCTCCTCCGCCTCTTGTCCTTCCCTGGCTTCAGAAGCTCCAGAACCGGACTGCTTTCCGTTTTTGCGGTCCTCCGGCGGTTCAAACGGAGGGAGATCTTCGTTGTTCATCAACTTGGTCAAATCGCTGCCGGATATCGTCTCCCGCTCCAAAAGGGCATCAGCCAGGCGATGGACGACGTCTTCATTTTCCTCCAAAAGCCGCTTGGCTGTATTGTAAGCATCCTGGAGGATCTTGCGCACCTCGGCATCTATGAGCCTGGCCGTTTCTTCGCTGTACTGCTTGTGTTGAACCAGCTCCCGGCCAAGAAACACTTCGTTCCCATTGTCGCTTAAGGCCATAGAACCAAAGGCTTCACTCATCCCCCACTCACAGACCATCTTCCGGGCCATTTTGGAGGCCCGCTCCAGGTCATTGCTCGCTCCGGTGGTCATTTGCTTCAGAAAAAGCAGCTCCGCCACCCGGCCGCCCATCATGACCGCCAGGGTAGATTCAAGATATTCCTTGGAATAATTGTGCCGATCGTCCAGGGGCAGCTGCATGGTCACCCCCAGGGCCTGTCCCCGGGGGATGATGGATACTTTGTGCACCGGATCGGCTTTGGGCAAGAGATTGGCCACCAGGGCGTGCCCGCCCTCGTGGTAGGCTGTGGTCTTCTTTTCTTCCTCGCTCAAGATCACACTTCGACGCTCCTTGCCCATCATGACCTTGTCCTTGGCCTCTTCCAGATCGGCCATATCCACATGATCCTTGTCATTTTTGGCCGCAATCAAGGCCGCCTCATTGACCAGATTTTCCAGATCGGCACCTGAAAAACCTGGAGTTCCTCGGGCGATGACATCCAGATCAACCTGCTTGGAAAGGGCCACTTTGTGCGAGTATACATTGAGTATTGATTTGCGGCCGTTGAGATCCGGATTGGGCACCACCACCTGACGGTCAAACCGTCCAGGCCGAAGCAGGGCCGGATCCAAGACATCAGGCCGATTTGTGGCCGCAATGAGTATCACCCCTTCATTGGACTCAAACCCGTCCATCTCGACCAAAAGCTGATTCAGGGTCTGCTCCCGCTCATCGTGTCCGCCGCCCAGACCGGCTCCCCGTTGTCGGCCAACGGCGTCGATTTCATCGATAAAAATAAGACAGGGGGCGTTTTTCTTGCCCTGGACAAAGAGATCCCGGACCCTGGAAGCGCCCACACCCACAAACATCTCCACAAAATCGGAACCCGAGATGGAAAAAAATGGCACCCCGGCCTCTCCGGCTACGGCTCGGGAAAGAAGGGTTTTTCCCGTTCCGGGAGGACCAATCAGCAAGACCCCTTTGGGAATCCTGCCCCCCAGGCGGGTAAACTTTTTAGGATTACTTAAAAACTCAACCACTTCGGTCAGCTCTTCCTTGGCCTCATCCACCCCGGCAACATCGGCAAAGGTAACCTTGGCTGTCTCCTCGCTGACCATTTTGGCTTTGGACCGGCCAAAGGAAAAGGCCTTTCCTCCGCCTCCGCCCCCTTGCATCTGGCGCATGAAAAATATCCATACCCCAATGAGCAAAAGCATGGGAAACCAGGAAACAAGGAGGGTAATGTACCAGGGAGAATCCTCCGTGGGTTTGGCCGTTACCTCCACATTCTTGCTCATCAAGGTCTGGACCAGATTGGGATCCTCGGGGGCATAGGTGATAAACCGCTGATTGTCCCTGGTTGTTCCAGTGACTTTCTTGCCCTGGATCTGCACTGAGGTGACGCTGCCGTCTTCTACCAGAGACCGAAACTGGGTGTAGGAAATCTGGTTTT
>CAYZLB010000034.1:0-15436 GCA_964479235.1 uncultured Desulfohalobiaceae bacterium
GGTATCGATATTTTTCGTGGTCAGCCTGCTGATATGTTCCATCCCAGCTTCATTGTCCATAACAATGCTCTGGTAGTTTTTGGTCAGCTTGCTCAAAAACTCACTGAGTAATGTATTGGCCGCGCAGTAGCAGCCCTGGCCTTCAGGCTGTCCCATAACCACCAGATCAAAGTCTTTGGCCTCCACAATGGACTGCTCCAGCTGCATGGACATGAACCGGTCCTTGGTCATCCCGTTGGGGACATCCCCTTTTTTCATCCGCTCCCGCACGCCGCCTAAGGTCTCATGGACCTCCACGCCCAGGACCTCGTTCAGGTTGTAGTTGGAGTCTGCATCCACGGCTAAAATCGGTCCCTTGTCTTTTTTGATCAGATAACGGACCAGCAGACCGGCCAATGTTGTCTTTCCTGTACCACCTTTGCCGGAAAAGGCTATGGATAATGCCATACGTTTCTACCTTTTGTTTGATATCTCATCTATTTGATTATTGAAAATGCTGCAAGACAGCAGCGCAGATATGATCTAAAGAGTCCCGCTCTGGAAGATCCAAAACAGAGGCCGTATGCTGCTGCTGCTCAACAAGCGATTCAAGGGAGGGAATACGGGCCAGAACTGGAGGCAGAACTATCTCTTGGGGTGGAGCATACCCTTCCGCTGCCCGATTCAAGACCATGGCCTGTTTTTTCAAGCCCAAATCAGCGGCCAGCCGGCTTATCTCAGAGGCAGTATTCAGGCTGCGCATGCTGGGTTCACTGACCACAATCAGGCCGTCGACACTGGAAATCGTGCCTCTCCCCAAATGCTCCACCCCGGCCTCTAAATCCACTATCAGCCACTGGGTCCGGTGAATGATCAAGTGCACGAGCATGGCTTTGAGCAAGGCATTGGCTGAGCAGCCGCAACCGCTGCCAGCCCCGGCTATTGTGCCCATAACCAGTAAATGCATGCCCCGCACAGTTGTACTCAAACGGGAGGCCAGATCGTCGACCTTAGGGTTCATATTGATGAATCCGCTGCCCACCCGTTCCTGGATCAGTTCTTTTTGCTGAACCAGGGGGGTCGGCACCTGATCCGGAGTCAAGCCCAGAGCCGGACCCAAGGACAGTGCTGTGTCCGCATCCACCATCCACACATCTTCACCCTGTCTGGCCAGATAATCCCCCAGCCAAACAGCAAAAGACGTCTTGCCCACACCCCCTTTCCCAGCTACAGCCAACTTCATGCTGCCCCCATAATCTTTCAATATCGGATAGTTACAACCATTCTTCCCACAAACGAATGTACCTTAATAAAAAAGCAGGCTGGTGGCAAGACATTGGCAAATCCGGGCCAGAGACACGTATCCATGGATATCTGCCCTGGATTCAACAAACCCTCTTTCATGAACCCACATGCCTGCCAAAACGCAGGCGCTCTTGCGCGAACAAAGCATGAAAAAATCTGTCTCCCGTCCTGCTTTCGGCCCCAACTGCTGCAAAATCCAACGTCGAAAGAATCAACACTTTTTTCAAATCCCTTGACTGCCTCCTCGTTCTTCGGTAAAATCCACATGCCTGATGAAGTGCAGGCATGCTTGCGCTAACGAAGCATACAAACGATCCCGATTTGGAACAGATAAAAAAGGGATTCCCAATCAGCTCCTGATAACCAATAACTGTTTTTCATACAAAGATAAAACAAAATACCAATCTTTGACAAAAACTGTGCTTGACATCAAGACCATTGAATCCCTATCAAACAAGCATGAAAAAACGGCAACAGGCCCTGTTCACAAAACTACGCCGAATCGAACCGCAACGCACCATGCATGGTGAGGAGGTGAATTCAGGGCTCAAAAACACGGGCTTTGGGGGCGTGATCATCACCACTATGGGGTGGAAAAGAAAACAACCTGAAATTATTGAAGCTATGCGAGGATAATCACTATGCTGCTTTACGATCCTTCAGCAGGCAATACCTCTGGCTCAACCCAGACCGACATGGTCGGTGCGGTCATGGTGGCCGGAGGGGGAATTGCCGGCATGCAGGCAGCCCTGGATCTGGCCAATTCCGGATACGCTGTGTACCTCCTGGAACGAGACTCGGCCATTGGGGGATTAATGTCCCAGTTGGACAAAACGTTCCCAACCAATGACTGTGCCATGTGAATTATTTCACCCAAACTGGTCGAGGTCGGCCGGCATTTAAATATTGATTTGGTGACCAATGCCGAGATCACTGGGGTTGAGGGCAAACCCGGTCATTTCACGGTCAAAGTGCATCAGCATCCGCGCTATGTGGACCCAGCCAAGTGCACCAGCTGCGGGGAATGCGCCAACGCCTGTCCGGTAGTGCTGCCCAACAATTATGATCTTGGACTCTCTGAACGTAGAGCCGCCTACAAACGGTATGCCCAGGCCATACCAGGGGCCTACGCCATTGAAAAAGGAGACAAGGCGCCCTGCCGTCTGGCCTGTCCGGCCGGACTCAATGTCCAGGGCTATGTGCAGATGGTCAAACAGGGCAAATACAAAGAAGCTTTGCAGATCATTATGCAGGAACTTCCCTTGCCCGGAGTTTTGGGCCGAATCTGTCCCGCCGGCTGCGAAGATGCCTGCCGCCGGGCCGAATTGGACGACCCCATCGCCATCCGTTCTCTAAAGCGTCTGGCTGCTGATCAGTTTGACCCCAGGGAGATAGAGATCCCCTGTGCTCCGGATCGCCCGGAAAAAGTGGCCATCATTGGCTCCGGACCGGCCGGACTCTCCTGTGCCTATCATTTGGCCAGGCAGGGAATCACAAGTACGATTTTTGAAGCCGGTTCGCAGCCCGGCGGCATGCTCCGCCTGGGCATTCCCGCTCATCGGCTGCCGAGGGAGATACTGGATGCTGAAATTGAAGTGATTACCAACCTGGGGGTGGAAATCAAGACAAACACGGCTTTGGGCCGGGAGGTCAGCCTTGATCAGCTCAGGTCCCAAGGCTTTCATTCCATCTACCTGGCCACCGGAGCCCACAAGGGCATGCAACTGGGCATCCCTGGAGAAAAGGCCAAAGGAGTGCGCCAGGGAGTTGACTTTCTGCGGGAGGTCAACCTGCAGGGGCAGGCCCCCGTAGGCCGGCATGTGGTTATAGTCGGGGGCGGCAATGTGGCTGTAGACGTCTCCCGGGCCGCCAAACGCTTGGGGGCGGAAAGAGTAACCATTTTGTATCGCCGCTCCTGCGATGAAATGCCCGCCCTTCCCGAGGAAGTGGAAGGTGCTCGATGCGAAGGGATCGAGTTCCTCTATCTGGCCGCGCCCCAGGAAATCCTGGTTCAAGACGGCACAGTTGCCGGCCTGCGTTGCATTCAGATGGAACTCGGCGAACCAGACTCTTCAGGCCGGCGGCGTCCGGTTCCGGTTCCGGACAGCGAATTCGATCTGGATTGTGATCAGATCATTCCGGCCATCGGCCAGCAGCCGGATCTCTCTGTCTTTGATGACATCCAGGACCTGTCCTTTACCCGCTGGGGAACCATTGAGACCGATCCGGTCACTTTTGCCACTGGAGTCGAAGGGGTTTTTGCCGGCGGCGACCTGCAAACCGGTCCCTGGGTGGCCATAGGGGCCGTTGCCGCCGGACGAGAGGCGGCCACATCCATTCTCCGTTATCTGGACGGCAAGGACCTCTCTCAGGGCCGGGAGGCCTTACCGGAAAAAGAGACACCGAACTGGTGTTCCCTGCCGGAAGGACAGCCCTCGACCCCCCGGGTGGACATGCCGGAACTGGAAAACGATGAACGGACCTGCACTTTTAAAGAAGTTGAACTTGGGCTGGATGCCCAGGCCGGACAGGCCGAAGCTGATCGCTGCCTGAACTGCGGCTATTGCTGCGAATGTGAACAGTGCGTGCAAGCCTGTTTGGCCGAGGCCATCGACCATTCCCAGCAACCGGTGGATCTGGAACTGGAAGTCGGCTCCATCGTTCTTTGCCCGGGAAACCAAGTATTTGACCCGGCCAAATTGGAAGAGTTCTACCACCATACAACTCATCCCAACGTGCTGACCAGCTTAGAGTTCGAACGTATTTTAAGCGCCTCCGGACCAACCATGGGGCACTTGGTCCGTCCTTCCGACGACAAGGAGCCCGCCCGCATTGCCTGGCTGCAGTGCGTGGGCTCTCGGGACACCAACCGCTGCGGCAATGGGTACTGCTCTTCCATGTGCTGCATGTATGCCATCAAGGAAGCTATGGTGGCCAAGGAGCATGCCCCGGGTGATCTGGACTGCGCCATCTTCAATATGGACATCCGCACCTTTGGCAAGGACTTTGAGAAGTACTACCTGCGGGCCAAAGACAAAGAAGGGGTCAGATTTGTCAAGGCCAGGGTGCACACCGTCGACCCCCTGCCCAACAACGACCTTTCGGTGCGCTATGTGACCGAACAGGGCGAAGTCGTGGACGAAACCTTTGATATGGTCATTTTGTCCGTAGGTTTTGAGTCCTCCTCCCAGAATCAGGCTTTGGCCGAGCGCCTGGGCATCGAGCTCAATTCCTCCCGGTTTGTGCAGTCATCCCCATTTGCTCCGGTGGATACCTCGGTACCTGGAATTTATGCCTGCGGCATCTTCCAGGCCCCCAAAGACATCCCCAGCTCTGTGGCCGATGCCAGTGCCGCTGCCTGTGCAGCCGGACGCATGCTGTCTCCTGTCCGGCATACCCGGACCAAGTCTTTGGAACTTCCGGGAGAATTGGATGTCCAGGGCCAGGATCCCCGGATCGGGGTCTTTGTCTGTAATTGCGGCATCAACATCGGCGGCGTCGTGGACGTTCCCCAGGTGGAAGAGTACGCCAGCACCCTGCCCGGAGTGGCCTATACCACTCAAAACCTTTTCACCTGCTCCGAAGATGCCCAACAGCAGATGAAGGAGGTCATCCGAGAAAACAATCTGAACCGAATCGTGGTTGCCTCCTGCTCACCCAAGACCCATGAAGCCATCTTCATGGAGACCCTGGAATCCTGCGGATTGAACAAGTACCTTTTTGAAATGGCCAATATCCGCAACCAAAACTCCTGGGTACACGGTGACGACCCGGATCAGGCCACGGACAAGGCCAAGCAGCTTGTGCATATGGCTGTGGCCAGGGCGGCGAAACTGGCGGCCTTACATGAAAAGCGCATTCCGGTCACCCCCAGGGCCCTGGTGGTCGGCGGTGGTGTCGCCGGAATGACAGCCGCTTTGAGCCTTGGGGACCAGGGATTTGAAACCTATCTGGTAGAGAAAGAGAAGGAGCTCGGTGGTCTGGCCCGGCGATTGACCAAAACCATTGAAGGGGCCGATGTCCAGGAGCTGATCCGGGATCTGGCCCAGAAAGTGACCAGCCACGACAACATCCAGGTCCTGACCGAGTCTTTGATTGTGAACAGTTCCGGATTTAAGGGCAACTTCAGCACCGAGCTCATCGTCGGACCGGCCATGTATGAACGGAAGCTGGAGCACGGGGCCATTGTCCTGGCCACCGGCGGCTCTGAATACCGGCCCACTGAGTATCTCTATCCGGACAGCGACCAGGTCATGACTCAAATCGAGCTGGCCGACCGCCTGGACAACCAGGGGGCCAAGGATCTGTCCTCAGTGGTCATGATCCAGTGCGTGGGATCGCGCAACGAGGACAACCCCAATTGTTCCCGGATCTGCTGTCAGAGCGCAGTCAAAAACGCCATCCATATCAAGGAGGAGAACCCCAACGCCCGGGTCTTCGTCCTCTACCGGGACATCCGCACCTATGGTCTTTTGGAGGAATACTACACCAAAGCCAGGGAGCTGGGGGTCATCTTCATTCACTTCACTCCCGAGAATCCTCCCCAGGTCATACAGGGTGAGGATGGCTTGCAGGTTCAGGTCCGGGATCCCATTCTGGACCGACCCTTGTCCATAGACTCGGACATCGTGGCCTTAAGTGCCGGCCTGGTGGCTGAGGATACCGAAGAACTGGCTCAGATTTTGAAACTGGCCAGAAATGAGGAAGGTCATTTCTTGGAAGCCCATGTGAAGCTGCGGCCGGTGGATATGGGTACGGAAGGGGTCTTTGTCTGCGGAACGGCCCACAGTCCAATGCTCATTTCCGAAGCCATCGCCCAGGCCTTGGCCGCCTCTTCCCGGGCGGTGACCTATCTCTCCCAGGAATACCTGACCCTCTCTGCGGTCACAGCCACAGTGGACCCGGACAAATGTGCTGCCTGCCTGGTCTGTGTTCGGGCCTGCCCCTTCGGCGTGCCCCGGATCAATGAACAAGGGGTCAGTGAAATCGATGAGGCCTTGTGTCAGGGCTGCGGGGTATGCGCTGCCGAATGTCCGGCCAAGGCCATTGAGCTCAATTGGTATGAAGACGTTCAAATTGAAAGTGAAATCGAAGCATTACTGGAGGGAGTCTTATGAGCCAAGGCTTTGTGCCCATCATCCTTGCCTTTTGCTGTAATTTCTGAGGCTATTCAGCCGCGGACCTGGCAGGTTCGATGCGACTGAACTATCCCCCGGACATAAAAATCGTGCGAGTCCCTTGCACAGGCAAAGTAGACCTGGTCCACCTCCTGCACGCCTTTGAAAAAGGGGTGGACGGGGTATTTGTGGTCGGCTGTCTGGAAGGAGACTGCCGGTACAAGACAGGGAATCTGCGAGCCAGAAAACGTGTGGAACAGGCCCGGGCCATCCTGGATCAGGTCGGTGTGGGCGGGGAGCGAGTGGGGATGTACAACTTGTCTTCTGGTGAAGGCCCCCGATTTGCCCAGTACGCCATGGAGATGGATGAAATAATCCGCCGCTTGGGTCCCAATCCCCTCAAAGCGGCCAGAAAGCCAAAGGCGGCTTAAGAAAATAATACTACGACCAAGTGAGGATGAACCATGATTGTTGCTGATCGAAAGCCAGTCGAGGAGATCATGGACATGGTCAAGGACGTCTCGTCCTTACTTATCCTGGGCTGCAACGAATGTGTGACCGTCTGCGAAGCTGGGGGCAAGAAGGAAGTGGCTGTTTTGGCCTCGACCTTGCGCATGTCCTTTTTGAATCAAGGCAAGGAAGTACGGGTTGATGAACGTACCCTGGAGCGCCAGTGCGACCATGAATACCTGGAAGAAATTCGGAACATTGCCGATCAATATGATGCGGTGGTTTCTTTGGCCTGCGGGGTCGGCGTACAGTTCATGGCCGAGACCTACCCCCGCCTGCCGATCTTTCCCGGAGTGAATACCTGCTTTCTGGGGGTAACTGAAGAGCGTGGCCTGTGGACCGAACGCTGCCAGGCCTGCGGGCAGTGCATCCTGAGCCAGACCGCCGGGGTCTGCCCTATTTCCCGCTGTGCCAAACGACTGCTCAATGGTCCTTGCGGAGGCTCGACCAAGGGCAAATGTGAAATCAATCCCGATCTGCCTTGTGCCTGGCAACTTATCATCGACCGCTTGGCTGCTTTAGGTCGCATGGATGATTATGAACAGCTGATGCCGCTGAAAGATTGGACCACAGACAGGGCCGGTGGGCCGCGAAAAGTCGTCAGGGAGGATGTGCAGTCATGAATGAAAAGACACCGAGCAAACTGGAAAAGGTTCTGGCTGCCGGCCACATGGCTGTAACCTCGGAGTGCGGTCCGCCCCGGGGCAGCGATCCGGAGGTGATCAAGAAAAAAGCGGAACTGATCAAAGACCATGTCGACGCCATCAACATCACCGACAATCAGACCTCTGTGACCAGGATGTGCAGTCTGGCCGCCTGCATCCAGCTCAAGCTCATGGGAGTGGAGCCGGTACTCCAGATGGTCACCAGGGACAGGAACCGCATAGCCCTGCAAAGTGATATCCTGGGCGCAGCCTCTTTTGACATTCATAATATCCTTTGTCTGAGCGGAGACCATCAGAGCTTTGGCGACTGTTCCCAGGGTCAAAACGTGCATGACCTGGATTCTATGCAGCTGATCCAAACAGTGCGACATATGCGGGATGAAGGAAAATTCCTTGGAGGTGATGACATCAAGCGCCCTCCGCAGATGTTTGTCGGGGCTGCCGCCAACCCATTTGCCGACCCATTTGAAATCCGTGTCCCCAGGCTGGCCAAAAAAGTGGCTTCCGGAGTGGAATTCATTCAAACCCAATGCATCTTCAATCTGGACAAGTTTGAGGAGTGGATGCAAGGAGTTCGTGACCGGGGACTGCATGAAAAAGCCCATATCATGGCCGGAATAACCCCTTTTAAGTCAGCTGGCATGGCCAGATTCATGCAGAAGAGAGTCCCGGGGATGGATATACCGGATCATGTGGTCAAACGCATGGCCGACACTCCTAAGGACCAGCAGGCCGCCGAAGGTATCACCATTGCTGTGGAATCCATCCAACGGCTCAAGGAATGCGAAGGCGTGCACGGTTTTCATATTATGGCCATTGAATGGGAGGAAAAGGTCCCGGAGATTGCTGAACGTAGCGGTCTTTATCCGCGACCTCAGGTTTAAGGAACGATATGCTTGTTAGCACAATATTCACCTACTCATTTGCCCTGTGAACACAACTCTAGGAGGAAGATTATAGCGACAAAAAGAATCCTTGTTGTTGACGATGATCCGGATGTCGTCAGCGTGGTTCAAAACAAACTGGAAAAGCTCAATTGTACAGTGGACGTAGCGTATGACGGCGTCGAAGGCTGGGATCGGGTCAACGCCGATCTGCCGGATATTATCGTCTTAGACGTCATGATGCCGGTCAAAGACGGTGTGCAGATGTGCAAAGAGCTCAAGGCCGAATCAAAGACAGCCGATATCCCGGTCATCATGCTCACGGCTGTGGCCGACCACATCGCCGATACCAGCTACACCCAGTACGATGCAATGAGCATGGAGGCTGAGGACGACATCCCCAAAGGACCGCACTGTACAGATCAAGTAGTCACAAGCGTCCGGGAGTTTTTGGAAATCTAACCAGTACTCTGGCCTGTCCCGTTTGGGACGGGCCCGGACCATGAACGTTCTACATAAGGATTCAGGGAATACGGAAAGTTCAGGAATAGAGAGTCATTGCGAGCAACTCGAAGCAATCTCCCAACTTCATCCGAGACGGTTATGAATATTGCCATCATTGGCGGGACGGAATTCACTGCCGATGTCTTGGAGACGACAGCCGCAGAGTATTTTGAACACGCATCTTTGGCTGCCAAGATAGTTGCAGTCGCCGATTCAGACCCCGAAGCCCCGGGCATGGTCATGGCCCGCCGCTTGGGTCTTCTCACAGTCCAGGACTATTCCGAATTCTTTGATCCCTATTATGGCATAGAGCTGATTATCATCCTCAGTCCAGACCAGGAGCTCTTCTATGAGGTCTTGGCCAGCAGACCCCAGAACGTCCGGATTATGTCCTATCAAGCCTTCCGCATGTTCTGGGAATCGATCACCTATGAATCAAACAAACTGCGGGAAAGGACTCAGGAAATAGAAGCCATCCTGGATGGGATTCAAGACTTTATCCTGGTCATCACCCCGGACATGACTATTGTGGAGGCGAACACCGCCTTTCTGGATCGAATGGGCCTCACCCGTTCGGAAGTCATCGGGCACAAATGCTACCAAGTTTATCAACACATCAACCGACAATGCCAATGTAATGGAAATAAAGACATTGTCTGTCCGCTGCAGGAAGTCATTGCTTCCCGGGAAATGCGTCAGCGCATATTCCCCCGGGTCAACCAGGAAGGCAACGTGGTGTACATTGAAGTCACCATTTATCCTATCTGGGAGAAGGACGGCACCATCAGCAAATTCATTGAAATCAGCCGGGACGTTACCAAACGGGAAAAAGAAGACCAAGAAATCAACCGCGATTTGGAACGGCTGGTAGAGGAACGGACCAGGGAACTCAAAAAACGGCAGGAGGAGCTTTTACACCAGGACAAGATGGCTTCGCTAGGAAAACTCTCAGCCTCGGTTGTGCATGAGATCAACAACCCTATCTCCGGCATATTAAATTTAACACTCCTCATGAAGCGTATCATCAAGGAAGGAAAATTGAATGAAAAGAATGTGCAGGACTTCAACCGCTATCTCGGGCTGATGGAAACCGAAACCAGGCGCATCAGCCGCATCGCTTCCAACCTGCTATCTTTTTCCCGGGAAACCAAGCTGGAAATGTCTACGCTGAATCTGAATACCCTGCTTGAAGACCTTTTGTTTTTAAATGCCAACTTTCTCAAGATAACCGGGGTGAAAGTAGAAAAAGACCTCAGTCCCAAGCTTCCGGACATTGTAGGCGACGGAGAACAGCTCAAACAGGTGTTCATGAACCTCATATCCAATGCTGCTGAAGCAATGGAGGCCACCCAGGGCGGCATCCTGCATATCGAAACCTGGCCGGACCAGAACAAAGTCGTTGTCCAGGTCCGGGATACAGGTGTGGGTGTGCCCAAATCCACCATTCCCCGCCTCTTTGACCCTTTTTTTTCCACCAAAGCCAAAGGCAAAGGTGTGGGGCTTGGTTTATCCGTAGTCTACGGCATCATCCAGCAGCACAGCGGTTCCATTTATGTCAATTCAGAGCCGGGGCAGGGGACGACTGTCCGGGTCTGTCTGCCTTTGCGCCAGCCAAAAGACAAGTATACATAAAGCATACCAGGTACAAGAAGGCGAATGATCATTCGCCCTTACGAGCAAATTCGCAAGTTTCATCACGAATCAATCCGACAACATTCCTTTTTGGGCGTTTTGACCCAAAAACAGAAAAGGCTTACCGGAGAGAGAAGTTGACTTCTGACCCTTTTGGACCACAGCCGCATTTCATAAGGGGGAGGCATGGCCAGAGCGAGCATCCTCATCGTTGACGATGAACTCATACTTCGCGAATCCTTGTCCGCCTGGCTGGCCAGGGACGATTTTGATGTTCAGGCAGTCTCCAGTGCTGAAGAGGCCCTGGAACGGGTTGCCCAGACCAGATACGACATAGTTTTTTTGGACATCAAACTTGAGGGCATGAGCGGCCTGGAGGCCTTGCAGAAGATACGGGACACCGATCCGGACACCGCCGTGGTCATGATTACCGCATACGGTTCCATATCCACTGCGGTCCAGGCTATGAAAGACGGGGCCAACGATTATCTACTCAAACCCTTTGAGCCCGAAACCCTGACTGTACTCATTGAAAAGATCCTGGACCGCCGGGCCCAGGCCAGGGAAAACATCTATCTACGAGCTGCATATCAGGAACGGACACGATTTGAGAACCTCATCGGCCAGTCTCAGGCCATGCAGGAGGTCTTTGACCTGATACAAGAAGTCGCTCCATCCGAATCCACTGTCCTGATCACCGGAGAGACCGGAACTGGCAAGGAACTGGTGGCCAAGGCCATTCATACCAGATCCTCCCGGTCCCAAGGGCCCTTCGTGGCTGTCAACTGTGGAGCACTGCCCGAACATTTGATGGAAAGTGAACTCTTTGGTCATCAAAAAGGGGCCTTTACTGACGCCAAGGCCACGAAGAAAGGCCGTTTGGAAATAGCCTGCGGCGGGAGTCTCTTTCTGGATGAAATCGGTGAAATATCTCTGCGGATGCAGATTGACCTTTTGCGGGTCCTGGAAGAACGTGTATTCTACCGAGTAGGGGGCAACCAGCCCATTGCGGCCGATTTCCGGGTTATTGCCGCCACAAATAAGGACCTTGAACAGGCCGTCATGGACAAAAGCTTTCGCCAGGACCTCTACTACCGGCTGAAGGTCATTTGCCTGCATATACCCCCCCTTCGCCAGCGCAAGGAAGACATTCCATTACTCGCTGAGCATTTCCGCCTGCGATTCGCCCAGGAGACAAACAAACCTGTTGACTCCTTCAGCCGGGAAGCCCTGGACGAAATGATGCTCTACGACTGGCCGGGCAATGTGCGGGAGCTGGAAAATGCCGTTGAACGGGCAGTGGTCGTGGGGAAATCTCGTTCAATCCAACCCCGGGAACTGCCGATTTTCAGTTCTGCACACGAGAAAAAAAGCCGCAAGAAGAGCCTGCAGGAAGTGGAAAAAGAGCATATTTCGGCAATCCTGGAACAGGCCAACTGGAACATCAAAAAATCAGCTGAAATTCTGGGAATTGACCGATCCACCTTGTATCATAAGTTGAAACGATACGGCCTGAGCAAACGGAACTAAGGCCGTATGCACCCTCAAGTCCTGATTACCCCGCTGTGCGGCCCTCCCCAATCCTATCTGGAGTTGGTTGGCCGATCTGTGCAAAAGACCTTCGGCCTCTCCACCTGCATCAAAACCCTGATCCATGATATTGAATTCGCCTACCATTTTAGCCGCAATCAGTACCACTCTACCTCCATCCTGGAAGCCTTGGACCAGCAAGCACTAAAAGACTACAGCAAAATCCTGGCCATTGCCGATGTTGACCTGTTTATCCCCATCTTGACCCATGTCTTTGGCGAGGCCCAAATGGGCGGCCGGGCGGCAATGATATCCACCTACCGCCTCATCGACGGACTGCCCCAAACAGACGCCGACACCGTCTTTCTGAACCGGGTGATCAAAGAGGCCCTCCATGAGCTGGGGCACACCTTCCGACTGAAGCACTGCCCTGACCCAGCCTGTATTATGCATTACTGCCGTAGTCTCAAAGATGTGGACCACAAATCCCCGTCCTTTTGCCGCTACTGCCGCATCCTGCTTGATGAAGAACGTCCTCCTGAAAAAAATCAACCCGCTAGCCCAGATTGCAGCAATCTCTGCTCCAGCAGTGAAAGTTGAAAATGTTGGATTTTGCGATTGAGATGCTGCATTTTCCTACAAACTCCATCAGCCTCTAACCCATTGGATCTTTGCTGAATATGAATTTCCTGGCCTGGGCTTTATCCCTTCTGTGTTGGAAAACACGACTCTCAGGGCAGGGGCTGGCCTATTTCCAAGTCCAAACTGATCACTGCTGCACATATCATCTCCTTATATTGCATGATTTCTATCGATTTGTCCGTACTGTACATTATTTGGTCCGCCTCTTGCTTTATAAAAAATAAAGGCTGATTCAAGATGCAGAATACGGCCTTTTTGGCCAATAGCCCCAAGGCTTGGTCAAAAGCAATATAAGCAAACCCACTGTGCAAAGGAGGCCATTATGATCAGTTCAGCCAACATTAATTTTCCTGGATATGGTGCAACATCGACTCGAACCAGACACCGTGATCCAGACCAAAAAGCTGGTATCGACACAGTTCTGGGTGGGCAGATTTGGCGGGTCCAACCCGATGAACAGGCCAAAGCTGCTCATCCCTGCCTCTGGATGCAGACCGGGGCCGTATCATTTAAGCCCTGCACCAACTTTTATGACTGCACCACCTGTGCCTACGACCGGGCAATGCACAAAAAAGCCGCTTCGGGCCAGGCCAGGAGCTGGCAGGACGTCATGCGCCGCAGACCGGATAAGGACCGTTTATGCCGGCACAGCCTGACAGGCCGGGCCGGCCAGCGCAGTTGCCCCTACAATTATGAATGCAGCCGCTGCGATTTCGATCAGTATGTGGAAGAGTTCCTTGCAGCCACAAGTGTTGACCGGGCGGAAAATATGCATCAGGTCAAGGGATTCCATGTTCCGGAAGGGTATATGTTTCACTCCGGGCATACCTGGGCCAGGGTGGAAAACGGAGGTTGTATCCGGATTGGAATGGATGACTTTGCCCTCAAGGTCTTGGGATCCTTCGACGCCTTTGATCTTCCGGTTATGGGCAAGGTGGTTGAACAATCCCAGCCTGCCTGGGGACTCTCCCGGGGAAATCATTTCGCCCAAGCCCTCTCCCCGGTAGAGGGGATCATCATGGATGTCAATCAACAGGTCAGGGAACAACCGGAAACGGTTGCCCAAAAGCCCTTTGAGGACGGATGGTTCATGCTGGTTCGGCACAATGACATAAAATCTATGCTCAAGAAGCTTATGGACGATCAGCAGGCTGTCCACTGGTTAAGCGATGAGGTCGCCACCCTGGAGCACATGATAGAAGAGGTCCACGGCCCTTTGGCTGCTGACGGCGGGCTGCTCCAACCCGATGTGTTCGGCAACTGCCCTGAACTGGGATGGAACAGACTGACCCGGAGATTTCTCAAATGCACATAGGACAACAAGAAGATCAATTCACAATCTCTTACATATTGGGATCGCCAGTCACGCCCCGGGGGGCGTGACTGGCACTTTGCAAAACATGAGTGATGACCGGCACAGGAGATCAGCCATGCCTACAGTCCGAAACCAAGGACATACGCCCGGGGACACGTCCTGTCGTCCCAACTTCTCATGTTATTGGGCCCAAGCCAGTGTGGTCAGGCACAAGGTCTGCGTCCGAAACTTCTCTTGCCAGCTATGTCCATTTGACAGGGCCCTGCGCCGGCAGGCAGCCAAAAACGCTCAGAAGAAATCAAGCCGAAGAAAACGGAGCAAAGAGAAAATCGATACCTGGCAGGATCGGCTCCGACAGCTCCCGGCCCTGCACAGACCGTGCATCCACACTATGCGCGGGGAGATTAACTTCCGACCCTGCACCCAAAATTATCATTGCGCCGAGTGTTCGTTCCACCACTATTTTCAGGACGTCTACAGCGTACACACAGTGCTTTCCCCCATTGATCTGCTGGAATGTCACGGCATTCACATCCCCCAAGGATATTATTTGCATCCGGGACATGCCTGGGTCAAAATGGAAAGCGAAGATATGGTGCGCATTGGGCTGGATGAATTTGCCCTGACCATCCTGGGCCCCCTGGATCGGATTGAACTTCCGGTCCTGGGCAAACGTCTGCACCAAGGGCAGCCGGGTTTTGCCCTCCACCGGAAGAACCAGACCATGACCGTCTTGGCACCGGTCAGCGGGGTGATCACCGATATGCACAAAGAAATGGGCGAAAATCCCAAGCCAGCCATGGACGCCCCTTACAGCCAGGGCTGGTTGGTCAGGGTCAAAGCCTATGATCTGCGCCAGGATTTGCCGGGGTTGATTCTCGGGGCGGAAAGTTCTGAGTTCATCGTCCAATCTGCAAATAAGGTCATTTCCTTGATCGAGCAGGACTATGGCCCTCTGGCAGCAGACGGCGGCGATTTAGCCCCGGACATTGCCGGTCAACTCCCGGGAATGGACTGGAAAAAACTGGCTCAAACAGTCCTTTGGCCCTGATCGATGAGCAAAGACAAGCGGCTCGTATTCTTCGTGGTGGCCATTATTTGTCGTCCTGGATGGGCCGGGCTTTGACCAGCAGGGTCACCTCGTTGCCCATATCCAGCTCACAGCTCGAGACCTGATCCGACTTTTGATCCCGCCCAAAGGATTCTTGATCTGGTGGGCTACTCCAGCGGCCAATTTGCCTAAAGCGGCCATCTTTAGAAGACTGAAAAAGCTGCAGCCTGGTCTCTTCCAATTGCTGTTCCATGCTGATTGTTTCCCGCAGGTCATGAAAAAAACCAATAGTGGCCACTTCC
>CAYZLB010000034.1:15536-23632 GCA_964479235.1 uncultured Desulfohalobiaceae bacterium
GGCCACCGCCCGCTGGCTTGTCCCATCCACCCGGTTGATGAACTGAATATTGGTGAACTTGCTCCTGGCCTTTTCCTGTTCAAAAATTCTGGCCCCCTCAGCCTGACACCGTTCACAGCCCTGGCGAGGGATTTCTATGCCCAAACAATTCTTGGTCTTGCTCGAGGAGGTTTCCACCCGAAGCAGGCCGGGGCAATGGTCACAATCCAGCAAAAATTCCCGCTGCCGCTCAGTAATAAATGAGGTGTCGTAAAAAATTTCCTTTGATCGGACAAAATAATTCTCGTGCATTTCCCGGTTCATAGAGGCTGTCGGAGGGCTGAAGTATGCATCCAAGACTGCCCTGGACATCTTTTTGATGTATTCCGTGATCCTACGTTCCTGGCGGATGGCCTGCGGATCGTAGTCCGGCTCGCACACGCTGCTGTAATCCAGCCCGGCCATGGCAAGGGCAATGCCCAGATTCACATAGGGCAAGGCCCCTTGAATGGAATATCCACCCTCCAAAACTGCAATATCCGGATTCAGGAGTTGATTTAGGCGGGCATATCCTTGGGCCGAAACATTCATATTGGTGATCGGATCTGAAAAATGATTGTCCTGCCCGGCAGAATTGATGACCAAGTCTGGCTTAAAATCTTCCAGAATGGGAAGGACTATGTTTTCAATCACATACAACACACCTTCATCTGATGTGTTTGGGGGCAAGGGAATATTCACTGTCCGGCCCAGGGCCTTGGGACCGCCCAGTTCCCCAGGAAATCCGGTTCCTGGAAACAAGGTTCGACCGTCTTGGTGAATAGATATATATAAAGTATCCGGATCGTGCCAGTACACATCCTGGGTCCCATCCCCGTGATGGCAGTCTGTGTCCACAATAGCCACACGGCCGACGTCATAATTGTAGCGCAGATTCTCGACCATGATCGCTTCCATGTTCACGTTGCAGAATCCGCGCCCCCCGTGGACAACCTTCATCGCGTGATGCCCTGGAGGCCGGACCAGAGCAAATGTCTTATCTTCTTCGTGCTCCATAACCAACTGTCCGGCCTTGATGGTCCCGCCGGCAGAAATCAAATGGGAGCTGGTCAGGTTCGATGCTGTGTCCGGAAAACAAAAATGCACCCGCCGAATATCTTCCATTTCAGCAACATCTGGTTTGTATTCTCTGATTCCCGGAATATCGAACAGTCCCTCTTCCTTGAGCTGATCCATGGTGTACAGCAAACGTTCCTGACGTTCAGGATGCGTTGGAGAAATGGCCCAATCAAAGGCCGGGAAAAAGACAATCCCCAGCCGGTTTACTGCTCTTTGCATAGGCACCTCACTGCGTACTGATAATCCGGGGAGATGCCGGGTTTGATCTGGCATTTGACCCGTATATCCTGCCCCACATGGTAGACATCTTTGACCATATTCATGGCGCTTTCTTCCACAACTTCCACCTCGGATTGGGGCACCCGCCAGTCCAAATGATTGGTCAGATACGTACAGAGATGGTCGACGACATCGTTTCTGGCCTTGTCTAAGGAATACATATTCCCAATATTTTCGTTTATCCCTAAGACCGGAATATTCATCACTCGCCTTTCAGTATCTGCGAATAGCTCAGCCTGCATGGTCGGCCTAGCCAAAGCAGCTCCCAAGGCATTGGCCACTGCATAATTGTCCGGGACGACCACCGGAATTCCAAACGCCTGATTGACAAACGGGGCCATAACCTTGGCCGGCCCACCCATGAGATAGATCCGTTTGGGAACTATCTGCCTGTATTCCAGAAATTCATGCACTGTATATACCGGTCGTTCATTAATCTCGCCCAGCATATCCAACGTCTCCTGCTTTAGTACCCGGCAAAATTCATGGATGACCTGCCAGGAAACCTGCGTCGGGCTCCAGCCCAATTCCTGGCCCAAAGACTCCATGCCCCGGTCTGAATCAGCAATTTTTCCATAATCATATTGTTTGGCGCAATTCAAGGCATCCACCAGGGTGGGAACGCTCCCCCCCTGGGCCATACACGGTCCCACACGTTTGGGCCCCACGCACACCGAGCCGTGCAGAGCTGAAACCGCAGAATCCCCTCCCAACGGTATGGACTTGGTCTTCATGGCCCGGACCAAGGTGGGTCTGTGGGCAAGCTCTATGCTTTCAGCCTCAATCAATGGAGCTCCGTCGGCAAAGACCGCGACATCTGTAGTCGTACCGCCTATATCCAGCAAAATGGCGTCAGATTTTATGTCACACAGGGCCATGATGCCCATCACACTGGCCGATGGACCGGAAAATATGCTTTCCACAGGTGTCTGTCTGGCCTGGGAAAAGGTCATTGTCCCCCCGTCGGCTTTCAGGGTGTTGACATGCGGCGGCTGAAGGCCGAAATCCTCCAGGCTGTCGGCTACAGAATTAGCAAAATCATTGAAGACAGGCCAAATTGCGCTGTTGTAGTAAGAGGTAGCCACTCGACGCGGAAAATTCAGCTGTCCGGACAAGTTGTGCCCCAGGGTCAAAAAATCGCACTTTTGCTGTAAGAGCTCGGCTAATTGATTTTCATGATCCGGATTGCGGGGAGAAAATTTGCCGATAACGGAAAAGATGCGCACTCCGCGTTCGAGATATTGATCGATCTGGGCCACGGCTTTTTCCAGATCCAGCGGTGTAAGCTCCGTGCCCCGGTGATCCAGCCCTCCGGGAATAACTGCATAACAGTTGCCGATACGAAATTGTTCCGGATCTATGCCTGGTCCGGCAGAGACCAGGACCCCAACTTCTTCCAAATTCCCCTGGACAATGGCGTTGGTGCACAGGGTGGTACTTAAATTGAAACGCTTGACCTTTGTGGGATCGTGACCTTTTATCACCTCAGCCAAGGCAGTGCGAACTGAAGACAAAAGATCGTTGTGCACTGTTGCAACTTTTGCCGCCGCCAGCAACCCGTTTTTATCCAAAAGAACCGCATCGGTGTGGGTTCCTCCAACATCAATGCCCAAGATCATACACCCCCCTGCATGCTATGAGATAATTCAGCGGGTCGACTCTAAACAAAAAATTCTTTCTCTAAAATATCTTGCCAGTCAAAAGTCCTCTGGAAACATGCACGTAACATAAGAACTCTGAGAGTCCCCAAGCAACGCATTGTCAGTCATGCTTTTAGTGCGTATATTTGAGCTCGGCCAATCGGGATTTTTCCCTATCTTATTTAAAAAAATGTATCTGTTTTGCAGTCCCAACGTCAAGGCATAACCTGTCTATTCACTGGCAAAAAGGAGGCTTAATGACTCAAGTTGCTATTTTTATGGGGAGTATTTCGGATAAAGAAACCATGCAGGCCTGTGCCGCTGTCCTTGATCAACTCGATGTTCATTATACTATGACCGTCACGTCTGCCCATCGAACCCCGGAGAGGACACAACACTTGGTTCAAAAACTCGAATCCGCCGGGTGCCGGGTTTTCATCTGCGGAGCCGGTCTGGCCGCCCACCTGGCCGGGGCAGTGGCTGCAGCGACTTGTAAACCGGTTTTGGGCATACCCCTGAATGCCTCTTCCCTGGGTGGAGTGGATGCACTCCTCTCCACAGTGCAGATGCCGCCCGGATTCCCAGTAGCCACCTTGGCCCTGGACAAAGTCGGAGCCAGGAATGCAGCCTGGCTGGCTGCCCAAATTCTGGCCTTACAGGACCAGACTCTGGCTGCCCGCATCCAAAAAGCCAGGGAAGAGATGCGGGCCAAGGTAGAGCAGGATGCGGACAGCCTGTAGGCCAACTTCTGATCTCCAATGCCTGATATCTCGTATGAACCTGGAGTTTAGCTTTTGCCGAGCTCCCTTTTCCAACTGGAATCGGCTGTCAGGCGAAATCGGATGACTGGCCGTCGTAGGTAAAGTTAACTTTTGATCTCCGCACAATGGAGCACAACGCATATGATGAACGACATTCAGGTAAATGTTCGCTACCTGCACCCGGTTTTGGAACAGACCCCTCTGACCTACAGTACGTCTGGATCCGTGGGTTTGGATCTCAGGGCCTGCATGGATGTCAACATGGTCACTTTGGCTCCCGGCAGACGAATGGCCATTCCGGCCGGGATGGCCATCGAAATACTCTCCCCGGGCGTTGCCGGATTCATCTTCTCCCGCAGCGGACTGGGAACAAAAGAAGGGCTGGTGGTCAGCCAGGGAGTCGGGGTCATCGATCCGGATTACCGGGGAGAGGTCATTGTCTCTCTGCGAAACACGTCCAATACTGAGCGGAAAATAAACAAAGGCCAGCGCATTGCCCAGCTCATATTCATGCCTGCTTTTCAGGCCCAGGTGTTTGCGGTGGGCATGTTGTCTGAAACGTGCCGGGGTCAGGGAGGTTTCGGGCATACCGGAAAATAAGGCTGTTGTGCTCCGAACTGACATCCCGTATATTTTGGGACACAGTCCTTACCATTTTTTTCATGCGCCAAATCACAGAACATAGAAAAAAACGAATCCTGGAAGTGATCAGCCGTCGACAGGCTGATCTGACCCTGGTCATGGACAATATCCATGATCCGCACAATGTCTCGGCAGTGCTGCGCAGCTGTGACGCATTTGGGATAGGTCAAGTCCATCTCTATTACACACAAGAAGCTTTTCCCAGACCCGGTAGCAAGAGTTCGGCCTCAGCCAGAAAGTGGGTGGACCTACACAGGCATTCCAGAGCGGAAGATCTCATTGCTCAGCTGCAGGCTCAATCCATGACGGTTCTTGGAGCATCATGCAGCCCTCAGGCCGTGCCCATCCACACCCTGGACTTGACCAGGCCAACAGCTATTGTCTTTGGCAATGAACATCGCGGACTGAGCCCGGAGCTCATGCCGAAATTGGATAGTGAAGTCTTTATTCCAATGCAGGGAATGGTCCAAAGCCTGAATGTCTCTGTGGCCGCGGCCATTTTCCTTTACGAGTCCTGGCGGCAGAGATATTTGCAGGGCATGTACCAAAGCCCATCCCTGGATGATAAAGCTTTAGACCGCCTCTTTGTCCAATGGACGGAGAAATGATACATTACGGCAAAACGTTTTTTGCGCGTTTTGGCCCCAAAATTTAGGTCAGCTTTGCCGAAGGCACAGCTGACCTCTGATCTGTACCGAGGATATCAATTATGCCCGGCAATACATTTGGAAGCTTTTTTCGGCTGACCACCTTCGGCGAATCGCACGGTCCCTGTATGGGCGGCGTCATTGACGGCTGTCCAGCCGGAATGGGCTTAAGCGAAGACGACATTCAGTTGGAGCTGGACAAACGGCGACCTGGCCAGGGCTTGTCCACAACGGCAAGAAAAGAAGGAGACCAGGTTCAGCTCCTGTCCGGAATCTTCGAAGGCCTGACCACAGGGACTTCCATTGGATTTATCGTTCCCAACCAGGATCAGCGGTCCAAAGACTACGATCACCTGCGACATCTGTATCGCCCCGGCCATGCCGACTTTTCCTATCGACAAAAGTATGGCCTCCGGGATCATCGTGGCGGCGGCCGGGCCTCAGCCCGGGAGACGGTCTGCCGGGTAGTGGGCGGAGCGGTGGCTCAAAAAGTACTTGCTGCCCATGACATGCGTATCCTGGCCTATACCCGGGAACTGGGCGGTATTCAGGCTGAAGTCATATCTCCGGAAAAGGCTCAGGAACGGCCGTATTTTGCCCCGGATCCTTCTGTCCTGGAATTATGGCAAAATAAAGTGGATGAGGTGCGCAAGATGGGAGACAGTATTGGAGGGATTGTGGAAATCACAGCCCTGAACGTACCCCCAGGTCTTGGTGAACCCGTCTTTGACAAACTCGATGCCAGACTGGGCTACGCCCTGATGGGCATTGGGGCAGTCAAGGCCGTTGAAATAGGAGTTGGACGGGAAGCAGCCGAACTTATGGGCAGTCAGAACAACGATCCCTTGCATAAGAGCGGGTTTACTCAAAACAATGCCGGCGGCATTTTGGGCGGCATTTCCACCGGTCAACCCATTGTGGTTCGAGCTGCGGTCAAACCTATTCCATCCATTGATCTTCCCCAGCAGACCCTGAACGATCAAGGGGAAGAAATCACCTTCACAACCAAGGGCCGACACGATGTGAGTGCTATCCCTCGAGCCATCCCGGTACTAAAGGCAATGGTCAGCCTGGTCCTGGCCGACATGCTCCTGATGCAGCAAAGCGCCCAGCTGCACACCTAAATAATGTCCATCATCCCCAACCGTCCCCCAGGGGTTTCTGGAATCAGGCCTCCAGCCAGGAATCAGGCTTCCTCCATCTGGCAGCTGGCCTGGCCTCAGGCCCTGATGATGTTTTTTCATTGTCTCATCGGGGTTGTGGATGTCTCTGTAGCCGGCCAGATTGGTGATCATGTTCAGGCCGCCCTGGGTATGATCACCCAGACCCTGCTCTTTTTCTTGATCATTGCCATTGCCCTGGCCACTCTAGCCGCCGGAATCAGAGTGGAATCCATCCTTTTTTTGCCTGCTTTTGCCTTTAACATGACCGCCTTTATCCTGGTCGGACATGCTGTGGGCTACGACAACCCGGAAGAGGCGAAACGCATCGGAGCCAGAACCTGGATTTTGGGCGGGGTCTTTCTTGGATCCAGAGCCACCCGATACACGATGCTGGCCATAGGAGGAACTGTCTGGTGCGTGCGGCTGCCGTTGCTCTTTGTCCTGGGGCACATCGTTCTGGGTCAGACCACAGGGATCTGAGCGGCCATGCTCATTTCTTTCATCGTACACTCCCTGCACATGGCCTGGATATTTATACACAAAGACTGGACACGGTTCAGGATGCAGGCCAGAAAACAAAAAAACATCCAATAGTGCGGACGTTACGCAGGATGATAAGGAGAAGACAATGGATTTGACCTTCCACCCCCTGTCTTTGGAGAGACAATCGGAATATAAGCAAAGGCTGGGGCAATGCCCGCAGATCAGCTCAGACTACAGCTTTGTGAATCTGTGGGCCTGGCGGGAAATATATGGCCTGGAATGGGCCTGGACCGAAACGCTGATCTTTATTCGCCAGACCAAGCCGCACCTGCAATACTGGGCACCAATCGGCGCGTGGACACAACAGGACTGGAGCAAGGCCTGGAAATACCTTGGGGAACAACCAATAGTACTGACCCGCATTCCCAGTCAACTAGCCGAACTTTTGATGAAAAGTCTCCCTCAGCAGGCGAAAATCTACCCTGCTCCAGACCATTTTGACTACGTCTATGACGTGCAGGAATTGATCGAACTGCGAGGCAATAGATTCCACAAGAAAAAAAACCTGTTCAACCAGTTTACCAGGAACTATGAGTATACGTACGTGCCCTTGACCTCAGAGGAAGTAGAAAGGGCCCTGACCATGCAGACAGAATGGTGCCTGTGGCGGGACTGCGAAGACTCCACGACCTTAGAGGCCGAAAATCGGGCCATTTTAAACACTTTTGCTGATTGGAACAGATTGGAAGGGGTCTTTGGCGGTGGATTGCTTGTCGATGGAAACATGATCGCCTATACTGTGGCCGAGCCCCTGGATGACAAAACTGTGGTCATCCACTTTGAAAAGGCCTGCCCCAATCACAAAGGGGCCTACCAAGCCATCAACCAGATATTTCTGACCAACGCAGCTTCCCAATTCACATACGTCAACAGGGAGCAGGACCTGGGTGATCCCGGTCTGCGCAAGGCCAAGGAATCGTACAATCCAGTGGCCTATATAGAAAAATATAGTGGGATCCTGGAATGAGAAGGAGCTGGGTCTTCGTGAGAGCTTAACAAACCAGCCCATAAATGTGCTGATAAACTTGATCCTCTTCCTTCCCCCCTCCCTGCTGCGGCTTTGCACACCTGTAAAGGGAGGGGGAAGGGTGCTGTGATTCCAACTCCTTATCTATCCATTGCTATCACCCCACGGTTTACCCGGCTAAAAAGTGTGCGCGATGCCCAGCTCCAGACCGGAAGCCGACTCCTGTCTCCTGACTCCCGTTTCTCATCCACCGGCTACCGACCACCGGCCACCGACCACTGTCCTCTGTCTTCCCTCCGGGGCGTAGGCCACTATGGGCCGGAGGCCGACCTCCGATCTCCGACCTCTCGTATGAA
>CAYZLB010000035.1:0-23440 GCA_964479235.1 uncultured Desulfohalobiaceae bacterium
TACTTGGGGCCATTCAAGGCCTTGAAGTTAAATCCTGTGGCGGTTGCACCCAAATTAAAAGGGGCAAAGAAGGAACTCCATGCCCACTTGGCCCATCCCGGAGCACTCAGGTTGTGGTGGACATCGTCCGGAGTCAGACCAATCATAACCGCGGTGGATAGATGTCCCAAAGGATAGGACATGGCCGAATGCCCAACTCTTTTGGGCAATCCTGTTGTTCCAGAGGTAAAAAAGCAAAACAGGAGGTCATCAGATTTGGTTTTGGCCGGCTCCGCCTGGCCGTCCTCACTGGCCAGATCGGAGTAGCTGGTCCATCCGTCTTTGCTGCCCAGCACAATCTTGACCTTGGGCTGGGTGTCGGTATCCGCCAAAGCCTCGTCAATAATGCCGACAGACTCTTCATCGGCTATGACCACATCCGGAGGATAGATTTCAAAACGAAATTTCAGTTCCCGAACAGTCATACTGGTGGCCGTGGGTACCACAATCAGTCCGCCCTTGACCGCAGCAAAGCTGACAAACCAGGTCTCAGGAACAATGGGTATCATCATGTACAGGTTATGTCCCTGCTCCACACCATTCTTTTTCAAAAAATTCAACAACTTGTTACCATTGGCCGCAAACTCTTTGTAACTGAATTTGCGCTCCCGATCCGACTCCAGATCAGCCCAAATCAAGGCCTGCTTGTCCCCTTGTTCCTTGACATGAAGGCCTTCGAAAATCTCCGAAGCCCAGTTGAAATACTCGGGTTTGTCCATATAATTGAGACGTTCAAAAAAGGACTTTGCCGCTTCTTTCCGCTTTTCCATGTCTTTTGTGATGTTGATCTGCATCACGTCTCTGTAAACTTGTTCCATTCCCATCAGAACCCTCCTTTTACGTTTGAACAACAAATACGGATCATATGTTTAAACATGTGAACACCTACTGTTATGTCGGTTTCTTCCAGAATCACTGTTCAGCAAAACCCTTTTTCAGAAGTCACGCGTGCAACACAACCCAATTCCGGTCGCTGGCTCAGCCGCCCGAGACTGCCAGTCACGTGCAGACGTGTGACTGGTCAAAGAGGGCGAATAATTATTCGCCCCTACTGAAAATCAAACTCAATCTGTCGCTTCCCCCCCTTCTTCGTTCCCCTTGAGGGGGCTGGGGGTGTTTCTTGCATTGCGACAGTTACTTGATAAGAAGGCACTCATAGCCACTGGCCAGTTATTGTCTTGATAAAAGCGACGGTTTCTTACAAATAACCAATAACAAGCCCGCGAGAGGCGTGTTAACCTCAGACTTCTGTTCTCAGTCCTCTATCGTCCTTTCCACTGTGGATCACGCTTATTGAGAAAGGCGTTTACCCCTTCATGGGCGTCATCCGTGGAGCAGAGCAGAGCAAAATGGTTGTTGGCCATTTCAAAAGCACTAATATAGTCCAGATCTTCCATGGCATAAAACGATTTCTTGCCCATCTGGACAGCCAGCGGACTCTTCTTGGCAAGCTTGGCTGCCATCTCCTGGGTTGCGGTCTCCAGCGCATCTTTGGGCACAACCTTGTTGATCAAACCGATGCGGTACGCTTCCTCCGCATCGATCATATCCCCGGTGAGGAGCAGTTCCAATGCTTTCTTTCGGCCCAGATTTCGGGACAAGGGTACAGCCGGCCCCATGCAGAAGAGACCGACATTGACAGCAGTGGCCCCAAAACGCGCCCCTTCTGCAGCAATCGCCAGATCAGCCGAAGCAACCACGCCGATTCCGTTGGCTACAGCCAGGTCTTGGACCGAGGCAATGACCGGAGTACCCATTTGGGCAATGATCAGGCTCATTTCCTCCATTTGTTTGACCCAGGCATAATAATCAACGGCCTGTTTTCCTTCCAGTTCCTTGACGTCGATTCCAGCACAAAATGCCTTTCCTTTTCCTTTGACCACTATCACCCGGGCCTGGTCATCTGTCTCCAGCTCCTGAAGAGCCTGTGCAAATTCGGTAGCCAAGATAGTATTGAAGGTATTCAGGCTCTCGGGTCTATTGAAAGTAATGGTTCCAATATGTTCTGCAATTTCTACCTGAACTGTTTCATAGTTCATGGTGCATTCCCCTTGTCCCTTTATGCATCAGCGATGTTGAGAGACTCCAACCGCTGTTCCCAGTCCAGGGTATAGACCAGGGAAACGATCTTTTCAGCCAATGTATATGGATCATTTGTTTTGTCCGCCAAGACCTGAAGTATTTGCTGCCATTGCCCATTTGTCCGCAAATAGCCGACCACCGAGTCTACTAAAGCGCTGTCCAGGGCATGATTGAGCTGCACCTCGGCCTTTCTCCGTTCCCTTTGCCGCAAAACATCGCTGTTTTGCAACAATTCATAGTGTTCATCAATGGTCACCCGCACCTGATCCACCTTGGTCAGGAAAGATTCTGCCTGGGCCAGATTTTCCACCGTCACTATCGGTGGCCTCCATCCGGAGGAGAAGCTGTCCGCCATGTCCAAGGCCCTGGTCAACTCGTTGAGCAGTTTGCCTGCTCCAGGCTGATCCGCTTTATTGATCACGAACAGATCAGCGATCTCCATGACCCCGGCCTTGATTGTCTGCACCTCGTCGCCCATGCCCGGGGTTAAAACCAGCAATATGGAATGGGCGTTATTCATGATATCGACTTCCGACTGCCCTGTGCCGACAGTCTCGACCAATATGATGTCCTTGCCCATGGCGTCCAGGACATGAATCGCTTCGTCCACTGCATCCGAAAGACCTCCTAAGGCCCCTCGTGTCGCCAGGCTGCGGATAAAAACATCTTTGTCTTCAGCATGTTTTTGCATCCTGACCCTGTCACCAAGGATTGCTCCGCCGGTAAACGGACTGGTAGGATCAACAGCCAGAACGCCGACACTTTTCCCTTGTTTCCGGTAATTAGTGATCAGTGCGTCGCTGAGCGTGCTCTTGCCCGCTCCAGGTGCTCCAGTCAGTCCAATGACATGCGCCTGCCCAGTCAAAGGGAACAGGGCCTTGATCACCTCTGTGGCTTTTGGATTCTTGTCTTCTATGTGCCGTATCAACCTGGACACAGTACGCACATCGCCAGCCTGAACACGATCGACAATCTGCTGCGTTCTGTTGTGAACTTGTTCTGCGTTTTCCGATTCCCTGGCCAAAACCATCCCCTTGTTCATAAGGACCCGTCAAAAATTGTAACACCGTAACTTCTACCAGCATTCTGGGATGAGACCTTTCTGCGCCCCGCACCGGATGTATCCTACAGATCATCTCGGGGACTGACATTTTTCTTGACCCA
Source organism: uncultured Desulfohalobiaceae bacterium (assembly GCA_964479235.1). Taxonomy (GTDB): domain Bacteria; phylum Desulfobacterota; class Desulfovibrionia; order Desulfovibrionales; family Desulfothermaceae; genus Desulfovermiculus. The sequence goes on from CAYZLB010000035.1 coordinate 3,286, forward strand.
GGAAATGATGTCATCCAAAGGCGTACCAGGAGTAAATATTTCCTGCACCCCGCGTTCCCGCAAAAAAGGCATATCCTGCTTGGGGATGATCCCACCACCGACAACAACGATGTCATCCGCACCCTGCTTTTTGAGCAGATCCACAACCTTGGGGAACAAGGCCTTGTGCGCCCCGGACAAGCAGCTTAACCCAACGCAGTCCACGTCCTCTTGCATTGCCGCATTCACTATTTGCTCCGGCGTCTGATGACATCCGGTATACACCACTTCAAAACCCGCATCCCGAAATGCCCGGGCCAGGATTCTGGCCCCCCGGTCATGTCCATCCAGTCCCGGCTTGGCCACCAATATACGCAGCGTCTTATCAGCCATTCTCGTCACCCTCTTTCAAAGTACGAAACACTCTCTTAGAACAACCCTGGATCCTGATATTCCCCATAGACCTCGCGATAGACATCACAGATTTCCTGTTCTGTGACCATGGCCTTGACCGCTTCGATGCAATAGGGCATGACGTTGTCTCCCTTCTTGCATGCTGTACGCAGGTCGTCCAAGGTCCGCTTGACCGCTTTGCTGTCCCTTGTGCGTTTGATCTCATTCAATCGCCGCAGTTGGTCCTGTTCAACCTCTTCATCGATATCCAGGATAGGGCATTCTTCCGCTTCTTCGGTTACATATTTATTCACACCGACCATGACCCGCTCTCCCGACTCCAACTGCTGCTGAAAGGTATATGCCGCGTCTGCTATTTCCATTTGCGGATAGCCCTGATCGATGGCCGCCAGCATGCCGCCCATGGAATCGATCTTTTCAATATATTCCCAAGCCTGCTCTTCCATTTCATTGGTCAGCTTTTCCACAAAATAAGAGCCGGCCAAAGGATCAAGGGTGTTGGCAACCCCGGTCTCTTCAGCAATGATTTGCTGGGTACGCAAGGCAATCTGTACCGCATGGTCCGTAGGCAGACACCAGACTTCGTCAAGGGAGTTGGTGTGCAGAGACTGGGTCCCGCCCATTACTGCCGATAAAGCCTCCAAAGCTGTGCGGACCACGTTGTTGTATGGCTGTTGGGCGGTCAGTGAGCATCCGGCAGTTTGGGTATGAAAACGCATCCACCAGGATCTTTCGTTCTTGGCCCCGTATCGCTCCCGCATAACCTTGGCCCAAATACGTCTGGCCGCTCGCATCTTGCACAGTTCTTCGAAGAAATCGATGTGAGAGTTAAAGAAGAAGGACAGCCTGGGAGCGAATTCATCCGGATGGAGGCCCTTTCGCTCCATAACATCTTCAACATAGGCCATCCCGTCTCTGAGAGTAAAGGACAGTTCCTGGACTGCCGTGGATCCGGCCTCCCGGATATGGTAACCGCTGATGCTGATTGTATTCCAGCGCGGGACATGCTTGGCCCCGAATTCTACCGTATCACTGATCAGTTTAATGGAGGGCTCAGGGGGGAGCATGAAGGTCTTCTGAGCAATGAACTCTTTGAGCATGTCATTTTGAATTGTACCTCCGATCTGATCTAAAGGCACACCTTGCTGCTGGGCACATGCACAGTACATGGCCCACATGATTGTGGCCGGAGGATTAATGGTCATGGAGGTGGTCACTTCGCCCAAAGGGATCCGGTCGACCAGGATTTGGAAATCTTCCAATGTATCAATGGCCACACCGCACTTGCCGCACTCCCCCAAAGCCTTCGGGCTGTCCGTATCGTATCCCATAAGGGTGGGAAAATCGAAAGCTGTGCTCAAGCCGGTCTGTCCTTCGCGGAGCAGCATGTGCCAGCGCTCATTTGTGTCCCTGGCCGTACCCATTCCTGAAAACATGCGGTAGGTCCACAGCCGTCCCCTGTAGCCTGTGGCTTGGTTTCCCCGAGTAAAGGGAAACTGGCCCGGATATCCTATGTCTCGTTCAAAATCCAGATCAGCTATATCTTCAGGAGTATACAAGCGCTTGATTTCATGATTGGATACAGTGGTAAAGGCTTCTTTGCGCTCTCCTTTCTTATTGATCAGACGCCGGACCTCGTCTTCCCACTGAACGCGCAGATTGCTGCATTTATCCAGGACTTCTTTGGCAAAATACATTGCTCATCTCCCTGCGTGCAAATTTTCTGTAGTCTTTTGGTCAATGACCTGATGTTTTGCACTGTTTTGCATATTTTCAAAGCACAACCAAAAACGCCTGCACAATGCGTGGTGCAGGCGTTGCAGTGAGAACTAGCTGTACTCGTAGATCCCCTTACCGCTTTTGCGGCCCAGCCAGCCGGCGTTGACAAAAGACTTGAGCAAGGGGCAGGGCCGGTATTTGGGATCGCCGTAGCCGTCTTGGAGCACTTCCAGAATGGCCAGAACCGTGTCCAGGCCGATCAGGTCGGCCAGGGCCAGGGGACCCATGGGATGGTTCATCCCCAGCTTCATGATCTGATCGATGCCCTCGGCAGTGGCCACTCCCTCGTAGAGCTCCCACAGGGCCTCGTTGAGCATGACCATGAGCACCCGGTTGGAAACGAATCCGGGCACGTCCCGGCACTCCACAGGGATCTTGCCCATGGACTCGGAAACCGCCCGCACCGCATTGGTCACATCTTCTGTCGTGGCCAGGCCATTGATCACTTCAACCAGCTTCATCACCGGCACCGGATTCATGAAGTGCATCCCGATGACTTTTTCCGGACGTTTGGTGCAGGCTCCTATGCTTGTAATGGGCAACGAAGAGGTATTGCTGGCCAAAATGGCGTGGGCCGGGGCCTTGGCGTCCAGCTCCTGGAATACCTTGGCCTTGATCTCCATCTTCTCCACCACCGCTTCCACAGTCAGGTCACACTTTGAAGCCGGTTCCAGGTCGATGACCGGGGTGATCCGGGACAGGATCTGCTCCTTGTCCGAGCTGGAGATCTTCTCTTTTTTGACCATCCGGTCCAGGTTCCTGGAGATGGCGGCCATGCCCTTATCCACCAGCTCCTGGGAGATATCGCTCATATATGTCGTATACCCGGCTTGTGCCGCTACCTGGGCTATACCGTTGCCCATCTGCCCGGCTCCGATGACCATGATTGTCTTTACATCCATTTTCACTGTCCTTTCTCTGTTTTTGTTCTGGTATATTGGTATCCAGAGCTGATACAATGGCTTTCCTCTAGATTGCCCGGCAAGCCTGATCCCGGTGTATTCGAACTATCCGGGCCGGGCAATGACGGAGAAGAGCCATTCACAGGTTTCATATTCGATCAATCCGGCACAAATCTGATGTCTATCTTCTGACTTCTGATCTTCTGACTTCTGATCTCTGACTTCTGTCCTCTGTCTTCTGATCTCCGACCTCTGACCTCTGACCTCTGACCTCTGTCTTCTACACTCTAATCAGCATGGCATCGCCCTGGGCCAGGCCGGAGCAGATCCCGCACACGCCAAGGCCCCCGCCCCGGCGTCCCAGCTCATAGGCCAGGGTCATCACGATCCGGGCCCCGGTGGCCCCAATGGGATGGCCATAGGCAATGGCACTGCCGTTGACGTTCACCTTTGCCTTCATCTCTTCGTCACTTAAGCCTAAAATCTTGCGGGCGCTGATCAGGGCCACAGCAGCAAAGGCTTCGTTGATCTCGATCAAATCCACGTCATGAACGCTTAAGTTGTTCTGATCCAAGACCTTCTTGATGCTCAGGCCGGGAACAGTGGCGATATCCTTGGTCGGCTGGGACACCTCGGCGTAGTCCACGATGGAAAACAGGGGCGTCAGACCAAGTTCCTCAGCCTTGGCCCGGCTCATGAGCAGACATACGTCCCCGCCGTCGTTCACTCCTGGAGCGTTGCCTGCGGTCACGCTCCCTGGCTCGCCGGTTACCGCACTGGTGTGCCCAAAGACCGGGGGCAGCTTGGCCAGCCCTTCCATGCTCGTCTCCGGGCGGGGTTGCTCGTCCGTGTCCATGACTTCCTGCTTCTTGCCCCGGCCAACCTGGACCGGAAAAATCTCCTCCTCCAGGCGGCCCTCGGCCATCGCCCGGGCAGCTGCCTGCTGGGAATGCAGGGCCCAGGCGTCGTTGTCCTCCCGGGTAAATCCGAATTCGTCACTGGTCTCTGAGCCGTGCAGGGCCATGTGCCGCTGATAAAAGGGATCCCACAATCCATCGTAGACCATGAGGTCATAGGCCGGGGCTGTGGGCAGGGCCATCTTCTTGCCCTGGCGCATCTCAGGCAGGGAGTATGGACAGTTGGACATGGACTCCTGTCCCCCGGCAATGACGATCTCGGCCCGGCCCAACTGGATCATCTGGGCTCCGAGATCCACGGTCTTGATCCCTGAAGAACAGACCTTGTTCACTGTGATGCAGGGAACGCTCTCCGGAAGTCCGGCCAAAATAGAGGCCTGACGGCCGGGTACCTGGCCGCATCCGGCCGGGACTACCTGGCCCATGATCACATAGTCCACGTCCTGTCCGGAGACCTTTCCTTCCACCCGGCGCAGGACCTCCTGGATGGCCAGGGCCCCAAGCTGGGGGGCATCGTAGCCGGCGAGCTTGCCTCCCACGCGGCCGTACGGGGTTCGGCAGGCCTGGACCACGACCACATCCCGGTGTTGGGCATACTGGTTATCTATCTTCCGGCCCATGGTGGAAAAATCCGGGGTGCGTTGGCCGAATTCTGCTATCGATACGTTCTTGTACACATCCTTTCGAGATCGAGAGGGGGATTGGGCATTTTTGGTCATAACAAACTCTATATACTGCTGTCAGACTGTAAGCAGGCTTTGATTTATTTACTTATGGCTCATTATTATAGCAATCTAGCGTCATACTCCATGCATGTCAAGCACATATTTCGTTTTTGATGTACTCTTGAGCAGGTGAATAAATACATCTGAAATACTTACACTCCAGGTTATGTGTGTCCGACATACCGTTTCAGAGAAAAGGTTAAAACCGAAAAAAAGTAATTGGTAAAATTCCAAAATTTAGTTCCTCAAGCAGCATGCTGGAGCGTGAACACTGTTTTGTTATTTTTGGGACACCCTTGATGGAGCAAGAGTGTCCAATGTGTTATACGGGAAAGACTTCTTTGCAGAAGTGGCCCAAAGTACCCAAGTCTTCACAAACATGGATACCGCTGGCCCGCATAGCTTCAATCTTGCCTTGGGCGGTACCGCTTTTTCCGCTGATAATTGCCCCTGCATGCCCCATCCGTCGTCCTGGAGGTGCAGTCAACCCTGCAATAAAACCGACCACAGGCTTGCTCACAGACTTTTGCACGTATTCAGCAGCACGCTCTTCTGCATCTCCGCCGATTTCACCGACCATAACAATACCCTTGGTCTCCGTGTCGTGCTCAAAGGCCTGCAGGCAATCGATAAAATTTGTTCCATTGACTGGATCACCGCCGATTCCAAGACAGGTGGTCTGTCCGATTCCCTGCTTGGTCAACTGATCCACCACCTCGTAGGTCAGTGTTCCAGAGCGGGAGATCACGCCTATGGGACCGCCAGGTATATGGATATTTCCGGGCATGATGCCCACTTTGCATTCCCCAGGGGTGGTAATCCCCGGGCAATTTGGACCGATCAACTGAACCGGCTTATTCTGCATGTAATTTTTGACCCGCATCATATCCAGGATCGGGATCCCTTCTGTAATAGCCACGACCACATCTACCCCTGCATCCACAGCCTCCAATATAGCATCCGCTGCAAAGGCTGGAGGAACAAAAATCAGACTGCAATTGGCCCCTGTTGCTTCCACTCCCTGGTGGACAGTATTGAAGACCGGAATGCCGTCCATCTCCTGTCCGCCCTTTCCTGGGGTAGAACCGGCGACCACATTGGTTCCATAGCTTACACACTGCCTGGTATGGAATTGGCCTTCCCTGCCGGTAATTCCTTGTACAATAACCTTGGTTTCTTTATTGACAAATATACTCATATCCTATCCTTCAGATTGCGGTCAACTAATTGACCAGAGCGGCTACCTGTTGGGCGGCATCCGCCAAATCCTTGGCCGTACGCAGATCCAAACCGGATTCAGCCAAAATCTGACGTCCTTGCTCCACATTGGTCCCTTCCATGCGAACCACCACTGGAACATTCAAACCGACCTTGGCGGCCGCTTGAACAACTCCCTGGGCCAAAACATCGCATCGCAGGATCCCGCCAAAGATGTTGATAAATATACCTTTGACATTGGGATCGCCGAGAATAATCCGAAACCCATTTTCAACCATCTCAGCGCTGGCTCCGCCGCCGACGTCCAAAAAGTTGGCCGGCTCTGCCCCAGCCTTTTTGATAATATCCATAGTGGCCATGGCCAGTCCGGCTCCATTGACCATATTTCCCACGTTGCCGTCCATCTTGATATAGTTCAGCCCGTATTTGGATGCTTCCACTTCCAAAGGATCTTCTTCATCAACATCCCGGTAATTCAAAATATCTTTGTGCCGAAACAAGGCGTTGTCGTCGAAATTTATTTTGGCATCCAGGGCCAGCAGACGATTATCCGTGGTCAATACCAAGGGATTTATTTCCACCAGGGAACAGTCATGGGCCATGAGCAGTTTGTACACATTGCTGACCAGGGCCATGCATTCTTTCCTGGCCTCTGCCGGCAGATCCAAACCAAAAGCCACTTGGCGGCAATGATAAGCCTGGATCCCAAGCATAGGATCCACTGCCACCTTGATGATCTTCTCAGGTGTCTTTTCCGCGACTTCTTCAATATCCACTCCTCCAGCCATGCTGGCCATGATGACCACATTGGCTGAAGCCCGGTCCGGGATAACGCTCATATACATCTCATGGGCAATATCCAGGCATTGTTCTACAAGCAGCTTTTTCACCGGTTGCCCCTGGGGACCGGTCTGATGTGTGACCAGATTCATACCCAAAATAGAGGAAGCCGCTTCGTGCACCTCCTCTTTGGATTTGGCCAGCTTGACGCCCCCGCCTTTTCCTCTGCCTCCGGCATGGATCTGGGCCTTCACCACCACGGGGTATCCACCAAGCGTATCCGCAACATCCACAGCCTGATCAACGCTGGTGACCATAGAGCCTTCAGGGATGGGAATCTGTTGGTTGGCAAAAAGCTCTTTGGCTTGATATTCATGAATCTTCATTCGTTCCTACTCCTGGCACTGCTTTCTGCTGTATTATCCTTCACACCATTGCAGCCCGGCAAGCGGAGTGCTCCCAGGCCCTTGCCTGTATATCCTACTTGGAGCAGAACTCGGTCAAAACACCATGAGTGGACTTTGGATGGAGAAAGGCCACCTTCTTGCCCCCTGCTCCTGGAACCGGCTCCTGGTTGATGAGTTTGCACCCGGAATCCCGGGCACATTCAAGCTGGGCGTTGATATCATCTGTGGCAAAGGCCACATGGTGAATGCCCTCCCCGTTTTTGGCCAGAAACTTGGCAATCGGGCTCTCTTCAGAAGTAGGTTCTAAGAGCTCAATATGGGTATCCCCTACCTGAAAAAAGGCCGTCCTGACCTTTTGGGATTCAACTTCTTCAATCTTCTCGCACTCCAGTCCCAAGGCCTTCTCATAATAGGCTATGGCCTCTTCCAGAGATTTGACTGCAATTCCCAAGTGATCAATCTTCTGCAACATAACATTCCCCTCTTAGACAGTACGGCTTTGCCGACCGATTGATTATCCACTCATTCATGCCTCTTGCCGGATGGCAACTGACCTCTGGTAACTGTCCGTGGGTCTTTCCCATCTCCAATGAACAAGAAGCCTCAAACGATACTGATTTTTTTATTCTCAATCGGGATCGGTATCGTTTGTATGCTTTATGAGCGCAAGCGTGCCCGCGCCCATGACAGGCACGTGGGTTATACCGGGATATTACCATGTTTCTTCGGTGATCTGACTTCCCGCTTGCTCTTGAGGATTTCCAGGGCCCGGATCAGCCTGGGCCGCGTTTCCCTGGGCAGGATGATTGCATCGATATACCCCCGGTTGGCCGCCCGGTACGGGTTGGCAAAGATATCGTCGTATTCCTGGATCTTTTCTTTGCGCTTGGCATCCGGGTCATCTGCTTCCTTGATCTCCTTGCGGTGAATGATATTGGCCGCTCCGCTGGCTCCCATGACCGCGATTTCCGCTGTCGGCCAGGCAAAGGCCAAATCGGCCCCCAGGTCCTTGGAACACATGGCCAGATACGATCCACCGTATGACTTGCGGGTAACCAGGAGCATTTTGGGCACGGTGGCCTCGGAATAGCACCATAAAAGCTTGGCTCCATGCCGGATAATCCCGCCCCATTCCTGCTGGGTACCAGGCAAATAGCCTGGCACATCGGCAATGGTCAGCATGGGGATATTAAAGGCATCACAAAAACGAATGAACCGGGTGGCCTTATCCGAGGCATCGATATCCAAACAGCCGGCCAGATACTGCGGCTGGTTGGCGATAATGCCCACTGAATGCCCATTCAACCGGGCCAATCCCACTATGATGTTTTGGGCATAGTGTTCGTGGGGTTCAAAGAAATCGCCATCATCCACCAGGGACCGAATGACCCCTTTCATGTCGTAGGCCTGATTGGGATTATCCGGAACAATAGTGTCCAAATCAGGAGCTTGTCTGTCCGGAGCATCCCTGGGAGGGTCCAGAGGTGGATCTTCCATATTGTTTAAAGGCAGAAAGGAGAGCAACCGTTTGATCTCGTCTATGGCCTGCCCGTCATTTTCACACGCAAAATGGGCCACCCCGCTTTTGGTATTGTGGGACATGGCTCCACCCAAATCTTCAAAAGAAACTTCCTCCCCGGTCACGGATTTGATGACTTCCGGTCCGGTAATAAACATATAGCTGGTATTCTTGACCATAAAAATCCAGTCGGTCATGGCCGGAGAATACACTGCCCCACCGGCTGTAGGCCCCATAATGGCTGATATCTGGGGAATCACACCGGAGGCGTTGGAATTGCGGAAAAAGATCTGTCCATACCCGGACAGGGCATCCACTCCTTCCTGGATCCTGGCTCCGCCGGAGTCGTTTAAACCAACCATGGGGACACCTGACTTCAAGGCTAAGTCCATGATCTTGCAGATCTTTTTGGCATGCATCTCTCCCAGGCTCCCGGCCCGGGCGGTAAAATCCTGGGCATAAGCGCACACAGGCCGCCCATTGACCAGACCATGTCCGGTGATCACCCCTTCAGAGGGAATCTCCACATCCTGCATGCCGAAATTCACACACCGATGTTTAACGAACATATCTGTTTCTTCAAAAGTGCCGGGATCAAAAAGCCGCTCCAGCCGCTCCCTTGCCGTCAGCTTCCCTTTTTCCTTGTGCTTGGAAACCGCCTTTTCTCCACCCATGGCCAGCATGGCTTTTTCTTTTTCCAGGAGCTCTTCAATCTTTTGCTTTGTCGTCTGCGTGGACATATATCTGCTTCCTTTTGTATATTGAAAACCGGTCTACTCTCGATGCTCACCAAAGACACCGCGCATCACATCGCAGATTTCCCCAATGGTGGCGTAGGCTTTGACCGCCTCAACTATAGAAGTCATGACATTGCTTTCAGACTGGGCAATCTGCCGGAGTTCTGCCAACCTTTTCTGGACCTGATCAGCGTCCCGTTTTTCGCGCACAGCCTGCACTCTTCCTACCTGAGCCTTTTCCACTTCCGGATCGATACGCAGCAAAGGAACCTTCATATCCTCTGTGCTTTGGAACTCGTTGACTCCAACCACGATACGCTCTTTACTCTCAACCTTCATTTGATAGTCATAGGCCGAATCCTCGATCTGGCGCTGAATAAACCCTTGCTCAATGGCCGGGATAACTCCGCCCAGATCTTCGATCTTCTGCATCAAGGCCCAGGATTCTTCCTCTATCTTATCCGTCAGTTCTTCTATGAGGTACGAACCACCGAAAATATCGATACTGTTGGCTGCACCCGATTCATGAGCGATAATCTGCTGGGTGCGCAGAGCTGTGCGCACTGAGTCCTCAGTGGGCAAGGCCAAGGCCTCATCCTTGGAATTGGTGTGCAGGGACTGGGTGCCGCCCAGGACCGCTGCCAAAGCCTGCAAGGTAACCCGGACCACATTGTTGTCCAACTGCTGAGCGGTCAGGGTGTGTCCCGCTGTCTGGGTATGGAAACGCAGCATCCAGCTGCGCGGATTCTTGGCTTCAAATCTCTCTTTCATCAGCTTGGCCCACATTCGTCTGGCAGCCCGAAACTTGGCCACTTCTTCTACCAGGTCTGTGGTGGCATTGAAGAAAAAGGAAAGCCGTTTGCCAAAGACATCCACATCCAATCCAGCGTCCAAAGCAGCCTGGACATAGGCGCAGCCGTTGGCCAGGGTAAAGGCCACTTCCTGAACCGCGGTGGAACCAGCTTCCCTAATATGGTATCCGGAAATGGAAATGGTATTAAAGGCCGGCGTATTTTCGCCGCACCACTCAAATATATTGGTGATCAGGCGAAGGCTGGGACGGGGAGGAAAAATGAATGTGCCCCGGGCGACATATTCTTTGAGGACATCGTTTTGAATGGTGCCCTTGATCTTGTCCATGGGCACACCCTGCTTCTCCCCCACAGCCACATACATGGCCAAAAGCACGGCTGCCGGAGAATTAATGGTCATGGAGGTAGAGACCTTGCCCAGAGGAATCTGGTCGAAAAGGATCTCCATGTCCTCCATGGAATCAATAGCTACGCCAACCTTGCCCACTTCGCCCTTACTCATATGGTGGTCGGAGTCATAGCCGATCTGCGTTGGCAGATCAAAGGCCACTGAAAGGCCGGTCTGACCCTGATCCAAAAGATACCTGTATCTCTGGTTTGTTTCTTTGGCTGTGGAAAACCCGGCGTACTGGCGCATGGTCCACAGCCGGGAACGATACATTGTCGGCTGTACCCCCCTGGTGAAGGGATACAGGCCGGGAAATCCCAGTTGGTTGAGATACTGATCATCAATTTCTGCTGGCAGTCCGAGCCTGGGCAGTTCCAATCCACCGACAGTTTTAAATTCCGCCTTGCGCTCCGGAAACTTTTCCAGGGCCTTGGTCAGAACCTTATCTTCCCATTCTTGTAATTTCGGATGTTTGGACATAATGCGTCACCCCTTTTAAAATTCTGACCCGCCCATTCTGCATTTGTTCAGCCGGACGAGTGGGCAAGAGGCAATCAGACCTGCATCTGGCCTCAAGTTTATTTTCTTTCAGATCCCGCCTGTGCACATGACCACCTCGGAGGATCTCTGGTGGACCCTTACACCTGGTGCTTTGTCATTCATCATCTGTCGCAATGCAAGAAACACCCCCCAACCCCCCTCAAGGGGGGACGAAGAAGAGGGAGCGACAGATTAAGGTTGATTTTTCACCAGGTGGATGCAGGGAACAGGCGGTCCACTATTTCCTTGGCCCTGATCCGGGGATCCCCCCCGGTCTTTTGATCTTGTTCCAGGCTTTGGGCATAGAGATATGGCCTGAGCATCTCCAGTCCCCAGTCAACGACTTCCATGTTACGGCACTCGGCCCGTTGCTGATCCCGTTGCCCGGAAGCCCGTTTGGTCTCAAAAATTTCCAGCATGGCATCCAAGAGTTCAGAGACACCCTGTCCCTGGGCGGCAACAGTCATCATTACCTGTCGGCCTTTGGCCCGGGCGATCTCGTTGAGCTCCATGGCCAACATTTCAGCTCCGGGTTTGTCGGCCTTGTTCACCACCATAAGATCGGCTACTTCCAACAACCCGGCCTTTAAGGCCTGAATATCATCTCCAAGGCCCGGTGCAGACACCAGGGCAGTGACATCCGCAATGCGTATAATGTCCATCTCCGATTGGCCAACACCCACAGTTTCAATAATAATAGGATCACACCCGGCACTGGCCATGATCCTGGACGCAGCTCCTGCCGCGGCGCATAGACCACCCAATCGACCGCGGGTAGCCATGGAGCGGACTACCACATCCTGATCCAGGGCGTGCTGCATCATCCTGATCCGATCTCCGTGAATTGCTCCGCCTGAGATCGGCGAAGACGGGTCGATGGCGATCACTCCAACCCGCTTACCCCGTTCCCGGCAGACTGCAACAAGTTTATCGGTTAATGTTGACTTCCCGGCTCCCGGGGCTCCGGTAATCCCGATCACAGCGCTGGATTCGATGCGTGAAGCATCCAATGAGGCCAGAAGCTGGTCAGCTTCTTCTGCCCCATCCTCAACCAGGGAAATAGCCTTGGCCAGGGCACGGCTGTTTTTGCTTTCAATCCCTCTTTTTATCTGCTCAATATCCATTCTCATTCCCAATGCATATCCCTGCCTTACTGGCTGGGCTGTCAAAATCAGCTGTGGATCTGCAATATTGTATTTTCGAAAGTCCGACTTCTGATCTCCGGCCTCGTCTTCCGACCTCCGACATCCGACGTCCGACGTCTGTCTGCTATTCACAAAGGCCCCGAAAAGTGGCAATAATCTCATCCATGCTGGTCCCAGGCGTAAATACCGCCTTGACCCCATGTTCTTTGAGCACAGGCATGTCTTCTTCTGGAATAATTCCCCCGCCGATGACCGGAATATCAGCCGCATCATGCTTTTTCAGGCTTTGTATGACCTCGGGAAAAAGCTGCAGATGGGCACCGGACAAAGAAGACAATCCAACGGCATCAACGTCTTCTTGAATCGCTGCCACTGCAATTTCTTCCGCAGTCCGTCGAATACCGGTATAAACCACTTCAAAACCATTATCCCGCAATGCGCGGGCAATACATTTGGCCCCCCGGTCATGCCCATCCAAACCGGGTTTGCCGATTAAAATCCGATATCGTTTCCCTTCCTGAGCCATGAGTATCTCCTTCATCACCAAGGATTTTACAAAGGACCGGACATGCTTTCCATGCCCGGTCCTGGGCCAGCACTAGACATCTATCTTTTGAACCAAACCCTTGACCGCATCCACCGACTTTTGGAATACGGCCTGTTCTTCGGGCAGCAAGGAGATCTCAATAACTTGCTCGACACCATTGGCCCCAAGCTTGACCGGCACACCCACAAAATAACCGCCAACATTGTATTCCTTGTCGCAATAGGCCGCACAGGGCAAAATACGCTTTTTGTCTTTGAGTATGGATTCGGCCATTTGTACTGCAGCTGCCGAGGGGGCGAAAAAAGCGCTTCCGGTCTTTAAGAGGCCCACAATCTCCGCGCCCCCGTCCCTGGTCCGCTGGACCATGGCCTCGATCTTATCCGCCGGCAGAAGATCGGGCAGGGGAATCCCGGCTACAGTGCTGTATCTGGGCAAAGGCACCATACTGTCTCCGTGTCCGCCCAGGACAAAGGCGTTCACATCCTCTACAGACACGTCCAGTTCCATGGAAATAAAAGTCCGGAACCTGGCAGAGTCCAATACTCCGGCCATGCCCAGGACCCTGTGCGGCGGAAAGCCACTGGCATGGTGGGCCACATAGACCATGGCATCCAGGGGGTTGGCCACCACAATGAGCACTGCCTCAGGGGAATACTTGGCAACCTGCTCAGTTACGCCTTTGACGATCTCTGTATTCTTGGCCAGCAGATCGTCCCGGCTCATGCCCGGTTTGCGGGGCAGACCGGCTGTGATGATCACGATGTCCGAGTCAGCAGTATCGGCATAGTCATTAGTCCCGACAACAGCAGAATCAAAGCCTTCAATGGGTGAGGCCTGCCGTAAATCCAAGCCCTTGCCTTGGGGCATTCCTTCCACAATATCAATCAGGCAGACATCGCCCAATTCTTTCAAGGCAGCCCAGTGGGCTGCAGTAGCCCCCACAAAGCCTGCACCGACAACTGTTATTTTTTTGCGTGTTTTCATTCCCAGTCTCCTCCTCATCTGTTAGCCGATAACCACTAAAACATCACCCTTCTTCACGCTCTCCCCTTCCTTGAACCGGATTTCTTTTACCGTCCCGGCCGTGGGGGCGTTGATGGAGTTCTCCATCTTCATAGCCTCCAGAATGAGCAGAGGATCTCCCTCGCTCACCTCTTCGCCCTGATCCACTTCAAACCGGATGATCATGCCCGGCATAGGGGCCTCAACTGTTGTGCCCGAAGCTGGAGCTGCTTTCGGGGCTGCTGCGGCTTGGGGCTTTGCCGCCGGCTGGGCAGGTGCTTGCGCTGGCTGGGCCGGTTGGGCACCGGCCGGCGCGATCGAGCTGACCACAGGCTGTCCGCCCACCTGCTCTACCTCTACCTTGTAATATTCACCGTCTACATATACATTGAAAGTACGCACATCGTCTCCTTTGGCTGGTGCTTCTTTGGATGTTTCAACCACAAGCCCTTTCTTGGCCTTTTCAATCAGATCCACGATCTTTTGTCCCTCTTCAAGGCTGCGAGGCTTGACCTCTTCAGGCATTTCCTCCAGGCCGTATTTCCATTTCAAGAACCGTTTTCCTGTGGTCGGATACAGGGCGTATATCAGTACATCATCGATATCCTTGGCCAAGCCTTCCACATCTTTTTTGGCTTTTTCCAGCTCCGGTTCCAGAATGTCCGCCGGCCGGCCATGAAAGGGCTCCTCGCCCCGTGGATACCCCTTCAGGGCCTTTTTCTGGACCTCGGGATCGACACCGGCAGGTGTCTTGCCGTACAGACCGTAGCACAGATCCTTGACCTGGGCGGTAATCATCTTGTACCGCTCCTCCTCTGTGTCAAAGAGGACGTTGTTTACGGTCTGCGTACCCACTATCTGGCTTGTGGGCGTGACCAGAGGCACCTGACCCAATTCTTTGCGCACCCTGGGAAGCTCTTTGAACACATCGTCCAGACGATCAATGGCATCCATCTCCCGCAGTTGGTTGACCAGATTGGAGAGCATGCCTCCCGGGGTCTGGTGCAACAGGACGTTGGTGTCGATGACCGAAATACGGTCATCCAGCAAGTGCCTGTACTTTGGAGTTATCTTGATGAAATGCTGCGAGCACTTGGTCAACTGTTTGAGATCAAAGCCAGTATCCCGGCTGGTTCCTTGCAGAGCGACAACCAGGGGTTCCAGGCCCGGGTGGGAAGTACGATAGGCCCAAGGAGCAAGACAGACATCGATGATGTCTACCCCTGCCTCAATGGCTTTGAGCATGGACAGATCGCCCATGCCCGAAGTGAAGTGGCTGTGCAGATGAATGGGAACCTGGACAGTCTCTTTCAAGGTCTTGATCAGTTCATAGGCATCATAGGGCGCGATCAGCCCGGCCATGTCCTTGATGCAGATGGTATGCGCACCCATGTCCTCAAGTTCTTTGGCCTTGTCCTTGTAGTACTGGAGATTGTATACCGGCCCGCCCATGCGCCGCTCGGTCAGGGAGTAGCATATGGACCCTTGGAAATGTTTGTCCTGCTCTTTGATCACCTTCACTACCGTCGCAAAGTTACGATAGTCATTTAAGGCGTCAAAGACTCTGAAGACATCGATGCCGTTCAGGCAGCAGCGCTCGACAAAGGACTCGGCCACATCGTCGGCATAGTTGCGGTACCCAACCAGGTTTTGCCCCCGAAGAAGCATGGAAAACGGCGTATCAGGGATATACTTTTTCAAGGTCCGGATCCGCTCCCAAGGGTCCTCACCCAGAAAGCGGTGCATGGTGTCAAAGGTCGCCCCACCCCAGACCTCCATAGCAAAAAAGCCGACCTTGTTCATTTCCTCGGCAATGGGAACCAGGTCTTCGGTCCGCCCACGGGTGGCAAACAGTGATTGATGCCCGTCCCGAAAAGTCAGATCCTGGATCTTGAGAGGATTTTTCACTTCTACCGATTCCTCCAGAGAGCCGGCCACGAGTTTCCCGTGCTCTTCACTCATATACGTCTCCTTGCACTTTTGCTCTTATATGCACTGTTAAGGTATTGGCGTATGCGCTTTCGACTTAACGATTGAGCCGAAACTGCACATGGTATCGTCTGTCCATCATGGCCTGCCGGCCGGAAAAAGCCCAGGGACTCCCGACGTGAAATCTGGGCTGTACCTGTGTCTGGGAGGCTGCCACCATGCTCTGGGCCTCTGCCTCAACTCCGAGGCAGGTATAAATGGTCGAAGTAATGGCGGCAATTTTTTTGGCTGGTACACTCATGCAACTCTCCTTTTCGCTTCCACATACAGTTCACCACCGTAAGGGTCGTTGACCACCAGGGCCGGAAAATCCTCGACCACCAGTTCCCTGACCGCTTCCGGCCCCAGTTCTTCGAAGGCAATGACCTTGGCTTCCTTGATCAGCTGGGAGAGCAAAGCACCTGCCCCGCCGGTTGCCCCGAGGTAGACGGCATTATATTCCTGCATGGCCGCCTTGACTTCAGACGCCCTCTTGCCCTTGCCCATGGTCGCTTTCACCCCAAGTCCATAAAGCCGGGGAGCAAAAGAATCCATCCGATAGCTGGTTGTCGGCCCGGCCGAACCAATGGGCCGCCCTGGAGGGGCGGGAGTGGGCCCGACATAATATATGACCGCTCCCTGCAAAGGAAACGGCGGCTCCTCGCCCCGGTCCAGGGCCTGAACGATCCGCTTATGGGCTGCATCCCGGGCGGTATACACCGTCCCGGAAAGCAGGACCACATCTCCGGCTCGCAATTCCCGGACAGCCTCATCCGTCAATGGGGTGGTCAGTTTATGAGTCTGCATCAGAGCACAACCTCCTCATGTCTGGATGAATGACATTGAACATTAATCGCCAAGGGCAGACTGGCTATGTGGCAAGGAGAGACATTCATGCGCACCCCCAGGCTGGTTGTGGCCCCGCCCAGGCCCATAGGACCGATCCCTAACTCATTGATTCCCTGCAACAGTTCACCTTCCATAGCTGCAACATCTGAATCCGGGTGGGGCTGATCCAGAGGACGAAACAGGGCCTTTTTGGCCAGAACCGGCGCCAGATCGAATGTTCCACCTACGCCCACGCCGACAATGGTCGGCGGACAGGGATTGGGGCCGGCTTCGGCCATACGGTTGAATACAAACTCTTTGATCCCTTCCCAGCCCTGGGCCGGAGTAAGCATAGTACACCTGGACATGTTCTCGCTGCCGCCCCCTTTGGCCATAAACTGGATCTTCAGCTCCTGCCCGGAAACCAGTTCATAATGGATAAAGGCCGGAGTATTATTCCCGGTATTGGCCCGGGTCAAAGGATGACACAGAGATTTGCGCAAATAGGCCTTTTCATAGGCCTCGACCATGGCTTCATTGAGTACCTCAGTCAAATCCCCGCCCTGAATCCGGCACTGGGCCCCAAGTTCGACGAAAAAAATCGCCACGCCGGTATCTTGACACAGAGGTAAGCTTTTCTCCCGGGCCAAACGGGCGTTTTTCAGGAGTTGGTCCAAAATTTCCCGAGCTGTATCAGTGGGTTCCGTCTGTTTGGCATTTTCCAGGGCCTGTTCAACGTCCCGGGGCAGGTGCGTGGCCGCATGCATGACCATCTCCCGGACCCTGGAATGAACCTCCTGGGCATCAATGTTCCGCATATTGTCTCCTTATTCGCGATGTCACCAACCGCTTACTTCTTCTTGAACACCGATTTCATGTATTCCCGGTTCAACTGGGCGATAAACTTGAGATCGATCTTTTTGGGGCAGACCTCTTCGCACTCGTAATGGTTGGAACAGTTTCCGAATCCGCAGTCGAGCATGGTACCGGTCATATTCTGCACCCGCTGCGCAGCCTCCACCTTACCCTGAGGCAGGGTGGCCAAATGGGAGACCTTACCACCCACAAAAAGCATGGCCGACCCATTGGGACAGGCGGCCACACAAGCCCCGCAACCAATACATTCAGCAGCGTCCATGGCCTGATCCCCATCCCTTTTGGGGATCGGGACTGTGTTTGCTTCCGGAGCCCGGCCTGTTCCCACGGATACATAGCCTCCGGCCTCGATGATCCGGTCCAGGGCGCTCCGGTCCACAACCAGATCTTTCACTGGAGGAAACGCTTTGGCCCGCCATGGTTCGATGTAAACTACCTCCCCGTCATGGAAGTGGCGCATGTGTAACTGGCAGGTCGTACTTCGTTCCCCAGGACCGTGGGGTATGCCGTTGATAACCAGGCCGCAGGTTCCGCATATCCCTTCCCGGCAGTCATGATCAAAGGCTATGGGCTCTTTCCCTTCCCGGATGAGTTTTTCATTCACCTCGTCAAGCATTTCCAAAAAAGACATATCCGGACTCACATCCGTGGCCTCAATGCGCTCCATTCTGCCCTTGTCCCTTGGGCCGCCTTGCCGCCATACATAGAGTGTGAGATTCATTACTTGTAGCTCCTTACGGCCAGTTCAACGTTTTCAAAGTGCAGGGGCTCTGTGTGCAGTTCTGGCCTTTGGCCCACGCCCTTGAACTCCCACGCCGCAACATAGGCGTAATTCTCGTCATCACGTTTGGCCTCGTGATCCTCTGTCTGGTACTCAACCCGGAAATGACCGCCACAGGATTCATTCCGATTCAAGGCATCATGGACCATAAGCTCGCCAAACTCAAGAAAATCTGCCACCCGCAAGGCCTTTTCCAGTTCCTGATTCAGGTCAGCCCCCTGACCGGGAACTGCCACATTTTTCCAGAACTCATCACGCAAGGCCGGGATCTCTTGCAGGGCTTGATTCAGGCTTTCCTGACTCCGGGCCATGCCGCAGTTTTCCCACATGATATTACCCAGGGCCCGATGGAATTCATTGACCGTCTTTTTACCCTGAATCGAAAGCAAGGTCTGCATCCTGTCCTGGACGTCCCTGGTTGAGGCCTGAAAGGCATCATGGTCCACTCCAGCCTTCCCAGGAACGGTCTGGGCCAGATAATTGGCAATGGTGTAGGGCAGGACAAAATATCCGTCGGCCAGACCCTGCATCAAGGCACTGGCCCCCAGCCGGTTGGCTCCGTGGTCCGAAAAATTGGCCTCGCCAACAACGAACAGGCCGGGCACATTGCTCTCCAGATTGTAGTCCACCCACAGACCGCCCATGGTGTAGTGCGGGGCAGGGTAGATGCGCATGGGCTGTTCGTAGGCGTTTTCTGCCGTGATCAGCTCATACATCTCGAACAGGTTGCCGTAACGTTCTTCGATCGCCTTGCGGCCCAGCCGTTTGATGGCATCGGCAAAGTCCAGATACACACCGTAGCCGGTCTGTCCGACCCCCCTGCCTTCGTCACATACTTCCTTGGCCGCCCTGGAGGCGATGTCCCTGGGAGCCAGGTTGCCGAAGCTGGGATACTTGCGCTCCAGATAATAGTCCCGGTCGGATTCCGGAATCTCTCTGGGCGGCCGGTTATCACCCTCTTTCTTGGGCACCCAAATCCGGCCGTCGTTGCGCAGGGATTCGGACATCAAAGTCAGCTTGGACTGGTGGGTTCCAGTGACCGGAATACAGGTCGGATGGATCTGGGTATAGCAGGGATTGGCAAAAAATGCGCCCCGTTTATGGGCCCGAAATGCTGCGGTCACATTACAGCCCATGGCATTGGTGGACAGATAGAAGACATTGGCATATCCGCCGGTGGCCAAGACCACGGCATCACCGGCATAGGAGTCGATTCGTCCGCTGACCAGATCCCGGACAGTAATCCCTTTGGCCTCCCCATCGACAACCACGAGATCGAGCATCTCGGTCTTGGGATGGACACTGAGCGTTCCGGCCTTTACCTGGCGGGACAGGGCCTGGTATGCCCCGAGCAACAACTGCTGTCCGGTCTGTCCCCGGGCATAGAACGTCCGGGAGACTTGGGCCCCGCCAAAGGAGCGGTTGACAAGATATCCGCCATAATCTCGGGCAAAAGGCACGCCCTGAGCCACACATTGATCAATGATCTGAGAACTGACCGTGGCCAGTCTATAGACATTGGCCTCCCTGGACCTGAAGTCCCCGCCTTTGACCGTGTCATAGAAGAGACGGAATATGCTGTCCCCGTCATTGGGATAATTTTTGGGTGCGTTGATCCCGCCTTGGGCCGCGATGGAATGGGCTCGCCGGGTACTGTCCTGGTAGCAGAAGACTTCCACATTGTAGCCCAGTTCACCAAGGCTGGCTGCTGCTGAAGCCCCGGCCAGACCGCTGCCAACAACCAAAACAGTATACTTTCGTTTGTTGGCTGGATTGACCAGCTTCATGGCCTGCCGATGGGTGTCCCATTTGTCCTTGAGTGGACCGCTTGGGCATTTGCCGTCAAGTATCACGATTGACCCCCTAGATAATCAAAAATCTGAAAAAAACC
>CAYZLB010000036.1:0-23412 GCA_964479235.1 uncultured Desulfohalobiaceae bacterium
ACAGACAGATACCCAGAGATGTTCAGGATAATCCAGTGCTGGCCAGGGCTGTGGGTTGCCGGCATTGTCTTGGAGGGTATAAGGGGCCGAATGGGCATTCATGAGTTGATGGTCTCCACACCGGCGATCAAGAGCGTTACGAAGTTTCGAAATCATGCGCAAGAAATATTGATTCAGGCCAAAGAAGACGGCATGGCCACTTTGAAACAGGACGGGATGATCAAGGTATTGCAGGGCCTGACCACTCTTGAACAGGTCAGGAGTGTGGCCGGAGGGGAGTAGGGCCGGACACAAGGCCATCCTCCAGCTCCTGCCCAATGTGCTGTTGAGTCGTCGTGCCTTGTCATCAATCATCTGTCGCAATGCAAACAACACCCCCAACCTCCCTCAAGCTGGGGAAAGGTTTTACTACCTACAGACGAGCGAGAAGGTTTTTTCCCATGTCCAGGATGCGGGTCATGATGTTGGCTGTTGCTGTGGGCGCGATGCTCATGGTCCTCAAGTTCGGGGCGTATGTGCTCACCGGTTCAGCCGGCATATTGTCCGATGCCCTGGAATCGATCATCAATGTGGCAGCCAGCGGCTTTGCCTTGTACAGTGTGCATTTGAGTACTCAGCCCCCGGATGCCAACCATCCTTACGGCCATGGAAAAATTGAATATTTTTCAGCCGGTTTTGAAGGAGCCCTCATTGTCCTGGCCGCCATAGCTATTCTGTATCAGGCTGTGCCGCGTTTTCTGGATCCCCGCTTATTGGCTCATCTGGGCGGCGGCATGATTTTGCTGGCTGGGGCAACAGTCATGAATTTTTTCCTGGCCTGGCTTCTGATCAGAACCGGAAAGCAAAGCAATTCTTTGTCCTTGATTGCAGACGGCAAACACCTGCTGACCGATGTGATTACCAGCCTGGGAGTGCTGGTGGGACTTTTGCTGGTTCACTTGACGGGTCAGTTATGGCTGGATCCCCTTGCGGCCTGTCTGGTGGCCGGGAATATCCTGTATACAGGATACAAGCTTCTGCGCGAGTCCATGGGCGGGCTCATGGATGAAGCCGATCCAGAGCTTTTGGACCATATTGTCCAGATTCTCAACGCCAATCGGCGTATGGAATGGATCCATGTCCATCAATTGCGGGCCAGACGTTATGGGCCTCATGTTCATCTCGATCTACATGTGGTCTTGCCCCGCTTTTTTGATGTGGCCCAAACCCATCAAGTGATCAAAGAGATTGAAAAAGTCTTGCAGGCCGAACTGGGTTCTGCAGCAGAAATCATCCTTCATGTCGATCCATGTACAGATCTGTGGTGTTTTGTTTGTGCCTACCAGGAATGTGCATTTCGAATAGGCTCTCGACCGGAAGAAGTACCTGCCGCATTTTCCTTGAACGAGGCCAGGCAGGCTGAACCAGATGTGGCGGTCCAAAATGGACCGGGATATTCCGGCCCGGATGTTACCTTAATGGGTGCCGTTAAAGATCATTGATTGTCCATCCGCCAAAGAATAGACTTCCGGTTTGGCTACGGAGTCCACAGAAAACAGGAAAAGGATAATGCAAGAACTTTTTGTAGCTCGGCAACCGATTTTTGATCGAGGACAAAGCGTATGGGGATATGAATTATTGTATCGTTCTGCCCAGGATCATGAATGCGCAGAGATGACCGACCTGGATAAGTCGACCTTGCACGTGGCTGCTTCAATGACTGTGTCTCCGGACTACGAGTTTCATCAGGCCAGATATGTGATCAACGCAACCCGGGATTTCATCCTCAGCGGCCATGCCATGGCCCTGGCCTCGGAGCGATTGATCTTGAGCGCGGGCCTTGATGTGTGGAACGATCCGGAAGTTCTGCATGCTTTAGCCGATCTGCGCAAGGAAAAGGTGCAACTGGCCATGACCGTCAAAGATGAGGACCTGCCCCGGATGGATAAGTTGTGGGGAGAACTGGATCTGGTGGAGGTTCCATGGCCCATTTACGAGTCGAGAGCTGATTGGGAGTGGCTGAAAAGCAAAAACTCTCTTCTGCTGGTCAGCCGGATCGAAAGTCATAAGCAGGCGGAGCAGGCCTTGCATGCGGGCGCCGACTTGCTGCAGGGTTTTTATTTTCAGCGTCCGAAAAACTATACCGCCAAGTCTTTATCCGCCGTGATGGTTAACAGGTTGAAAATCCTACAGATGCTTGAGTCGGAAAATCTGGAAATTCAGGAATTGTCCAGGGCTGTGGAAGGAGATGTAGGTATTACTCACCGGTTGCTGACCTTTGTCAATTCGGCCGCTTTTTCCCTGGTTCGGCGCATTGATTCTGTCGGGCATGCCCTTTCGCTGGTTGGATTGAAGCGACTGAAAAACTGGCTGCACCTCATAGTTATTTGCGATTCTTTGCCCTCGGAACAGACCCAGGAGCTGGCTTACGCGTCCTCGGTCCGGGCCAAGTTTTTGGAACTTATGGCCTTGAACTCAGGACGGCGGGATATAGCCGACCAACTGTATCTTTTGGGGCTGTTTTCAATGCTTGATACCTTGCTGCATCAACCGTTTCAGGAGATCTTTCGCCAGATGCGTCTGCATGACCACATCGAGTCCGCTTTGCTGCATGGGACCGGACCGTTGTATCCCTGGTTGCATCTGGTCCAGGTCCTGGAATCTGGCAATTGGAACCATCTGGATTCCATTGCATCTAAATTGGGGGTTACTGTTCGTCTGATCAGTAAATGCAAGCTGGATGCCATGCAATGGGCCAGGAATTTTTTCCTCCTGGTGCAATAAGAAAAGGAAAAGGGTGTTTGCTGCTGTTCGAATGCAGTGTGATGGAACGAAAGTTGATGGCGACGAAACAGTTAAGTAAAATTATTCTGCACTTGTTTATGAGAGAATCCCTGATGGGCTGACATTTGGTTCCCTGTTCTTTTCCGGCAGAGCAAAAGGAAGCCGGACATTGAACTCCTGGCAGAAGATGTCGTTGGCTTCCACCACCCGGCCGGATTCCAGGGCAATGAGCACTTCGGCCTGGGGGAGTACTCCAGCAGCCCGTAAACGGGAAGGCCAGCAGGGATTACGCCAGGAGTTCGGAGGCCGACGTCCGGGATCATGTTCAACTCCAAATGGTTAAAACACTGGTTACCAGGCCCACACGAGATGGTTAGTCTATATTCTGAGTCGAATTCTTGCCATATCATGTTCCAATTGACAACCCGGCCATGACTTCCCAGCCTGTATTCTGTGCATTGCATTTCCCCTGTATTTTCGCTACGTGACATATGCAGGTGGTGTTATTTTGCAAACATATCATGGATACTTCATGTTCTGGAACTGGAATAAGCTGGCCGCGTCATTGAGCATTGGGGTAGCGGGGTTGGTGGTTTTGAGCCTGCTCAGCCGGTACGACTTTCTCCTCTTCCACACTGTTGCCGAACTGTTCAATTGCCGCCCGGTACCTGGAAGCCTTGTCCCTGCTGGCTTTTGTTTTGCTTTTAAACCGGCGTTTTTCCTTGGCGTAATGTGCCCCCATCGATCCGGAGCAACTTTTTTGAGAAATACGCCACATTCGGGAAAAAAAGCGGGACCGGACTGGGCACGTATTCAGCGCAGCTGGCTGCCCGGACTATGGGCTATGGCCTGGAGATGGAGGTCTGCGATCAGCAGGATATGACCTGGATAAGCATATCCATGCCTGCTATGTAGACTTTTTTCCTGGAAGCTCTCTGTCCCCAAAATACATGGAAGTACAAAAGATGACCAAGGCAGAAACACCAAGGAATATATTTTTCATTTGCCGGAGGCAAAGCTGAAATAGGTAGAGCCATGCAGATTTTGATAGCTGAAGACGATGATGTCTCCCGCAAGGTCTTAAGTTCCATGCTCCGCAAGCAGGAATATGAGGTGATCCAGACTGCGGACGGAGTGCAGGCCTGGGAAAAATTGCAGGACGGGGATCCTCCTGAATTGCTTATTTTGGACATCATGATGCCGGGTATGGATGGACTGCAACTGTGCCGCAAAATACGGGAGCATGAGGGGCGTTTTGCACCGTATATCATTCTCCTCACGGCCAAAACACAGTCCAGGGATGTGATTGAAGGTCTAGAGGCCGGGGCCAATGATTATGTGACCAAACCCTACGATTTTGGGGAGTTGCAGGCCAGAGTCAAGGTTGGACAGCGGATGCTGGAGATGCAGGCTTCCTTGCTGGAGGAGATCGACAAGCGGAAGCAAATTGAAGAAAATCTCCGCCGAATCGGCTTTCATGATGCACTGACCAGCCTGTATTCCCGTTCCTTCTTTGAAGAGGAGATGCACCGGCTGGGAAATTCACGCTATTCTCCCATGGGGATTATTGTTTGCGATATAGACGGGCTGAAGCTGATCAATGACACCTTGGGCCACCACAAAGGGGATGAACTTCTCAAGCTGGCCGCTGGTATTTTGAAAAAATGTTTTCGGACCAGCGATATTCTGGCCCGTATCGGCGGAGATGAGTTTGCGGTTCTTTTGCCCCAGACCGGACAGGACTGCGTCCAGGAGTGTGTCCAGCGGATACAGACCGAGGTGGATCTGTACAATGCCCAGAATCTGGGCTTTGGCCTGTCCATTTCCATCGGTTATGCAGTTTCTGAAGGCCAGACGGATATGCACGAGTTGTTCAAAAAAGCAGACGATGCCATGTATCGGCAGAAGCTGCAGCAGAGCTACAGTTCCCGGAGCATGGCAGTCCAGGCCCTAATCAAGACCATGGAAGTCCGAGACCACATCACCGAAGGCCATGCTGCGCGGATGCAGAAATATGCTCAGCAACTAGGCAAGCTTGTTGGACTTTCAGAGGAACGGATCAATGATCTCGGTCTATTGGCCAAGTTCCACGATTTGGGGAAAGTCGGGGTTTCGGACCGGATACTGTTCAAGCCTGGACGACTGGATGACGAGGAGTATGAAGAAATGAAGCGGCATTGCGAGATCGGACACCGCATCGCCCTTTCCTTATCCGATTTGGCCCCGATTGCCGACTATATTCTCAAGCACCATGAGTGGTGGAACGGCCAGGGATATCCCCTGGGTTTGCACGGAAAAGATATTCCCCTGGAATCCCGTATTTTGTCCATAGTCGATGCCTATGACGCCATGTCCAGCGAACGGCCGTACAAGGAGGCCATGTCCTACGAAGAGGTAACCCGGGAACTCCGGCGATGTGCCGGAACACAATTTGATCCCGATCTGGTGGAGGTATTCATCAAGATGCTTGAGGATGATTCGTTCTAAGTTCAGGATGAACAAAAGATTGAAGAATGAGCACTATAGCGAAAGTTCAGCTTTTTCCCGTCATGCCCGTGCTGCCTGCGAACAGATCAGCCTTAGCTCAGCAGATAAGGACCAATCCGCTGATGCTGGACAGGGTCATCGTTCTGTCCCCGTTGTCGTGCATCCTGCCCTTCAGGCTCCAGCCCGCTGCCTGGTACAGCTTGGTCACATCCACGCCAAACCCGGACATGGAAGGCCTGGCCCGGTCCGGGTTTCTGCATTTCCCGTCCTGATTGACAGCCCGGCATTCCAGATAGTCCTGGCAAAAGACTTTTTTGCAGGAATTGCCGGCAAATCCTTGGGCGGAGGCAAAACCATACCTTTTTGCAGACAGTTCCAGCCGGGCGGCTGTTTCGTGCAGGAGCTGAAACAACTCGTCGCTCTGGCTGGAATACAGGATCTCGGAAGGGACCTCGATCCTGAAGAACACGGCCCAGGACAGACCTTTCAGCTTTTCCCGCAAAAACTCAGGGCCGGCCACATGCGGCGGGCAGCTTTTGGATAGATTGTAATTGATACATTTGGGCTGGCTGCATCTTTGGGCCAGGCTGTCCTTGACTTCTATTTTTCCGGCCGGGAGCAAGACAGCATCTGTGGCCCCATGGTCCTTGGCTTCTTGCAGTACGAATTGCAGTTCTTGTTGTGTGCAGTTCACAATTTCAGCCTCCTGAGCAGGACGTGTCGCAAAATATCGGTTATAAGCCCCAGGAAGGCTTTCCTGGGGCGGGAAAAATGGATTTTCTGCCAACACTGAAGAAAGTGAAGGAATATCAGCGCCATTCCACCTTGAGCTTGTCCCGGGGGGGGATGTGCCGATAGGTGAATTTTGGGTAGCCGAGCATGAGGGCACTGAAAACGCCATGGCCCTCAGGGAGTTGGAGAAAATCACAAATGGGCGTTGAGTCTCTGGCGGCACTCATGAAAAATCCTGCCCAGCAGGCCCCAAGGCCAAAGGCCGGCGCTGCGGCCTCAACCGTGGCTGCGGCGATGGTGCAGTCTTCCACCGGCTTTATTCCTGAACTGGAGGCATGAGCCACCAAAAGACACGGCGCATTGCGATGAATGATATCTTTGCCTTGGTCAAAGGCTTGGACCACATTGGGCTGAATGTTCTTCATCCGCATCCAGTCGATGACCATCCGGGAAAGGTCGGCTACGTCCCGGGATTGCTGGAACACAATCCAGTGGACGGGCTGGCCGTTCTTGGCAGTCGGGGCCCATCTGGACATATCCAGCAGTTCTTCCAGGATACTTCGGTCCACCGGCGTGTCCTTGTAGGCCCGGATGGACCGTCGGCTGCGGAAGAACTGCACCGCCTGTTCCCTGGACACCTGCAATTCCTTGCGCACAGGTTGGCAGTCTTCTGATCCCATGCCGTTGACTGTAATGGCCGCCCCTGGACAGAGGGCAATGCAGTGACCGCAGCTGATGCAGCCTGTCTCAGCCCCTTGGACCACGGCTGCCGTTCCGTCTTCGGTCTGGGTAAAGACACCAAAAGGGCAGGCCTGGACACAAATGCCGTCCTGCCGGCATTTGTCGACGTCAATTGTGATTGTACTCATTTGTTCCTCTCCCTCTTCCAAGTTATGATCAAATCGGTTACCAATAACGTAGACCTTCACCGTTGCCTGCATGCAGGATAAAGAAAAAACCATGTCTTTCAAGTCAGCTTGCATTTGCGCTCAAAATGCATATTTTTTTCGACCGAGAAGATATGTTCTGTGATATACCCTGGAAGGAGAGAATAAACCATGAATCAGACCAGAATGGAATACAGCTTTGAAACCGGCGTGTACAGGCCGCCCAGCGAAGGGGGGAGCAACTCGCTTCTGCTCCGTTTTACCCGCAATTGTCCATGGAACAAATGCGCCTTTTGTGCCATGTATAAAACCGAGAAGTTTGAAAAACGATCGGTAGAAGAAATAAAGGCGGATATTGACGCTATGGCCGCAATCTGCGACGAGATCAAAGAAATCAGCGCAAAAAAGGGCGGCTCGGAAATAAGCAGACAGGCGGTACTTGAGTTCTTGGATCGTCATCCGGAGATGGACAGTCATCCCGGTTTTTCCATGCTCCTATCATGGCTGGTATCAGGCGGAGGTACTGCCTTTCTCCAGGATGCAAATACCATGATTATGAAGACCGAGGACCTTGTGGCCGCTTTGC
Organism: uncultured Desulfohalobiaceae bacterium; assembly: GCA_964479235.1. Classification (GTDB taxonomy): domain Bacteria; phylum Desulfobacterota; class Desulfovibrionia; order Desulfovibrionales; family Desulfothermaceae; genus Desulfovermiculus. The sequence goes on from CAYZLB010000036.1 coordinate 7,456, forward strand.
AGCATTTGCGTCGCAAGTTTCCCTCCATCAAAAGAGTGACCACTTATGCCCGTTCAGGGACCATTGCCCGTAAGAGCCCGGAAGATCTCAAGACTATTCGAGAAGCTGGTCTGGACCGGGTGCATATCGGTATGGAATCAGGAGACGATGAACTGTTAAAGCAAATCAGAAAAGGTGCAGATTCTGAAGTCCATATCACAGGCGGGCGCAAGGCCGTGGAGGCCGGATTCCAGGTCTCCGAGTATTGGATGCCGGGACTGGGCGGTCAAAAGCGCTGGGAAAGCCATGCCAGGGAGACGGCCCGGGTGCTCAGTGCCATCGATCCGCATTATATCCGCTCCCGCCCCTTTCGTCCTTTGCCGGGAACACCCATGTACGAGGACTACCAAAAGGGTGATTTGCACCTGCTGAGTGCTCCGGAACAGCTGCTGGAATTGCGGGTGACTATGGAAAATCTGGAGGTGTCCTCCAGGGTCTGCTTTGACCATATGGCCAACTATTGGCGAAATAGCAGGGGTGGCCTGCTCTTTTCCCACGACTACGAGGGGTACCGGTTTCCGGAGGAGAAGCAGCGGGTCTTGGACTTGATTGACGACGGTCTGCAGTATAAGCAGAAAGAGCCCACGTTTTTGCAGCTTTGATCTATCATATTCATTTGGATTGCACGATGAGGCAGATTGCGATGCGCTCAGAGATCGGGGCCGGGCAATAGTGAAACGACGGAAATCGCATGTGGTCCCCACTTTTCACTGTGGTAATATGAGTATCCGGTAAACCTCGACAGTCAAAAGTCCTTACATAGGTTGTTGTGTTTGTTGGCAATGATCGAAGGCCAACCCGGAAATTACAATTTCACCCTATCATATTGATTTTATTCTTATAACTGTGAACCGTGAACCTGGAACTTTGAACTTATAAGTTTCAAAGAGGATGTTTTGGATTAGAATGTCATATATGACGGATGGATCTTTGCGATATGACGTTATCTGGTGCTGCTCTATTCAGGAGATTGACAGGAGTGCCTGGGATGGTTTGAGCCGGGGGATATACACTCCGTTTTTGAGCTGGGCGTGGCTTTATCTCCTGGAAAAATCGAAATCTGTCTCTCCAACGGCCGGGTGGCAGCCTTGCCACCTGGCTGTGTATCGCTCTGGAAGGCTCATTGGGGCAGCTCCGTTGTACATCAAGGACCAGAGCAGTGAAGGGGAGTTTGTTTTTGATCAGCCGTGGGCCCAACTGGCCGCGGAAATGCGGGTGCCATATTTTCCTAAGCTGGTGGGCATGAGTCCATTTACGCCCATCGGAGCCTATAGTTTTTTGCTCCATCCAGAGGAAGACCGTAGCTGGCTGATCATACATATGCAGGAAGAAATAGACAGAATGTGCCGGGACAAGGGAATAGCGGGCTGCCATTACAACTTTCTGGCTCCTGGTTGGGGTCGGGAACTTGAGGATGGTGGTTTTGTCCCCTGGGTCCATCCCGGATTTATGTGGAGAAATCCGGGGTATACAGATTTTGGTCATTTTTTGTCCTGCTTTCGGTCCAGCCGGCGAAAGAACATCAAACGGGAACGAAAGGCTTTGGCTGACCAAGATATCCGGATAGAGGCCCTGTATGGAGATTCCATAGAGGAAAAGCATCTGGCTTGGATGCACGGATTTTATGCCTGGACGAATGGCAGATATTTTCCCTGGAGCTGCAAGTATTTAACACAAGAGTTCTTTCTGGGCCTTCGCGATAATGAGATCAGGCAGAACCTGCTCCTGTTTGCCGCTTATGAATCGGGCAAAAATGAGCCAGTGGGCATGTCCATGCTCGTATTTGAAGGAAACTGTCTTTTTGGCCGCTATTGGGGAGGCAGGGAAGGGATTCCTTTTTTGCACTTTAACCTTTGCTATTATCAGCCTATCCAGTGGGCTATCCAAAACGGAATGAAGTGGTTTGATCCGGGCATGGGTGGGGAACACAAGCTCTACCGCGGGTTCGAGCTGGTAGCCAACTACAGCCTGCACAAGTTGTATGCTCCGGGCATGCAGCAGATCATGGACGTGTACCTGGACGAGTTTAATATGTTTCAAAAAAAGCGTATTCAGGAAGTTAACCAGGAACTGCCTTTGAAAAAACATGTTCAGATATGAGCACTCGCGGCACGGAGCACACGGAGCCACAACGTAAAGGAGAACGGATATGAACGGTATTGTCATTCGCTGGTTGGTTTTGACTGCGGCTATTTTGATCTGTGCCTATCTCATTGACGGCATTGTCCTGAGCAGTTTTGCAGCCGCCCTGGGCGCAGCCGCCTTTTTGGGCATTTTAAACGCCCTGTTCAGGCCGATTTTGATTTTGGTCACCCTGCCTATTAACATTTTGACCCTGGGCTTGTTCACCTTTGTGATCAATGCCATTTTGTTGCTCATGGTTTCCGGAGTGGTTCCCGGCCTGGAAATCCACAGTTTTTGGTCCGCCCTGGGCGGGGCCTTGATCATATCCTTGATCAGCTGGCTGTTGAGCTCATTTGTCAGCGACAAGGGCAAGGTGGAGTATATCGAGCTCAAGAAGCGGGGTGATCGATGGGAGTAGGATAGGGGAGAGTCTGATTTTAAATAAGCAAGTTATGTGCACTAGATTGCCCGGTACGCACGGTGTCGATGTGTTCAAGCATCCTGGCCGGGCAATGACGTAGGAGCAAACCCACATGCCTGCCAAAGCGCAGGCACAACGAAGTATGAAAATAATGTTTTTAGATAAAACAGCATGTTAGAGCACTATTTTCATGCAAAGGGCCGAAAATTCCACGAGATGACCATCGTATCGGACAAAAAGGTGACCCACAGAGTCTGGTTGGGGAAGCATGTGACCACAAAGGAGGAGAAAATGGCGCACATTGAATTCAGAACCGAGCAGCAGGAGGCTGTCTTTCACAGTCCTTTGGAGAATATGCAGGAGGTCAAGCAGCACCTGGAGGTCCGCTTTGATCCCCTGACCGGACGGCAGAGCGTGTTCAACAGTGCCATGGAGGGCAAGGCCAAGACTGCATTTCCGGATACTGATTTTGATTATCTGGAGCAGAGGGCAAAGAAGACGGAAAAGGAGTGTTTCCTGTGCCCAAGGGACTGGAAAAAGTATACGCCCAAATATCCAGAAGAACTTGTGCCTACAGGAATACTGGAAAAAGGGGAGACCGCCCTGTTTCCCAATCTTTTTCCCATTGCCCCGTACCACAGCTTGATCCGGGTTGGGGACAAGCATCTGCGCACTTTGGACGATTTTCCACCAGATGTTTTGGCGGATGCCTTCGAGCTTGCTCTGGAATTTGTCCGCTTGTGCTATGCCTATGATCCCGGAATGCGCTATGCAACAATAAACGCCAACTATCAGCTCCCGGCCGGAGCCAGTGTCATCCATCCCCATTTTCAAATTTTGAGCAGCCCCCTGACCAGCACCCATCACGACCTCATACTCCAAAAAAGTGCCGAGTACTGGGAGCACAATTCAACCAATTACTGGCAGGATCTGGTGTCCACGGAAAAGGAGCTCGGCCAGCGCTGGATCGGGCAGACAGGTCAGGCCCACTGGATAACTGCGTTTTCGCCCATGGGCCAAAACGAGATCATGGTTGTCTGGCCCCAGAAACAGAGTTTTATGCACTGGACCCGGGAGGATGTATGGGATCTGGCTGCGGGAATGAGTCATGTATTTAAGGTTTGGTACGAGATGAAGCTTTCCAGCTTTAATTTCTCCTGTTTCAGTGCGCCCCTGGATGAGGAGAGTCCCTATTTTTCCTGTATCATGCGCCTGGTGAACAGGCAAAATGTGGTCCCGGACCATAGAACAGACGATTATTTTCTGCAAAAACTGATGCACAATGATATGATCATCAATAGACCAGAGCGGCTGGCCCAATGGATGGGGGAGGGATTTCCCAGCACATGATCGGCGTGTTGGTCTGATCCTTTATCCCCCGCCTCTGACCGCAAACCGATCTTCTCAAGGCACAACAGATTCTGGGCGCTCGGAGCTCCAGTCCTGGATCCGCTGTGGCAGCCATTTTCTCAGGCCAGGTTCAAGGTAAAATCTGGGCTGCAACAAACTTTCCCCTTGATGGATCAAACCGTCACGTTCTGCTTCTCTGGCCAGCTGCGTACCGGGATAAATCCTGATCCCAACCGTGATCTTTAGGGCTTCCAGGTCGAGGGACTCGGCAAAATCAAGGCTTTGCTCCACCGTCTCTTTGGTTTCTCCCGGGCCGCCGAAAAGAAGAAAGCCCATGCGCCGAATACCAGCTGCTGCCAGGCGGTCCGAAACTTCCCGAACTTCTGGTGCAGAAAAACGTTTGTTCAAGGCGGAGAGCATTTTGGGACTGCCGCTTTCAAACCCCAGGCTGACCTGGGAACAACCGGCCCTGGCCATGAGATCTGCCAATTCTCCGTCCAGATACGTGGGATAGACTATGGCGCACCAGTCAAGAGTCAGTCCGGCATGGATCATGGACTGACATAGTCTTTTTGCATATTTCTGTGGCAGATTAAACGTATTGTCTACAAAAAAAATGTGTTGGACACCTGCCTCTTGAAATCTCTGCAAGTTGTCCACGACAGCGGACACACTTCGTTGCCGAATCCTCCGGCCCTCGATACTGCCGGTGGAACAGTAGCTGCAATCAAGAGGACATCCCCGCCGGGTCTGGTAGGGCATCCAAAAATCACCACTTTGAACTCGCGTAAGGGAGAGACTCTCAGGGCGAGGCAAAGGACATGAATCCAGATCCGCAGCTGCTTGCTCGGGTCCCACTCGTCCAATCCCAGGATGGTACAGTCCGGGAACTTGATCATATCCGCACAGACCTTCCATGGCCCGAAGCAGAGCTGGAAGCGCGACTTCCCCCTCTCCAGCCAGGCCCATATCCGCTTCCAGATAGCCCAGCCCAATTTCCGGAAAGATGCTGTATCCCGCCCCACCCAGGACAATAGGAGCTGCGGTCAAGGACCGTAATCTTCTGATCACTTCCCGGCTTCCTTTCAGAAAAAATTTGGTATTCTCCCGGGATTGATCATCAATGTTTCGAATGGAAATCCCAACTACATGGGGACGAAACCGGGCAATCGTGGATTCCAAGACCGTCCAGGGATCTTGATACTCAAACATGTCCACTATTGCTACCTGGTGTCCACTGGACTCCACTGCTTCAGCAACTAAATGCATACCAACCGGATACACCGGCATATTCACAGACTCGGTATTGGGTGAGATGAAGAGAATGTTCATAGCGTCTCCTGCATTCGGCTCAAGCTATAATTTGCTGATTCTTTTCCCAGCCATCGAGAGCCTCCCGCCCTATATCCCGAACCTGTTCGATCTGTGCTCCCAGGGAGTCATAGCAAAAAACATCTCCTGCCGAGTGCATCCCCCGCCGGCCGAAGAAGCCAAAGATGTCAGTCCGATCAAACTTGGCCTTGAGATCACATCCCGGATTGGGACTACATACCAGGTCAGGGACCATACTCAGCCTACAGCCGTGATAGAGCTCATCTCCCCGATGGACCTGGGCCATGACTGGTCGACCTTGCCAGGTCAATTCCAAAAGCCCGGCTCGAATCTCTTCTCGCAGGGTCTTGACTTGAGCTCTGGGCACCCGGCCCCGGGCAAAACGCTTCTGGTCATGAATGTATATCCGACCAGGATCCATGGCCAGGGCTGTGCTTTCATCACCTATGCAAGAAGCGTCCAATTCATGCTCCGGGCTGCGGGCCAGGCGCAAATAGCCCATGCGCTGCAACCAGACATTGATGTCTACTTCTGTGTCCAATGGAGTGAACCCGTGATCGGCCAGGGCCAAAAGGCGCTTGGGTTCAGGCAGAGCCTCAAATCGGTCGAGGACTTCACCAATGAGTGCATCCCACTTGCGCAGAAGATCCATAACCGGACCACGCCAGGGATCACTCGAATCAACCATGGCCGGAAACAGGAAATGCCCTAGACGGTCAGTCTCGGTGAGGACAAAAACGAAAAGGTCCCAGGCCAGGTCAGACCAGAGCATATCCAGGGCCATACGTCTGGAATCCAGTGTAGCTCTCAGCTCGGACAGCAACAGATCATAGTCCTTACAGCCTCGCTCAGTATCTGCTTCCAGCTTATAGCCTTTGGAGCCCAGTATTCCGGCCAAAACCCGTGGATAGACCGCATGCTCCAAATCCGGGGCCACGAATCCTGCAACAAGCATTCCCCGCAGGGCCCTTGCCGGATAAGTATTGGGCAGGTTGATCACCTTGCTCATCAAACCTTTGTCCCCAAGACGATCAAAGATGGTTGGAACCTGGACCCGGGTGAAATCGGTAATGTACAGCTGATAGGTGGATGGATCAATATGCGTGAACCCGAACACTCCATGAGTTTCCGGACCGGATGCGGTATAGAAAGAAGTCCAGTTCACCGGGGAGAGCTCCGGCAGTTCGGCCTGGATAGATTTAGTTTGCGAAGCGCTGCTCAGCCGAGCCAGGTGAGGAAACTTTCCCGAAGCACCAAGCTCCTGTGTCAAGGAAAAAGGAAGCCCATCTAATCCCAAAACAACGCATCTTGGTCGATTTACGTATGCCATGACCAGAGCTTAGCAGGATCGGTGCCCCTTGACCAGTTGTGCATTTGAGGTGGACCTCATTGTCAAGGTAAATTTTGCCTTTCTTTAAGCTAGACCTTATTTTAAGGATTACAAAACGGCCCCTCTGTGGTATTCATTGTGTACGTACTCGGAATGTCCACATCATGGGGGATCGGCGCTTCTTCATTCAGTATCCGGCGCAGTTTGTCCACTGTCCGGGATGAGATGTTGGGGCCTTTGACGGCTATGTCTATGTCCGACCCGGGAGTGGAAGTTCCTTTGGTCCGCGATCCGAAGACGATTGCTTCCTGGATCTCGGGAAATTTTTGTATTTCCCGAAGGATGATGGCTAGGGTGGAGTTCTTGAGGCCGAACATATTTTAGATTTTTTGTCTCAGGTAGTGGTAAAGGGTGGTTATGGCTGGATAGAAGCTAGAGACAATGTCACTCACTGCCTGCCTGAATGCAGCTTCCTCATAGGTGTGGGGCATCATGTTCCTTTTGGCCAGGCATATCCATCCACAGCTCGCCATCGTCAATGAGTCCGTAATGAAACGACTCCTTGATCACTTCCCGGGGAAACCGGACATCCACAGCTTGTTCTTGGAGATAGTCCTTGAGTGTTTTCCAGGCCAGCTCAAAGGTGTACGCAAATCTCTGCACCAATCCCTCTTGTTCCAGATCGGAGAGGTTCTCGACCCCCATGACAGGATCCTTGAGCTGGAGATAGGCCTTTTCAAAGTTCTGAAATCGCTGCTTCCAGCGGATGTCGTGTTCGTGGTTGGACATGGCCTCTCGGCGATAAAAGTTCACGGTGAAGATGTTTCTATGGTGATGGTCTACACCAATTTGATCACACCGATGACTACCCCGGCCACGGTGACGGTAAATCCGAAGCTCCAGATCATGAACCGTTTCATCTGCACGTTGAGTTGATCTAAGCGGGCGTTGATTTCCTCAAACCTGGCATTGCTGTCTGCCCTGAGTTCTTCAAACCTGGCATTGCTGTCTGTCCTAAGTTCTTCAAACCTGGTGTTGGTGTCTGTGCGCAGGTCCTCAATTCTTTTATCCACCTGTTCAAATCTCTTGTCTATCTGCTCAAGTCTTTTGTCCATCTGCTCGAAGCGCTTATCCATATAGTGGAGCATTTCTTCAAATCGCTTATCCATATAGTGGAGCATTTCTTCAAAGCGCTTGTCTACTTGCCCAAAGCGCTTGTCCACTTGCTCAAATCGTTTGTCCACTTGAGCAAATCTTTTGTCCATGAGCTCAAATCCCTGCTGCATGATATCCCGCTGGTTCTTGAGCTCTTCCTCCACTCGGACCATACGTTCCCGTAATTCGATCTCGTAAACCTGGGTGGGTTTACCTAAACTTTGTTTCGCCAGCCACGTGGGGAGGTTCTCTTGGATGTATTTACTTATAGCTTCGAAATCGTCCTTGGCTAAAGGCATGGTCAGCTCCGATGATTGTGATTTTAGACAAAAGTTTATGTTTTGAGCCAAGGAAAGTCAAGGATAAGGGATTGGGAAATTTGAAGCGTAAAGGCCGAAATCCTGGCATCTTGCAGCAGTATGAAACGATGGAAGTTTGTCCGTCTTCAAGGAAAATTCTTGTTTCATGCGAGGTAAAATCTATCCTGGTTTGGCGCTTTTGTTTTCGGTTTAAAATACTTGTATGACCGGATACTTAGGCATTCCTGGTTCAGGGGCGCGAAGTATAACAGAAAAGATTTTTTACTTGGAATCAACGCTACCATTACCTCCTGCCCTGATAGGTCAGAAAGGCCGCAAGGAAAAAGACCGGAAACGGGCTGACTGGATCCGTCAGGCAAAGTTTTTATGCGTCTGAGTAGAAGGAGATTCGGCTGGTAGCTCTTGCAAAGCAGGACTCATTTCTGTTAAAAAAATCATGTTCTCGGAAAGATACAATCAGAAAGCCGCCAATATGTTGAACTGAACCAAAGCTGAGGATCAATGCTTTCCCTCGATGCACTTTCTACCGTGACAGATGAGCGTAAAGTCCGATTGCAGGCTGTTCTCAGGCAGGGGCAAACGCACGACTTTTTTGGTACAGCCACTATCTTGGGCAATCAAAGTCCTCCGCTGGTGCGTATCGTCTTCAGCGGTCAAAGTGGCAAAGACCGTCCTTCTGCCCGGGCCATAGATCCGGAAAAAGATTTTTATATCCGGCTGGGGATCGGCAGCCGGGCGGCCACTGTCAGAATGCATATGTATAAGGTCGAATCCGATGATAAAGCCCTGTTTGAACCGGTTGAGATTGAACAGGAGGAGCAGAACAGGGCCTATTTCCGAATTCAGGCATGTTTTGAAACAAAGATAATTCCCAAGCACAAATTAAAAGATACATGCAAATACTACCAGGGTCAGGTCAAAGATATCAGTGGCGGTGGACTGCTCATGCATACCAAAGAGCATTACAAACCCGGAACAGACTTGGATTTGGAATTTTCTTTGGGCATCCATGGACAGCAGATTTTTGTCTATTGTTCAGCGATGGTGGTTCGCTGCCTTTCTCTTGGCCATAAGGGCTATGAGACTGCAGTTGAATTTCTGGATTTGGTGGAGGAACAGCGGGATGCGATAATGGCCTATTGTTTTGCTCAACAAAGGGAACAGTTGCGGGAGAAAGTGCAGGTCAAAGACGTGTAATTATGAATAACCCACATGTCCTGGCGGACACGCTTGCCCTAACGAAGCATACAAATGATTTCGATACCGATCCCGATACCGATTGGGAACAGACAAAAAAGCGGTTACCCAATCAGATCCTGACAACTATTAACTAATAACAGTTTTTCATACAAAACATTTTTTGGGCGCTTTGGCCCAAAAATATGTCAGATTTGCCGGAGGCAAAGCTGACCCCTCAAATAACCTACACGGATCTTTGCATGCAAGTACCCTCTGCCCCGCCTTCCGGGGTTACCCTCACCCTGCAGCCAGCGGTACAGACCGCCCCTACTCCGAACGAAGGACATATACTTGACTTGCAGCCAAACCAGGTGATTCAGGCCACAGTCGTCCAGGGCGGTCTGGATAAGGCCGAGCTGGAGTTGGGCCGGCATCGTTTCCATGCCGCGACCAAGATCCCACTGACCAGTGGGCAGAGTATTAAGGCCCAGGTGGTCTCCACCCAACCCCAGATAGAACTGCGTTTGGTGGATCAGAGCGCGCTTATGCGCATGTTTGTGGCCTTGCACCGAATGAGCGATTCCTTTGACTTGGGCCAGATCTTCTCCAGAGCAGCCTTGAGTCAAGCCTTTGAAGGTCGACCTTGGGCTCAGAGCCTGCGGCAGTCCCTGATGCAGGCTGCCCGCTCCTCACCTGCGGACGGGTCCAGGATGAGCGGCAACCTGCTCTCATCGTTGATCAACCTGCTGGGTTTGGACACGGAGCGGCAGGTCCTGGACAGCAATCCGGACCAGGCCGCCTCCAGGCTGAAGAGCGCACTGCTCGCCCTGAGCCGGGACCAGGGCCAGGATCAGGATGTACGTCAGCGGGCCGAGCGCCTGGTCAGCCATTTGGAGCTCTTTCAGCTTTGCCGGGTGCGATTATGGGAGCAGGGCCTGAACTGGTTGCCCCTACCCCTGCCCTTTCTGGAGCAGGGATTTCTGGTCTGGGAGCGTGAACAGGAAAGTGAGGGGGAACAAAGTACTGCGCAGGGCCGGGTTTTGCGCATGGTGATCAAGATGAGCCAATTGGGCGACCTGGATGTACGCCTGCAGCAGGTGGGTCAAGGTCTGCGGGTTGGCTTGGGCTGTGCAAGCCGGGATACGGCTGCATTTCTGGAACGTTTCAAAGAGGAGTTGGTTCAGAGCGTGACTGTGCTGCCAATTGTGGAATGTTCCATCACCTTGGGAGCCGAGGATCCGGCTCAGGTTTTGCTGGACCTGGCTGTTGATGACGGGGAGCGGGTGTTTGAGGCCAGGGTGTGAAATATGGGGGGATTGAGGAATTGAGGGATTGGGGAATTGAGAAGACATGCTGGGATACTGGGATTTGGAAAGAGAATAAGACAAAGAAAATATAAGATGCTGGGATGCTGTGGATGAAGAGGCTGTTCATGCATTGACTCCGGTTGGTATCGTTCGTGACGGAGCTTTGAGGGATAAGGGAACTGAATGGTTGCAGCCAGGGAGGGCAGATGACCCGTCAACGAAAGGGTGCGGTGGCCCTGACCTATGATCGGTCCCGGGATGACGCCCCCAAGGTGTCGGCCAGCGGACGGGGAGCGGTGGCTGAGCGGATTCTGGAGGCCGCCCGGGAGGCCGGGGTCCCGGTGCGGGAGGATGCAGACCTGCTGGAAATTTTGGCCCGGGTGCCGGTGGGGGACGAGATTCCGCCCGAGCTGTATCAGGCCGTGGCCGAGATTTTGGCCTTCATCTACCGGATGAATTCGGAGATGGTCAAGAGTTGAGAATTGAGGGATCGGGAGATCTTTCGTGTGAATGTGCTGGTTCACGGTTCCTGGTTCACGGTTCCTAATTACTGGTTCACGGTTATAAGAATAAAATCAATTGGATAGGATGACAATTACAAACACCGGCTTGTTTTTCGACTGTTGTTCATAAAAACAAATGCCTCTGTAATAACTTTTGACTGTCGAGGTATGAAGAACTGTTATGTTGGAATGGTTACCAGGAGTTGATTGCAAAACTCCTTTTTTGTCTGTTCCCAATCGGAAGCGGCATCGGGATCGTTTGTATATTTTGTTGTGCCCGGTAGGGCCTGAGGGTTCATTGAAGATGCGATTGATATGCTTGGTGCTGGTTTTTTGCGTAGTGTCCGTCTCCCAAGGCCATGCCTGGTCCTCGGACAATTTGGGCTGGAGCGCATGGGACAGCAAACATTCCGTGGCCCGGAAGGAAAACTGGATGGTCATCAAGGAACCGGGGAGGAAGGCCTGCTATCTGAAGCAAGGCTATACCAAAGAGAAAATGATGGATTTGACCGTGGATGAAAGCGGTTCACCATGTCTGTGGGCCCCTTTTTCGTCCGAGCCGGTGGATGTGCAGGTTGACTATCAGGTGGGCGATATTACCAAAGGCCGGATACTCGCCAAGGAAGTGACCAATGGAATCCGCCTGCCCCAGGAACTGGTCCATTTCATGCGCCGGGGGTTTGTGATGCAGGTGGAAGTAAAGAGTGTGGATCCCGATGTGGATCTGGGATCGGTGAAGGAACAGGAATTCAGTCTGCTGGGATTTATCGCCGCAACCGAGGTCTTGAATACTGATGCCTGTCAGGAATAAATGTTCTTATTCCAATATTCATTCAAGATGACCACTCGTTCGATATAAGTGAGTTATGTACACTCGATTGCCCGGAATGGGTGATAACGATGTGTTCAATCAGCCCGGCCGGGCAATAGTGAAACGACGGACAAAGACAGGCGTTGTGTTGTAGGAGATTGCTTCGCTGTGCTCGCAATGACGGTTTGTTCGAAGGCTTGTCGTGTCCCCCGTTACTAAACCGCGGTGGTTTCGAACAAATGTTTGTGGGCTTTGTCCACGATTTGGGCTGGGTCGGGGGGAGTGGCCAGTATGTCTTGGGCCCCATAGCGAACGGCCTGGATGACCTTTTGCCTGGTCCACTTCGGACCGCCGATGATCAGGGGACAACGGCCCTTGAGTACGGATCTGACCTTGATCATGGTAGCCAGGGAATTGTCGTCTATGCTTTTGAGGATCAAAAACACCCCCAGGACGTGGTAGGACTTGAGGCGTTCGCGCATCTTGTCCCGTAGTTTGAGTTGGATGAGTTCAACCCCTTCATCTTCCAGGCTGGTGGCCACGATATGTGCTTGCTGATTGTCATCGCTGATGATCGCGATGGCTGGTTTCCCGCCGCCATCCTGGCCGGGAATGAAGATTGTCCCCCCGGTCTGACTCTGGGCTGCCGTGCCGTTGGAGGGTTGCTTTTTCAGGGCCTCCACATCCTGAAAGGAGAGGCTGACCAGGTTGGGGGGGATGAGGATATTGAGCTGCTCCAGGTTCTGATTTCCCAGCCGCATTCGGTAGGTGGCCAGGAAATACTCTCCGTCCGGAAAGGGTTCATCAGAAGAGATATCCACCTTGGTTGGAGCGACAGAAGTCATCCGGTCTTTTTTCAGCCGCAGCTTGTGGGGGAAATACTCACCAAAGGCATGGGAATAGGCCCCGGTGAGGATGTTGATCACCTCCCCAAAGGCATCTTCTTCATCTTCTTTGAGTTGTCCGCTCTTGATTTTGCGGGAGATTTCCTCCGGCGGAAGCATAATCAGCTTGCCGCCCAAGGTGATGGCGTCGGCCAGGCTGATGACCGAAAAATACGTGCCGTAATGGTCTCCGGATACAGCCAGATTGGTGACCACGATCTTATTCTGAAACTGGTGCAGAAAATCTTTTTTGGTGATCACCCTGCTTACATATTCATACAATTCGAATTGTTCACCGAGTAATGCACCCAGTTCTTCCTCCACCTGATAGGAGGCCTGGAGCAGGGTGGTATGCAGGGCGTGCACATCCACTGCCGGGCTGCTTTCTTCTGACTCCTGTTTAATCTCTTCTTTTTCGTCAGGGGTTTCTTGCTCTTCTTCCTCGACTGTTGGGATATCCTCCTCGCCGGCATTATTTTTTTCCTCCTGTTCTCCTGAATCTGGACCTCCCTGCTCCGCCTCTTTTTCAGCATTGTTCTCGGACTGCTGCACCAGAGCCGCCATTTCCTCAGGTTTGAGACTGTATCCTCCCTTTTCTTCGTCTTCTTCCTCGTCCCATTCTCCTTGGTCAAGATCCAGATCGTCCTCCTGGAAAAGAGCGTGGGGAATCAGAAGGATGGCCCGGCCCACGAGGGTATGGTCCAGAAAGACATCAATTTCCACCTGCCAGGCCGGGGCGGAAAGAAAAGCAGGGTATGAACTGCTGTCCCCGGAAAGGAGATCTCGATCGCTCACGGCCAATTCAAGCTGAACAGAATGGGACTGGCCCAGTTCCTCAACTGTGGTCTGGGCCAGTACTCCGATCAAATCTTCAACGACTTGAGCTCTGGCCTCGTCCAAGGGGCTATGTTCGTCTGTTTCTGATCCATCGGGCTGGCCGAAAGCGGCATTGGCCAGATTGTGGGCCAGACTGAAGTTCAGAGGCAGGTGGACGGATCCATTGATTTGTCCCCCGACAGTCAGGCTGATAAGCAGTCCGTTGCCCGGGTGTTCCGGGGCAACGGACCGGGTGATCGCATATTCCAGCTCACACTCCTGGCCCAGGCGGATGGAGATGGTTTCGGCCAAGACTGGAAGGAGGGCGGATACATAGCCATCCCAATCCTCTACCGGGGGCGTTGCAGACACAGGTTCGCCCTGTTCTTGAGGAGTATAATCGGTAGTGGAGTCGTTCGGGGAGGTGGGCATGGATTATTCGTTCCGTCTCAGCTGCAATTCGACAAAGAACTGTCCTGAACTGATAGTGAAGGGGACAATAACCCAGTAGGCCTGGGTAAAATATTTGACTGTGTAGTCTCCATGAAAAACTGAAGGCAAGGAGAGCTGAATATCCTTGCCGTTTGGAGAAAGGGCCGGTTTGATCGACCCTCCGACCATATTGGCCAGTTCACTGATGGCGTCTTTGACATCGTCGTCTACGCTGTCTACTTCCATGCCCAGAAAGTCGTTGGTGATGCCCATGGCCACTTTTTCCGGAGCATGAATGGCCAGCATACCCTGGCACAGGCCAGCCAGGCCGACAATGCCCGAAACGTAACGGTTGAAGTCGCTTAATGGGTTAGGCAAAGGTTCACCACTTTGAATCTCAGCCATAATCATAGTGTCGTAGATTTCAGTAGTCGCCTGGACCACAATTTGGCTCAGGTCTATCTGTTCGATCGATTGCACGAAGTCCTCCTCAAAAAATTAGAGCAAAGGTTTGAGCACTTCCTCTACCTGGTCTGCGGTAAAGGGTTTTTTAATGCTGGCCGAGGCTCCGTTGTCTTTGGCCTCTTGAACCACGTCATCAGAACCTCCTTCTGTTGTGATCATGACCACTGGAATGTCCTTAATGGATGCGTCTTTGGCCTTTTCCTTCAAAAAAGTAATTCCGTCCATATTGGGCATGTTGATGTCGCATAAAATAAGGTTGGGCTTGTTTTGGCCCAAGAAGTCCAGAGCCGCCTGCCCGTCTTCGGCCTCGGAAATGGTGTCAAAACTCAGACCGGCCTGGCGCAGGGTGCGAGTGATGATTTTACGCATGGTTTTTGAGTCGTCGATAATCAGTACTGCCTTGGACATGCTGTTCCTCCTTAATGATTCTCACAAAAAAGTCTCCATACGTATCTTGCAAAAAAACGGCCGAATTTATGTGCTTCCGGCCCAAAGATATTGGCTGACCTGGTCTTTTTCGTCAATTCCCAGGCAAAACCTTAGTTCTTTTCAGGGTTCACGGTTTACAGTTTGTATGAAAAACTGTTATTAGTTAATAGTTGTCAGGGGCTGACTGACTTGCTGGTTCAAAGTTCCAGGTTCACGGTTATAAGCATAAAATCAACAAGATAGGACAAAAATTACAAACTCTGGCTTGTTCATCGGCTATCGTTATCGTTATTAAAAACAAATAGCTATGTAGCAATTTTTGACTGTCGAGTGACTGAGCACCCGCTTTCTTGTCTGTTCCCAATCGGTATCGGTATCGGTATCGGTATCGAAATCATTTGTATGCTTCGTTAGCGCAAGCGTGCCAGCCAAGGCATGAGGGTTACAAGAATACAATGTCCGAAATGATCATTCCGATTGCTTCATGCAATAAGCTGTTACAGGCAAGGACAAAATACGTTGGCCCTGATTTTGCTTTATACACGTTTTGGGAATCATATTCAGGCTGTGGCCGACAGGAAAGACATATGGCAAAGCGGTCAAACGGTGGACAATGACTGGTGGAAGGATAGGTTTTTTTTGCGTGGGTCTTGTTCTTTGCTTTTGTGGATGGGCTCTGGCCCAAGACCAGGCAAAACTGGTGGCCATAGACGAATACACGGGGCTGAACAGTACCCGGATCGTATTTGAATTCAACCGGGTCCCAGGTTTTGAGGTTGAACACAGCGGACAGAGGGTGGCAGCCACTTTTTATGAGACCATGCCGGAAGAGTCCCTGGAGACCCTGTCCTCGGGAGGAGATATAGTCGACTCCCTCCTGGGGGAGAAACAAGACGGTTTGGTGGTTTCTCTCCTTTTACGTCGACCGCCGGAAAGTGTCGAAACAATGACACTGGATGAGCGCCGGGCCCAAGTCGTACTGCATTGGCCGGACCAGGCCGAGGCGTCCCGGCCTGCCCTGAGCATGGACCCTGGAGGCATCTTCCAGGCAGGACAGGGA
>CAYZLB010000037.1:0-22799 GCA_964479235.1 uncultured Desulfohalobiaceae bacterium
GGCCACAGAGAGCACAGAGTTAGAGGTCATTCAGGGAGAACAAATTTGCCCTGCCAGTGAACTTGTCCAAGGCTTGACGTGGATTGATTCGACCGGGTACATAGACTCTCTAGAGAATAGGAAAAAACGACGAGAACAGACACATTTTTGTTAGGAGAAGAGCAATGGAAGGAAAAACGCACCATACACAGGTACAAAGCCGGACTCAGGTCCTCAATGCCTTTATGCAGGGGATCTACCGGTGGATGGGGGCCGGCCTGGCACTGACGGCAGGGGCAGCCTATTTTACGGCTTCCAGTCCAGGCATGATGGCCCTGGTTTTCGGCAATCCCATGGTCCTGTTTGGACTTATTGCAGTTGAATTGGGGTTGGTCCTGGCGGTCAGTGCGGGCATCAGCCGGATGTCCGGTGCCACGGCCACAGGTCTTTTTCTGTTCTACAGTACCTTAAACGGAATCACTCTTTCGGCCGTGCTTTCCGTGTATACGCCGGCTTCGGTGGTCAGTACGTTTATTGTCTGTGCGGGCATGTTTGGGGCCATGAGCCTGTACGGAATGACTACCAGCAAGGATCTCACCGGCTGGGGGAGCTTTCTGTTCATGGGCCTGATCGGGATAATCCTGGCCATGGTGGTAAATATATTCATCCAGAGTCCCATGATCGATTTTGTGGTCAGCGGCCTGGGAGTGCTCATTTTTGTCGGGCTCACCGCGTATGACACCCAAAAACTGACCAGAATGGGAGAGTCAGCGCCCATGGACGATGCCACAGCGGTACGCAGGGGAACAATTCTGGGAGCTTTGACCCTGTATCTGGATTTCATCAACCTTTTTCTGTTTTTGCTCCACTTCTTGGGACAGATGCGGGAATAGTGTGCTTCTTTCTTTGGCCGGTAAAATATACGCAGGACTGATGAAAGTGAGGGCCCAAGGCTATGGCCGGGGATGGCTGCCTTCCTGGCGGCCCCCGGTGCCTTGTATCTCCGTTGGGAATATCAACTGGGGGGGAAGTGGAAAGACCCCGCTGTGCTCCTGGTTGCTGACCTGGTGTGAACGGCTCGGACTGCAATCGGCTGTACTGACCCGGGGGTACCGGGCCAATCCTCCACATCTTCCCTACTACGTTCATCCAGAAAGTGCTGTAGCATCTGCAGGTGACGAGCCATTGATGCTGGCCCGGGAGCACCCGGAGGCATGGGTGGTGGTTGATCCAAACCGCAAAAGGGCTGGGCAATGGGCCTGGCAGGAAATACGACCCGACGTCTATATTCTGGACGACGGATTCCAGCACCTGGCAGTCCAAAGAGATATTAATTTGCTTCTTTTTCGGCCCGAAGATTTAAGCCAAAACTGGAACCGGGTCATACCCTCCGGGCCGTGGAGGGAAGGGGCAAATGCCTTAAGGCGTGCTTCGGCCCTGCTTTTTCATGCTGACCCAGAACGTGGGCATGCCATGGCTCAGACCGTCCAGGACAGGATACCGCAGTTGGGTGTGCCCATGTTTTCTTACTCGTACCATACACGGGGTGTTTGCAAAATCTTTGACCACAGCCCCGTAGAACCGAGTGCGACGTATATCCTGGTGAGTGCAGTCGGCAATCCGTCTGGAGTGGAGTTCTCAGCCCGCCAAGTATTTTTTGATCCGCCCTTGGACCATATGCAATTTCCTGATCACCACCCCTACACCAGCCAAGATTGGTCGATCATCAGCCAAAGGGCCACGGAGTGTAAAGCCCGGTATATCGTCTGCACCCCGAAGGACAAAGTGAAGCTGGAGGCTGTGGCCGATTCCCGGCTTTGCGTATTAGATGTCTGTCTGGACATCGCCGGGGAGATTGGGCAGGATCACGAGTTTGGGCAATGGCTGCAAGATGAGATGCACAAAGGCAAAGCGAGACACAGGACCGGTTAAAGCAAAGGATTTTTTTGTAAGACACTTTGGGCCAGACTGCGCAAGGACATGCACTGAAACTGGTTGTTCCAGTAAATTCGAGCCGTTTCATCCCGTTGCGAAAGATCGTGCAGGTTTGCTGTGGTCTTTGCTGAAAATTCTTTGAACTGCGTGAGGGCCAGGCAAATGAAGATCAGGGTTTTCGGCTCCGTTTCTCTCTCTAATCCGTATTCCAGATCTTTTCGGCACGACTGGACATACTCGGGGCTGGCCTGGGCAAGACGGGCTATACCCCAGTATGCCCCCTGCCGCAAAGGACGGTATTCCAGATAATTGTCCGGTCCCTGACTGGGGATGATGTACGAACAGAGTATCGATGCGTATTCCTCAGCCAGACGAGGGTGTCTGGCCATTATTTCTCCCATGGCTTCGGGTGCTCCCCAGCCTATGCCTCCGGATTCATCGTTTAAGGACCACATCAACCTGCGCATGACCACCCTGGCTGATTCCAGACTTTTCCTTGCCAGGGATGAGACAGTCTGGCCCATACAGAATACGGCCCGCCAATGAATTTCCTCTCGGGTTGAGAAAAGAGCGGAAAATAGGGGAGAGATCAGATGCTGGGTCGGAATGTCAGCATGCATCTTGGTCCACAGTCTAAACCAATCATTCGCGCTGAGAGTGGCTAGCAGCTTGCTCCGCAATGTTCGATTGGAGTATGATTTTTTCTTCATGGCTTTATGCCTGCCCGCCGGACATGAGTATGCCGGCGGGCAGGACATGCTTACTCTTCTTTGCTGAACTCATCCTTGCCTGCACCGCACACTGGACATTCCCAGGTGTCTGGGAGATCTTCAAATTTTGTTCCAGCCGGGATGTTGTTTTCCGGATCGCCTTCTGCCGGATCATAAACATAACCACATACGCCGCATACCCATTTGTCCATTGCATTTCCTCCTTGGTTCTTCTTGTGATATCAGATCATTTCCAGGCACGCTGCGTGGTCGATGCCACGCGGCGCGCAGTGTGCAACCCTGTTAGCCTTCAGCCTTCCACAGACCGTGGATGTTGCAGTATTCCCTGGCCGTTACCTGGGAAGCCTGGACACAGAATTCGGCTTCCGGTGCCTGGCCGGGTTTGAGGAATTCTCTGTATGCTTTGCCGTCGACAATCAGTTCGATCCATTCGATATAGTGTTTTTCTTCCATGGGATGAGCAGTTGAACCAACCGTGACCTTAAACCCTGAACCGGTTTTTTCAATGACCGGAACATGCTTTTCCTTGGCAGCGTCCACACTTGCAGCCTCTTGCAGTTCCATTGGCTGTCCACAGCAGACAAGTTCGCCTGCGCCACCGTGAAGGACCTCGACAATATTCCCGCACGCATTGCATTTGTACACTTCGAGTTGTGTGGCCATTCTGACTCTCCTTTGGCTAAAATTGTTACAAAAATATAAAGAAACAACCACCAGCTTATGCAAACTATGAAGGATTTTCATTGGGGATGCAAGCATATGATGTTGTCCTTTGAGTACAGATAATAATTATTAATAGCCGTTGATGTCAAGGCCTTCGCCGTATAGTCCAAGAAAACCCAATTGGATTTGTTGAAGAATTTGATCAACAAGGATGGATGTAGATTAGCCTTTTTTAAACACAAAACGCCTCATTGAGACATTGAGGGCCAGGCCTAAAAAACAAAAATTGATTACGTTTGAGGTTCCGCCATAGCTGAGAAATGGCAGAGGAATGCCGACAACAGGCATAAGTCCGAGGACCATACCCATATTAATGGCGATCTGCCAAAAAAAGTAAAAAAACACCCCTACACTGAGGTAATGACCAAATCGATCTTTTGAGTCCTGGATGATCAGCATAATTTGGTACAAAAAGAAGCAAAACAGGATGAGCAAAAGACTTGATCCGACAAATCCCCATTCTTCCCCAAAAACAGCCATCACGAAATCTGTGTGTTTTTCTGGAAGAAAGCGCAGTTGGCTCTGCGTTCCTTCGAGGAATCCTTTGCCCCAGGTTTGGCCTGAACCAATAGCAATTTGTGATTGCAGGATGTTGTATCCCGCCCCCAGGGGATCATTTTCCGGGTGTAAAAAAGTCAGAACACGTTCTTTTTGGTAATCATGCAGACCAAACCAGCATAGGGGCATCAAAGCAGGAAGAATAAGGGCCAGAGTTCCAAAAACCCTGGTCTGAATCCCGTGATAAAACATCATGCCGCCGACCAGAAGGAGGATGTTCAGACCTGATCCAAGATCTGGCTGGGAAATAATGAGTGCAACCGGTAGGGCGATAATACCTAAATATTTGCTTAAGGTTGTCCAGGTCAAAAGCCCTGGGGTGCGGGTAAGAAAGAGGGCACAGAGCAGGAGGCAGCTTAACTTGGTCAGTTCAGTGGGCTGGAAGTGGAAAAAACCGAAATCAATCCATCGTGCCGCGCCGTAGATGGACTCGCCGGTCAAAAAAACTATGAAAAGAAGAACTAACGATACCCAGTAGAGAGGCCAGGCCAGACTGCGCAGATGGCGGTAATCAAACGAACTGCAAAGGATCAGTCCGCCAAGCCCGATCAAGCCCCAAATCATCTGCTTCTGGTAAAAGCTGACTGTGGTCATCCCGGTTTCCCCACGCAGGGAACTGGCAGAGTAGAGGTTTATAACCCCTAGTCCGAACAGGGTAAGTGCAACAAGAAGCAGGGACCAATTAAGGTGAGTAAAAAGACGGCGGTCAAATGGAGACATGGGCAGGCCCTCGGCTTATTCTTCAAAGAGATGGGTGAAAATATCTTTGACTATGGGCCCGGCAGCTGAGCTGCCGCTTCCGCCATGTTCAACCAGGACGACCGTAACATATATACGATCTCCTTGTTGGGCAAAACCAGCCATCCAGGCATGATCACGATATTTGTACGGTATTTCTTCTGTATCTTTGTCTTCGTGCTTTTCAGTCAGCCGAACCACCTGAGCTGTGCCGGTTTTTGCCCCAATGGTCACTTGAGGCAGTTGGAGGCTGCGGGCTGTGCCATGCCGATCCGCAACTGACTGGATCATGGCTTGGCGCAGGAATTGACGATCTTTGTCCCGCAGGGGGAGACGTCCCTGTATGTTCGGGTGGTCGTCATTTTGGAGTTGGGGCTGGAGGAGGTGTCCGCCATTGACTAGGGCAGAAATAAAACGAGCTATCTGCAATGGAGTGGACGTCGTGTATCCCTGTCCTATGGCCGTGATGACAGATTCGCCTCCTTGCCAGGCTTTGCCAACATGCTGTAATTTCCATTCCTTGTCCGGTATAAGGCCTGAACTTTCGTTTGGCAGACGTATGCCGGTCAGTCGACCAAAGCCGACCTGTCTGCAGAATTTGCTCAACCTGGTAATCCCCAGTTGTTCGCCTAAGTTATAGAAATAGACATCACATGATCTGGCAATGGCATCGCTCATCGCCAGTTTCCCATGCCCCTGCCGTCTCCAGCAGCGAAAGACACCGGTGCCCAGACGGTAATATCCTGGACAATAAAAGCTTGTGGATGTGGTAATATCTGAGCGAGCCAGGGCACATCCGGCAACTGCAAGTTTGAAAACGGAACCGGGAGGATAGGTGCTTTGGATAACTCGATTCTGCAAAGGATGGCTTGGATCGTGGAGCAGTTTTTTCCAGTCCCTTGAACTTAAGCCCTGGACAAAAAGGTTGTTGTCGTAGCCAGGCTTGCTGACAAGTGCCAAAATCTGTCCAGTGATAGGTTCCATAACCACAACTGCACCGGCATGCTGTTCAAGGCTGTCCCATACAAGTTGCTGAAGGCTGCAATCAATGCTCAGGTCAAGATTCGTTCCAGGTTCAGGCCTAGCTATGACCTGCGAGCGCAAGGTCCGACCCTGGGCGTTTACCTGCAGGTGCTTACGCCCTTTTTGACCATGCAAAATTTCTTCAAAAGACTTTTCCACTCCCTGCTTGCCAATCATATCGCCAAGGGCCAGGCGGGGATTCGCCTGCAGTTCTTCTTCATTGGCTTGGGCCACGTATCCCAAGACATGGGAAAAAGGAGGACCGTACGGATAGGTGCGCAAAGGACGGGTGATTATGCTCAAATCCGGCCAGTTGTGGATCCTGGCTTCAATATAGGCCAGTTGCTTGAAAGTCAGATTGGGGACCAGAAGCAAGGGATTAAATGGCTGAACTTTGCCTTTGCCTTTTTTGAGTCTGCTGTAGAGGAGATCCTCTGAAATACCCGTCCATGAGCTTATCTGGGCCAGGGTGGTTGGGATGTGAGCAGAATTTTCGCGGATGAGGGCCAAGCCGTAAGCCGGTCGGTTGTCCGCCAGAATATTGCCGTTTCTGTCTCGAATGAGCCCTCGCGGGGCATGAAGCGATTGAATCCGGGTAATATTGGCCTCGGCTTTGCGGGCATAGACATCCCCTTTGTAGATTTGAAAGTACCAGAGACGGAGAAAGATGGTTGCAAAGAGAATGATAATTGCTATCTGCAGAATGACCACTCGATGAAGAGGCAGGGTGTTCACTTGGTCAGACCGAAACATGTCTCGTTCTCCCCCAACGTTGAAAAGCAAAAAGCATAGCGAACCAGAATACAGGAAAGAGAAGTGCTGTGAGTATACCCTGGACAACGATACGTTCAAAGGGGATGGTGATCTCTTGCAGGGCAGCCATAAGAGCGATTATTCCGGTCTGCAAGGTCCCGGCCATAAGGGAGAGGGAAAACAAAAAAAGAAGGTTCGAACTGCTTAAAAAAAGACACAAAAAGAGAAAGAGAAGGATCAAACCTGCAAACCAGAGAAGGCTGGAGCCAAAGGCCAGACTGCCGGCGCCCTCATTGATCAGAATCCACATTGGAGTCAGCCAGATAGCCTCCCGGTAACGTTTTAAATGCATGAGCACAAGCACTGCCGGTCCAAAACAGTCAATGCCGGAGATGAAACTATGAATCCAGATGCATAGAGCGGTGAACAAAAACCACCACAGGGTCAGGCGAAGGGCGCTGTTTTGCCTCATGGACTGATTTTCCGGTTCGGGTCCGGCTCAGATGGTGGTCGGTGAAGGGCCAAAACCTCTTCCAAGCGGTCAATGGCCACCATGGATTGAGCTTTGATGTTTTTAAATAGGGAAAGATCGGAAACGTCAACCGAATCAACCCTGGCTACAGGCAATCCTTCAGGAAACAAGCCGGCAAGGCCTGATGTGACCAGGACTTCGGATTCATAGAGAGGGGAATTTTGCGGGACATGTTTAACCAGCAATGCAGTTCGCGGACCCTGACCGCAAAGGACCCCATTGGTTCGACTGTGCCTGCCCCGGACCGGGATGCTGCTGTTGGGATCAGTTATGAGCAGAACTGTCGAGAAGTGAGGGCTCACCTGCCGTACTCGTCCAACGACCCCGTCAGGAGTGAGGATCGGCGTGTTGGGGGTGACGCCGTCTTTGGCTCCCTTGTTGATAAGCAATGAGTTTAAAACGGCATTGGGACCTACTTGACTGCCGATGATGTCAGCTCCTTGAAACGTCCATTGGGCAGGTGGAGAGAAGTCCATCATTTTGCGCAGACGAATTGCTTCCTGGGCATGCTTGTGAAGGGGTATCATTTCCAACTTCAGATCATGAAGTTCTGCCCGCAGGGCCCTATTCTCTTCATGGACATCGTGCAGATAAAAATATGAATCCACCCATACGCTTACCCGGCGATGGATCCACTTGCCGGGAGATAGGATGGTTCCAACGAATTCCAGCCCGGTGTATCTGGCCATACGGTCTAAATGGCCTGTCTTCCAATTCCAGGTGTACAAGGATAAGTACACAAACAAGGGCAGGATAAAGACCAGGAGGATATGACGAAACTTTAATGGAAGCACAAGGTATCAATCAACGGTTATGTCTTTGAGGATGTTTAAGTTGTCTAGCACCTTGCCTGAGCCCAAAACAACAGTGGATAAGGGATCGTCGACCAAGGTGATGGGTAAAGATGTCTCCTCCCGCAGAAGTTGATCAAGCCCTCGAAGCAGAGCCCCCCCACCGGTGACCACAATCCCCCGGTCAACGATGTCGGACGCGAGTTCAGGCGGGGCCTGTTCCAAGGCCATGCGTACTGCATGGGTTATTGTGGCCACCTCTTCGGATATGGCATTTCGGATTTCTTCAGAGTTGACCTTTAAGTGCTGGGGTATGCCGGAGACCAGGTCTCGACCTTTTACTTCCAGTTCCTGACTGTCGTAGTCGCCGGGGAAAGCTGCTCCAATGCTTTGTTTGATTCGCTCGGCGTTACTCAGGCCTATGAGCAGATTGTACTTGCGTTTTATGTGGTGCATGATGGATTCATCCATTTTGTCGCCGCCCACCCGGACTGACTTGCTGTACACGATACCGGCCAGGGAAATAACCGCAACCTCGGTTGTACCACCGCCAATATCTACAACCATATTGGCTGTTGGTTCGGTGATAGGCAAGTTGGCCCCAATGGCCGCGGCCATTGGTTCTTCTATCAGGTAGACTTCTCTGGCTCCTGCACTCTGGGCCGATTCTTTTACCGCCCGTTTTTCCACCTGGGTTATACCTGTGGGCACGCAAATAATGATTCTCGGCCGAACCAGACGTCGACTGTTGTGCACTTGGGCTATGAAGTATCTGAGCATGGATTCAGTGATTTCAAAATCTGCTATCACCCCATCCTTCATTGGTCGGATAGCAACGATGTTTCCAGGGGTTCGTCCCAGCATGCGTTTGGCCTCATTGCCAACAGCCAATACTTTGCTTGTCCCTTTGTTGTCTTTTTTGACTGCAACCACAGAGGGTTCGTTGAGGACCACGCCTTTTCCTCGCACATATACCAAGGTATTTGCGGTTCCTAAATCTATAGCCAGGTCGCTGGAAAAGATGCCAAGAAATTTGTTAAATATATTGGGCATGTTTATTCTCTACTCGCAAAATGGTTGACAGTTCGTATCTCGGATCGTGTTTACAATGCCAGATCAGCATGATAGCCCACGATGCAAATCTTCGCTTCGTTGGCTATGTCAATGGCCTGTTGGCGATCGAAAAAAAGGCTTTGGTCAGCTTCTACTGCCAGACACGTGGCTCCGGCCTGGATCATGGTCCGAATGGTTTCCAGGCCCACAGCTGGTTGATCAACATGTTCCTCCTGACCTGGTTTGAATGTTTTGACAATAACGCAGCCGCGGCCTCCCAGGCGGCCGGCCCGTTGTATGGTTTCATTGGTCCCTTCAATGGCTTCCACAGCCACGACCATTTCTTTCCGGACAACAACACATTGACCTATGTCCATGCGCCCAATTTCCTTGGCCAGGGGCCATCCAAATTCAATGTCTGCTTTTTCCTGTTTTGTTGGTTCCCGTTTGGTCAAAACCCCGGCCGGAGCACGCAACGAGGGGACAAATTTGAGGGCCGAGACAGGTGTGAAGCCTTCACGCTCCATCAGGCTGACCACTCCGTGGAGCAGTGAATTGTCATTTTTGCTTTGAAGTTGAAAGAGGAGTTTGGCCGCTCGCAAGTCGGGGCGCAGATCAAATGCCCGCGGCTTATTGATGCCTCCGGCAAAGACGATTTCGGTTATCTGGTGTTTTTTGAAAAATACAAGTATCTTATTTAGCTGCCCAAGGCGAAGCCAAACGACATGGTCAACGAGCATGGATATTTCAGGCCGGGTGTGGTCCTTGAATGCGATTGCTGCAACAGGACGCCCTAAACGTCGCGCTCCCTGGACTACCAGGAGCGGGAACTGCCCTTCCCCGGCTATTATGCCCAGCGGGGAATTGTGGGCCAAAGAAGAGTGCTGGGTCATAAACTCTGCATTCCTCGACCTGTAGTGAGTTTCGCTCAAACGACTATTCCTATCCGATTTCGAAAGTCAAGGCAAATGGGACGCAGGGTTACTTTGTCCTCTGGATTACACTATTCTCCAGATTAAATTATTAGAAATCACTGATCAAACTCACGTACTAGTTCGTATTCTGGGATAATCGACAAAGTGACAAATGCTCAAAGGGTTTGTCCCAAGGGTGAAGATAGAGGATTGAAGCCATAGTACAATTTTAGTCCTGGGAATGGACCAGATGGCCTTGAATGATCAGGCCCATGACCCGGCCGGGAAGGCTTTGGCCCATGCATGGAGTGTTTTTCCCTTTGGAAGCCATGGAGTGATCGCTGACAATCCAATTGGCCTGGGGATCAAAAATACAGATATCAGCTGGATCACCGGGGGCAAATGTGTTCACCGGCAGGTTGAACAAAGCGCCGGGGGCAAATGCCCAGAGTTTATATAGGTCATTGAGGCTCAGGATCTCTTTTTGGATCAGGGACCAGGTCAAAGACAGGGCGGTATCCAGGCCTGATATGCCATTGGGTGCCTGAGCAAAGGGAGCGTCTTTTTCAAAATCTGCGTGAGGGGCATGGTCGGTGACCAGGATATCGATCACCCCTTGGCCTACTGCCTGCCGTAAGGCCAGGACGTCGTCCTTTGTGCGCAGCGGAGGATTGACCTTGGCCAATGTATTGTACCCGTGGACCATCTCTTCATCCCAGAGCAGGTAGTGGGGGCAGGTTTCCGCAGTGATTTGAACCCCGTTTTTTTTGGCCTCTGCAATACGTTCGACGGATTCTCGAGTGCTGATGTGGGCCAGATGGACGGGAATACGCAAATAGCTGGCCAAAAGAATATCCCGGGCCACCTGCAGGGATTCGGCGATGCTTGGTTGACCGGGCAATCCCAGGGCATCGCTGATAATTCCTTCGTTGACCACCCCATCTGCAGCAAGGGCAGGGTCTTCACAGTGATCGATGATCAGAAGCTGTGGCCCGGTGCTGTATTCCATAGCCCGTCGGAACAGGTGATTGTCCACGACTGGAAGGCCGTCATTGGACAGGGCCACGCAGCCTGCTTCGGCCAACTCATAAAACGGAGCCAGTTCCCGGCCGGCCAGGTCCTTGCTCAAAGCACCCACGGGGTGGAGAAATGGTCCATGGGGTTTTGCCCAAGCTGCTTTTTGAAGTTGAAACTCAGTGACGGCCGCACAATCATTGACTGGATTGGTATTGGCCATGCACATGATGTGACTGAAGCCTCCGCGGGCAGCCGCCGCCAGGCCGGAAGCAATATCTTCCTTGTATTCCTGTCCAGGTTCGCGGAGGTGGGTATGGGCATCGAGAAGGCCGGGCAAAAGCAGGTTGCCTTGGGCCTGGATGCACTCCTGGCCTTCATAGGTCCGGGTTGGGTCTGCGGGCAAAATATCAACTATTTTGCCCTGGGCTATGAAGACGTCGCAGGTTTTTTCCTGCCAGGTTCCATTACGCACAACGCATTCCGGTGCAGACATGATCACTCCTTCGACGTCGGGGTAAGAAAGAGGTACAAAAGGGCCATGCGCACGGCTACACCGGCGCTGACCTGGGAAAGGATGAGGCTGTTGCCTGCATCAGCCAGACCAGAGGCAATTTCCACCCCGCGGTTCATAGGTCCGGGATGGAGGACTTTGACCTCGGGTCGGGCCGCCTGGAGCAAGGAGGGACGGAGGCCGTATACCTGGGCATATTCGCGCAAAGAGGGCAAAAGGCCTGAGCTTTGTCGTTCCAACTGCAAACGGAGACATTGGATGGCGTCTACGTCCGCGCAGGCTGAGGCCGGGTCTGTATAGACTTGGACCGGCCAGTTGTCGATCCCCCTGGGAAGCAGGGTTTTGGGGGCGCATACCCTGAGGTTTACCCCAAGCTTATGAAAGAGCGCGACATCTGAACGGGCCACTCGACTGTGAGCGACATCCCCGAGAATGAGCAAGGTCTTGCCGGAAAAGGAAGACCAGACCTGGTGCAGGGTGAATCCATCCAGCAGGGCTTGGGTGGGGTGAGCATGCCATCCATCACCGGCATTGATCACGTTGCAGGAAAGGTTTTGGGCCAGGTACTGAGCCGCCCCGCTGCTGGTATGTCTGATGACCAGGGCATCCGGGTGCATCGCCTGCAGGGTGAGAGCAGTATCTTTCAGGTTTTCTCCTTTCTGCAGGCTGCTTCCGCTTTGGGCCAGAGAAAAGGTGTCAGCAGATAAGCGTTTGGCCGCCATGTCAAAGGATGTTTTGGTTCTGGTGCTGGGCTCGGCAAAAAAGAGGATGACGCTTTTGCCTCTCAATGTGGGGGCTTTTTTTACCGGCCGCTGGGCCATTTCGGCAAAGCGTTCGGCAACTGTAAATACAGTACGAATGTCCTCAGTGGAAAGATCGGAAATGGTCAGCAGGTGAAAATGGGCCCAATGCATTTCCTCTCCTTGGGGTAAGAGGGTCACACAGGCATAGAAGCCTGCAGGTCTTTTGGGACAAGGCTAAACCGATCTATCTTGCCGGGCTGCAAACTTCCGGCTACCCGACCCAGGCCCAGGGCCTGGGCAGGATTGAGAGTTATCATGGCGATCAGTTCTGTCAAGGAAAGATTTCCCTGCCATATACCAGCGAGATACGAAGCTTCGTGCCATAAATTCAAATCAAAGTTGGAGCTCAAACCGTCTGTACCCAAACTGATGGGGACTCCAGCGGCTTGCAGGGACTCGGCAGGAGGGCGGCCACAGTTGATATAGGCATTGCTGCGGGGACAGAGACAGACGTGGACCATCTTTTGGGCCAAAAGATTGATTTCCTGTTCATTGATGTGCACGCAGTGTACGGCCAGGGTCTTTTCATCCAACAGGCCAAGGTGATGGGCATAGGCCACAGGAGACTGGCCTGGTGGCTTATACGACGACGGAAAAAGTCTGCCGCGCAAAAAATCGGCAAAGTCTCCCCGGCCGGTGGTTAAAAGGTCCACCTCTCCAGCATGTTCAGCCAGGTGCATGCAGAATGGCCGTTGATAAAGATTGGTCCAGTTTTTAACTTCCTGCAGAAGTTCAGGCCGGGTAGAGTATAAGGCATGGCCGGAAGCTGATAAACGTTCTGTATCTGGTGCGTCGTTTAAGGGCCAGGAAGGATGAGGCTGCGAACGAAATCCTAAGAATTCGATGAATAAACGAGTGGGAATTGGCAGCTGGCCATGAATGTGGTGCATCAGCTTCTGGCTGTGACCGCTGATATCCCCAAGTCCAGCAACACCCTGTGCCAGCATAAAAGAAATTGCCTGGCGGATGTATTCCGGGTCTGGATTTTTCAAGGGCAGCTTGATCAGGCCCTGGACCCAGGGAAGAAAACCCCGCCCCTGAGGTGTCCTCTGGTGCAGGTGGGAAAGTTCCAAGTGGGTATGGGCATTGATCAATCCAGGGACCATGGTCTCTTCACCCAGATCATGGATCGGTGCTGAAAACTCGTTTTTTATTTGGTTGTAGGACCCTATGCTTAAAATTTGGCCATTTCCAGTCCAGAGCAGGCCATTGTCTACGGGTGAACAGCCGTGCGCACAAGGTAAAATTGTGCGGACACGGTAGCCCAAAATCCGGGAAGGGGTATCCAGAGACTTCACAATCTTTCTGCACTCCATGCTGACTGAAGTTTATATTCGGTCAAATGAGAGCCTTGGGGATTTCATTATTCGGTATGGTGAGATCATAGGCCGCATACAGCAAATTGTCATCCGGTTTTGACCTACAGGGCAAGGGGTGATTATTAGTAAGCACCATTCGTGGAGGATCAAGCCGAGGAAAGACTTCTGAGTTCCAGGCGATTGAAATTCCCATATACGACACGTTCAGCAGTCAAGCCCAGGTTCTGCAAGGGAGTGCGATTATGCCCCCGGTAGCCCCACAGATCACCCTGGAAAGACGCTGGGCACTGCAAAGATTTTGGCCCGCTGGGAAGGTGCAGAGCCAGCATTTTAAGTACGGACAGGACGACTCGGCTGCGGACCAGAGAGCCCAGGGCGGAATGCCATGGCCCGGCGATTAGGGCTGTAAGCAGACTTGGCTCCGGGTGCAGACCAATGCGAATGACCGGGATGCCAAAATTCCAGAAACGCAGAACTCCGCGGGCCAGAGCGCGTACTGTTTGATCAAGAGTCCAAGGGACGAACAGGCCTTGGGTATACAAACTGTGCAGTTGGGTGCCCTTGAGGACGAGACAAGGATAGATGCGTACAAAATCCGGCCAAAGGGTGCAGGTCTGGCGGACATCTCGAAGCCAAGTATGCGGCGAATGGCCAGGCAGCCCAGGCAGGAGTTGGATTCCCAATTTCAGGCCGGCATTTTTGACTGCCTTTTGAGCCTGGTAGATAATGTCTGGTTCATACCCGCGCTTGCAGGCAGTCAGGACCCTGGAACAAAACGTCTGCACCCCTATTTCCACTGTCTGAATCCCCAGTTTTGCAAGTTTTTCCAGGTCAGAACCACAACAGCTGTCAGGCCTTGTTGAGCAGCGCACAGAAGAGATGAGTCCTTCTTGTTGATAGTAAAAACTGAGTTCCAAGAATTTCATCCTCCAATAGGGAGGTATTTGCGTAAATGTTCCACCGTAAAAAGCCAGCTCAAAAGGCTCCTGATTTTTCCCTTTGGCCAGGGCCAGGTCTTCAGCCAGCCGGGAATAGATTGCAGATAGGGAACGGGTAGTTGACCCTGTCTGCAGCCTTTGATTGCAATATATGCATTGGCTGGGGCAGCCAATCCCCGGGATGAATACCGGCCTGATGGGCGCGGTTGATTTTGTGGGTACGGTCAAAGGATAGGAGATGGTTGTTGACATGATCAGATCCTCAACAGAGCAGTATTGTTCAAGAAAAATTCATTATTTGTTACCAGCTCTTGTCAAGCAGGTCTAAATGACGTATTCTTCAATAAATTTCGGAGGAATGGTGAGTAAAACATAATTTTTTTAAGGTGGGGGGGGTGATGATGCAGGATTGCATATTTTGCCGTATTCTGCGTGGAGAGTTGCCGTGTGAGAAGATTTACCATACTGAGTCTCTATTTGCCTTTCTGGATATCGCTCCCATCGCACCTGGGCATGCCCTGGTCATCCCAACCAAGCACTACCCCACATTGTGGGATGTCCCCGACGATTTGGCCCCGGAACTCAGCAAGTCCTTGCGCTTGGTTGGCCATGCAGTACTCAAAGCGACACAGGCCTCTGGGCTGAACGTTGTGATGAACAATTATGCCTCAGCGGGTCAAGTGGTGCCCCATGCACATTGGCATATGATACCCAGGCATGAGGACGATCAATTGCTGCAGGTGGTCCAGGGAAAATATTCGTCGGATCAAGCCATGCAGCAAATGGGAGAAGGTATCAGGCGGGTGCTGAACGAAGAATCATGAGCTGATATTAGTTGACTATGGTTAGCAGCAGGTTCCTCCAACCCTGGAAACAGCCGAGCAGAACAATCCCAATGAGGAGGATTCATGTCTCATAATACCCTGACCAAGGCGGACATTGTTGAAAATATTTACGAACAGTCACCCCAGAACAGGGCCGAAGTCAAGCAGCAGGTCGAGGATCTGCTGGAAATCATGAAGCAAGCTATAAAGCAGGATTATTCCTTACTTATTAGTGGGTTCGGCAAGTTTGAGGCATATGATAAGAAGGCCCGCAAAGGGCGGAATCCGCAGACGGAAGAATCGATCACTTTAGATCCGCGAACTGTATGTGTTTTTCGCTTATCCAGGAAATTCAGATCTGAACTCAATCCACAGGAATGAAATAACCCATCTGAACCAGGCAGCCTATACAGCCAAGCCATTTTCCGTATGCCGGGCCAGATCGTTCAAGGCCTGTTGAGCTTCTTCAGCCCAACCTCCTTGCTGAAAGCTGATTGCCGCAAGACGGATCAAGGTCGATTGGTCAGTCCCGTACACTGCGCGGATGAGAATCTGATATTGCTGGCCAAACACAGCAGAAACATGATCCATCTGTGCATAAATGAATCTGGCCAGGAGCGGATTGTCCCTGTGCTGTGGAAGATAGGCAATGAAGAGCCTTCGGCATAAGTGCAACACACTTTTGATCAGCTGCATTTCCCGGTGAATACTATGGGCTGTCTGGGCTGCAATGGTTTTGAGGTCATGACCTATCAGTGCTTCCTCTGTGGATAAGCGGGCCGAGGGATCAAGTGAGTCGAACCACGGCAGGTAATTTGTGAGTTGATAAGCGTCTTCTTTGAGCTTCATACATTCATGAAACAAATATCCAAGAGCCCAATCCAGCGAACGACCGCTTAACGGCATGTCGGGAGAGGAACGGAACACCAGGTGGGAGGTATCCTTGAGCCGCCACAGTCGGCCTTGATTGGTCTCTTGTCCCAGCAGATTGTCCAGGCAGTGAAAGCAGACCGGGTTCTCTGCACTGGAGAAAAAGCATTCTTCAAGAAGATTGCGGTGGACAAAACAGAAATTGCGAAAAATTTCTGTGACCATCTCATTTTTTTTACTCATCAGCCATGCCTTGGGCATAAAGCGCCTCCCTCAATGCCGTAACGATATAGAAATTCAAGCAATATATGCCATCGGGTCATCGTTTCCGAATCGGCGCTTCGACAGTTCAGGATCGGACAAAATGATCTTTTTGACCGATGCTCATCCATCAAGTCTTTGTACTCATACTAGGACATAGATTTGACTTTGGCAATAACGTATGCTAGCTAAAAGACCTGCTTGTGAAGGAAGGCACAAATGCGCTTCAAAAAAGTAGACGGTGAGTACGTAAATAGCCTATTACGGGCCAGCCTGCTGGGTATTCATCTGGTGGCAACAACCTTTATCGGCTTGGCTGTTGGTTATTATTTGGACAAATGGCTGGGGACAAGTCCATGGTTGACCATGATTTTCCTGCTGCTTGGAATCATAGCCGGATTTAAGAATATGTTTCAGGAAGTGCAAAAGATTCAACGAGATGAGCAACGGGCTTCGAAAAAAGAGTGAAGCGTGGCTGCATCGGCGGGGTGTTGTCAATCCCCAGTCCCAGTGGATGGTCCAGTTTCAAACCCTGCTGGCAGTTGGACTCACCGTTGGACTTCTGGTGATTGGCTGGAAGCAGTTTGGTGTTGGATTTGGGATTGGGGCATTTCTGGCGACCATGAATTTTTTCGTATTGGCCAAGATTGTCCCCCAGCTTATACAGGTCCAAAAAGGCGGCGTCTTTGCTTTGCTGACCAGTTTTTACCTTCGTCTTTTTGGGACTGCGATTGTTCTCTTTCTGGCCATAGTTCCGCTCAGGTTACCGCCTGTTGCCGTTCTGGCTGGGCTGTCTACGATACTGGTGACCATTGTGGTCTGGATTGGCAAATATATTGTGACCCAACAACATAAGGAGGCCTGATTCCATGGCGGCTGAAATTGCTCCTCATATTCTTTTGCTGGACAAGGCATTGGAAACCGCTGGCCTGGTTGGTGATGCCGGCCACTCCTTGGTCCCAACGCACATTTTGTACACATGGCTGGTGATGGGCATATTGATTCTTCTGGGGTGGCTAGGGACCAGACATCTTTCTCTTGTCCCTGGAAAAGCTCAGAATTTTTTGGAGATCATTGTCAACGGCATGGAGGATTTTGTTGTTGCCAATATGGGAGAACAAGGACGCCAAGTTTTCCCCCTGCTGATCACATTATTTATTTTCATTCTGTGTGCCAATTTTGTTGGGTTGGTTCCCGGATGCATGGCCCCGACCGCCAACTTGAACACCAATGCGGCAATGGCCTTGAGTGTTTTTATTTTCTACAATTATATCGGCATACGGGAGCACGGGAGCAAGTATGTGAAGCACTTTACAGGTCCAATTCCTTTGCTCATTCCTCTTATGCTGCCGATTGAGCTGCTGAGTCATCTGGCACGGCCTTTGTCCCTCACTGTCCGGCTCTTTGGTAATATCTTCGGGGAAGAACTCGTGCTCATGCTCTTTTTTATGCTCCTTCCAATTTTGGCAACACTGCCTATTTACTTTCTGTACGGACTCGCAGACACAATTCAGGCATTCATCTTTTTCATGTTATCCATGATTTATTTGAAAATGTCGTTTGAAGAAGCACATTAAAATCAGGGGAAATGGTCCTTTGGCCAAATTTTATACAACGTTTCCAGGAGGATTGACATGGTACGAAAGAGCATGCTTGTTGTCGTGAACACAGTGGCCTTGGTTTTGGCTGCAGGAGCCGCTATGGCTGCTGAAGGAGCCCTGTCGGCTGAGATTGCTTCCCAGATCGCTTGGGGTTCAGCTGTGGGCATGGGTTTGGCGGCCCTTGGCTGCGGAATCGGCATGGGCCTTGGTTTGAAGGGTGCTTGTGAAGGCACGGCCCGCAATCCTGATGTCAGCGGAAAAATCACTGTGACCATGCTGATCGGTTTGGCCATGATCGAGTCTCTGGCCATTTATACCTTGGTTGTTGATTTGATCCTCCTTTTCGTCAAACCGTTCTAGGCTGTTACGAATTAAAAAGAGGCCTCCGCCTGGAGGCCTCTTTCAACACACAAATTGTGAAAAAAATCTCAAGATGGGTAATTCATTAAAAACTGACAAAATTCCCAAGGCTACTGTACAGCGTATGGCCATATATGTCCAGGTCTTGGAGGAACTTATTGCTCGGAAGCAGAAGGTCGTTTCATCAGATAATTTGGGCAGGGAGTGCGATGTGAATCCTTCCCAGATCAGAAAAGACTTGGCCTACTTTGGTGAATTCGGTGTCCGAGGCGTTGGGTATTACACCCAAGACCTGCTGCAGGCAATTAGCCATTTTCTCGGGATAGACCGGAGCTGGAATTGTGCATTGGTAGGTGTTGGGAATTTAGGCCGGGCTTTGCTTCGGCATGAACAACTGCGTGAACGCGGTTTCATCATCATAGCGGCCTTTGACTGCGATCCGTTCAAGATTGGGGAGGTTGTTGCTGGACACGAGATTGTCTGTACCCGCAGGCTCAAAGAAAAACGCATTGAACTCAAAATTGATATCGGTTTGATCGCCACACCACCTGACCGGGCTCAAAGAGCGGCCAACCATTTGGTGGAAGCAGGTTTTAAAGGGATAGTCAATTTTGCGCCTACGCGCATTCATGTTCCAGAGGATGTGCTCGTCAATTATATTGATTTTACAAATCATATCATTTCACTCGCTTTCCATATTACCCATCAAAAAAACACACCTCCATCAGCAACGAAATGATATGATCACGCGTAGTTCGGTCGCAAAGGCTTGACAGACTATCTATCCTTTCCTATCAGGATTTTGCAAGTACATCGGGCAAAATATGTGAAGACGTCCTTTGTGATGTCAACGTGGTCCACATGTGTCCTGCAAAAATTACTTTATTCATAGATGTGAAATGAGCCCACTGCTAACTATTTTGAATATTTCAAAAATTTAGATCTTGTCTAGAACTTGCCAAGAAGAGCCATTCATGCTTATAATTTGAAAAACATGAGTAAACAACGTACGGAGGAAGTGTCATGAAAGACGGTATTCATCCCAAATCGTTCGAGTCAACTGTTCGATGCTCCTGCGGGTTCGAAGTCAAGACCCGTTCAACCCGGGGCGAACATATAGATGTGGATATCTGCTCCAATTGTCATCCATTTTATACCGGTAAACAGCGATTTGTCGACACAGCTGGGCGTATTGACCGTTTTCGAAGAAAATATGCTAAGTATCAAAGCAATGAACAGGCCAAAAGTACTTCGTAGCCGAACCTTGGTGCAGATTATCCGTGGATCACATTCATCTGCTGACACAGTGCTGACCAAAAGCAGGAGCCAGATCGCGTGGATCTGGATAACAAGATGACATAAGTCATTTTTATTTCCGCACCGTGATCTTTAGGCTCGGAGTAAATGCCATGAATATGCTGGCCAAATTTGAAGAACTGGAAGCCCAATTTGCTGAGTTGGAAGAGCGGTTGAGCATGCCTGAAATTTATCAGGATCAAAAGCGTTACAGCGAGGTGGCTAAGGCACATGCAGGTTTAGAAGATATTGTTCACACCTATAGGGAATACAAGGCTATCCTTGACGAGCAAAGAGAACATCAAGAGTTGTTGGAAGATTCAGATTCAGAAATCCGGGACTTGGCCAAAGCTGAACTGGATACATTAAATGTCAGGTTGGAGGAGATCGAAACGCGATTGGCTCAACTCTTGGTTCCCAAGGATCCCATGGACGACAAGCCTGTTATCTTGGAGATTCGGGCCGGAACCGGCGGTGAGGAAGCAGCACTCTTTGCCGGAGATCTGCTCAGAATGTATACCAGATACGCCGAGAACATGGGTTGGAATGTTGAATTGCTAAACTCGAATCAAACCGGCGGAGGCGGATTTAAGGAAGTAATCGGGTCAATCAAAGGAGAACAGGTCTACAGGCGACTCAAATTCGAATCAGGGGTGCATCGAGTGCAAAGGGTTCCCAGCACGGAATCCCAAGGGCGAATACATACATCTGCTGTCACAGTGGCCATTTTGCCTGAAGCAGAGGAAGTTGATGTGCACATTGATCCGCAAGAATTACGCGTTGATGTATTCCGGGCTTCCGGGCCCGGGGGACAAAGCGTGAATACGACAGATTCTGCTGTGCGTATCACCCATGTTCCTACCGGACTGGTCGTCAGCTGCCAGGATGAGAAATCCCAACACAAAAACAGGGCGAAAGCTATGACTGTTCTTCGATCCAGGCTGTTGAAGATGAAGCAGGAACAGGCCAAAGCGGAGCAGGATCAAGCCCGAAAATCTCAAGTGGGATCAGGTGATCGTTCAGAACGGATTAGAACCTATAATTTTCCGCAAAGCAGGATCACTGACCATCGAATCAATTTGAGCACACATAACTTGGAATCGGTTTTGGCCGGTGGTTTGGATGAGATCATCGATCCGTTGATCCAGGAAATGCGAAATACTGATGCCAACGATGTGCAGGCAGTGGCCTGAGTTTTCCCTTCCGTAATCCCTTCCATGAGCGCTCCCATTCAGAACCTCTTGGATCTCCTTCTCCAGGCAGAGACGCGCCTCACTTTGGCCGGGGTGGACTGTCCGCTTCTTTCTGCTGAGCTATTAATGGCTCATACCTTGGGTGTCGACCGATTGTGGATCCTTACCCATCCACAATACAGGGTTGAACCAAAAGAAGCCTCCCGCTTTACCTCCCTGGTCCATGCCAGAACTTTAGGAAAACCCATTGCATACCTGCTGGGAAAAAAAGAATTCTGGGGCCTGAGCCTTTCCATTACACCCGATGTCCTCATTCCCAGGCCAGAGACGGAACTGCTGGTGGAGACAGCAAAAACGTTATTGCCTACGGATAGAAATATCTTGTTTGCCGATGTTGGTACAGGCAGCGGCGCTATTGGTTTGGCAATGGCCCATGAGTTTCCCCTTGGCAAAGGATTTCTCACAGATGTGAGCCTGGCGGCTTTGCATGTAGCCAGGAAAAACATTGGAGATCATGGCAAAGACGCACAACTCCAATGTATTTGTTGTGACCTGCTTTCCGTATTTTTGATCCAGAATCTGGACATGATATTGAGCAATCCACCCTATATATCCTCTGCGGCATATTGGGCCTTGGACCGGGAAGTACGTCATTTTGAACCTGCAAAGGCTTTGTGGTCCGGCTTGGATGGAATTGAATTCCATCTCCGGCTGATCCTGGAGTCCAAACATGTATTACGTTCAGGCGGTTGGTTGTGTATGGAAATGGGCTCTGATCAGGCCAAAATGTTGCACAAATATGTGCAATATCATAGAGGAGAAAATGGGTGGTCAAAACCCATAGTGGTAAAAGATCTGGCAGGATTAGACCGGATTTTGGCCATGCAAAAGGTGTGACTGAGAAACACTCATGTTGTGGAAAGAACACACTCCTGTTGCTTTGTGACCAGTCTGGATTCTGATATTGCGGCTATTTTTATTATGGCATACAGATTGCTTGTGTGCCTTCAGGAGGAAGGTATGCAGGAGAAAACACTCGAACGTCCAATTACGTGCTCAGGAATAGGTCTGCACAGCGGTCAAAAAGTATCCCTTGGGTTTTATCCTCTTCCGGCTGGTTCCGGTGTGATGTGGTCCATCAAGGGCAATGCTGGGGTTCGGCTGCTGGAAATTAATCCCCAGCATGTTGTGGATACAACCCTATGTACAACTATTGGTCAGGATGACGTGCGGGTAGGGACTGTGGAGCATGTTATGGCCGCTATCCGGGGTATGGGCATTGATAATATTTTGGTTGAAGTCAATGGCCCTGAGGTTCCCATCATGGATGGAAGTGCGGCCTCGTTTGTCCATCTTTTCCATCAGGCAGGCCTTCGAGATCAACACAGACAAAAAATGGTCTATGTTGTGACCCAAACTGTGCACATGCAAGAGCAAGGAAAATCAATTACAGTCCAGCCAGACCATGTCTTTAGGGTCAAGTATACGATTGATTTTCCGCATCCCATGGTCGGACGACAGAAAATGCAATTTGTCCTTGGCGGAACTGATTTTGTGCAGGAATTGGCCCGAGCCCGTACCTTTGGTTTCCTTTCCGATGTGAAAGCCTTGCAGAACCAGGGGATGGCCTTGGGAGGATCACTTGAAAACGCGTTGGTTTTTGATCAGACCGGGGCCATTAATTCTGACGGTTTTCGATTTCCCAATGAACCAGTTCGACATAAGATCCTGGATCTGATTGGAGATATTGGCCTTCTCCCCCACCCTGTCCTGGGATGTTTTGATGTCCATTGTTCCGGGCATGCACTCAATACGGCATTTGCTGGCCATCTGTTCGAAAATAAAGAGAAATATTTGCGATTGGTAGCTCTTAAGGATTTTCGGAAGTGGCGTAAGGAAACTCGAATGCCAGCAGCCAATCCATGTACAGCTCCCGCCTAACAAGCTGATAACTCGGTTAAATCAAAAAATAAAAATTCTTTCCACAAAAGGGTTGCACTCAAAAAAAAATTGATATACTCATTCCTCTTTGCGCTGGCGTAGCTCAATTGGCAGAGCAGCTGATTTGTAATCAGC
>CAYZLB010000038.1:0-2591 GCA_964479235.1 uncultured Desulfohalobiaceae bacterium
AACAAGGCTGCGTATGATTTATCTGGACCATGCGGCTACCACCTTCCCCCGACCACAACAGGTTTTGGAGGCCATGTGCGGCCAATATGCCCGGCAGGGGTGTTCGCCAGGCAGAGGCGGTTACGACATGGCGGTGGAGGCTGAAACCTTTGTGCATTCAGTCAGACAGAAGCTGGCCGCGTTCTTTGGGACCTCTGATCCTGAACGGGTGTGTTTTGCCGCCAATGCCACCGATGCCCTTAACTTGGGAATTTTCGGACTGACCCGTCCAGGCATGCATGTGATTTCCTCCAGACTGGAACACAACTCGGTCCTCAGACCTCTGTACCACCTGCACAGCATCGGGAGGATCGAGTACACCCTGGTTGGATTCGATGACCAGGGCTTTGTCCATCCCGATCAGGTTTGTCAGGCCATGCAGCCCAATACCGGGTTGGTGGTCCTGAATCACGCCTCAAATGTTCTGGGAACGGTTCAGCCCATCCCTGAGATCGGCCGGATCTGTGCAGAGTATGGCCTGCCCTTGCTCCTGGATACGGCCCAGAGCGCCGGGCATGTGCCCATTGACATGGATTCGTGGCAGGTCAGCGCTGTAGCTTTTACCGGCCATAAGGCCCTGCTCGGACCTGCCGGGATCGGCGGCTTGGTCACGCTTCCGGATCTGGATATCGCTTCCACCCGTTTCGGAGGAACCGGAGTTGACTCGCACAGCCTTGTGCACCCCCAAACCTTTCCCCAGCGCTTAGAAGCCGGAACCCTGAATATGCTGGGCATCATGGGACTCAATGCTGGCTTGGATTTTGTGCAGAGTATGGGGATGGGGGCCAACCATGCCCGAAAGATGACCCTTCTCCGTCGATTGCGGCAGGGACTGGAAGAATTGCAAGGGGTGACCGTCCATGGTTCCATATCTCAAGAGAGCCATGTACCGGTCCTGAGTTGTTCAGTCCCTGACATGCACCCCAATGACGCGGGTATGATCCTGGACGGAGACCACGATATCGCTGTGCGTACCGGGCTGCACTGCGCCCCCCTGGTGCATGAGGATATGGGCACGGCCCCATGGGGATCGATACGCTTCAGTCTGGGCTGGAATACCTCTGAGGAGGATATTGACCAAGCTATAGCAGCCCTGGGCGAGGTGGCCAATGGGTGAACTGAAGCGCAAGGAAAGCTTTGATTGGATAGAACGGTCTTCGCATTGATGCATTCTCTTGAGCAGGCCTTTTTGGCTCGCCAGGGGCACGTGGCTAAATCCGAGTGTACCTGGCGAGAATGGTTAAGCTGGAGGCCACTCTAGACGAAGGCGTTGGCCAGGCCTTTACCGATATGCCCACGATCTTTGAAGGAATGCTCAGGGAGGTGAGTGAACTTCCCTGGGCGGATAATGCCCATCGATGGGTGTTCATCGCCACCCTGAATGCGCTCCTGAGATATCAGTGGCATTTCCCCTTATTTTAAAACACGTCAACGACATGGTCACGGTCAGTGAACAGGCTATCAAGGACGCAGTGCGTTTTTGCCTTCATCAGTTCAAGATTGTTGCCGAGCCTTCCGGTGTCCTTGGACTGGCCGCTTTGCTCCAGGACGTTGTGCGGCCGGTAGGCAAAACTGCCGTGGTCATTAGCGGAAGCAATGTGGACGATTCGGTCTTAGCCGAACTGCTGGTCAGCAGCTGACGTTGAAGAGCCAGGATATTACAGAGGAGAACGTCTTGCCTGGTCATGTAAAGATCCTGATTGCTTTTGTATTCCTTTTGTCCTTTGGGTCAGGCCCCGAAAACGGTTTGGCCCATGATGCTGTGCTTCAGACCTATGATAGGTATACCGGCAGTGAGGACATTGCCGGCTGGTTTCTGAGTGAAAAGCTGGATGGAATCAGAGGATATTGGGATGGAGAAAACCTGTTCACCCGTTCAGGAGGAAAAATTCGAGCTCCAAAATGGTTTACTAAAGGATTTCCTGATTTTGAACTTGATGGAGAGCTGTGGGCAGGCCGGGGTAAATTTCAATTCGTGCAAAAAACAGTACTGGATGCAGAACCATCTGCGGATTGGAAGAAAATAACCTATCAGGTATTTGAAGTTCCTTATGCCTCAGGGAACTTCACAGTACGTCTGCAAAAGGCCCAGGACTGGCTTGCTGGACAGGATTTGACCCATGTTCGGGTCGTTCCCCAGATCAGATGTTCCGGAGCTGAGCATTTACAGCGCTATGTGCAAACAATCGATGCTGTAAATGGCGAAGGGGTGATTGTCAAAGATCCAGAAAAAAGCTATTCTCAACTTACAAGTGACCATATACTGAAATACAAGCTCGCTGATCGGATGATTGGGACAGTGCTTGGAATCAACCCTGGGCAGGGAAAATACAAGAATATGATGGGCAGTGTGACTGTTCAGCTCCACAACGGGGTCACTTTCAACCTGGGTACCGGTTTTTGTGATGCGCAGAGGCAAGATCCCCCCGCGATCGGTTCCCGAGTTGTATTTCAATATCACGGGTGGACGGTGAACAGGAAACCGCGATTTGCTACGTTTCTCAAGGTTGTCGATCAAGAAGAGGGCGGACAGTGAGTAAGATGTTGGTCAT
>CAYZLB010000038.1:2691-22575 GCA_964479235.1 uncultured Desulfohalobiaceae bacterium
TGGTCATGAATACAGGAGGATACTATGTCGTGGTTGGAAAAGAAAAGTGTGGTTGTACCTATAGATTTTTCGGATGAAAGTTATCAGGCCATTGAAGTTGCCAGGGAGTTTGTGGCTCAGGAAGCTGATCTGCATCTTGTGCATATCACCCGGCCTTGGAGCGAGCATGAAATCGGCGGATCCTGGGGCAAACAGACAGAAGATGAACGTATGGAGTCCATAAAAGAGAAGTTGCGGGAAAAAATGCAAGGCCTTGGATATCCTAATGCTCAAGTCGTCGTATATATTGGCAGTCCGGCAGTGGAAGTCACCAGGTATGCCGAAGAGGTCGGCGCTGAATTAGTTGTCATGCCTTCTCACGGTAGGACAGGGCTGAAACATCTGGCTCTGGGTTCTGTGGCCGAGAGGGTGGTCCGCATGGCCCCTTGCCCGGTCCTGGTTCTGAGAAGAAAAGAGCAGAAGCACAAGGACAAGAAACTCATTGCCTATGATTAATTTTGTGCCCTGGTTGAGACAGGTTCTTTTCAATAAAATGGAGG
Source organism: uncultured Desulfohalobiaceae bacterium (assembly GCA_964479235.1). Classification (GTDB taxonomy): domain Bacteria; phylum Desulfobacterota; class Desulfovibrionia; order Desulfovibrionales; family Desulfothermaceae; genus Desulfovermiculus. The sequence goes on from CAYZLB010000038.1 coordinate 3,231, forward strand.
GTAAGAAATGGATCTCCAGCCGGGCCAAAATAATTTTTGTAGATTATGGCAAATCACACAAACATAGGCGCAAAAGAAAAGCTGCGCACGTCAAAAAGTCCTTGATCCGTTATCTTCAGTTCTGGAATGACCGGCAGGGCCAAAAAACTCAGATTCATGAAAGGTTCAATGTCTGGATTGACTCCTAGTTCTTCATGGGCCAGGCGATTTATTTCCTTCAATGTATTGCTGGTCTCCTGAGCGGATGCATCGCGCATAAGACCGGCGATGGGCAGGGGAAGGTGGGCCCGAATTTTGCCCTGAAGACCAAGACTCATCCCTCCGCCGATTTCCGCAACATCGTGCACAACCCTGAGCATGTCTGCGGTATTGGCTCCTATGACCACAATGTTGTGCGAGTCATGGGCCACAGTTGTGGCAATTGCCCCTTGGCGCAAACCAAAGTTTTCCACCAGTCCAAGTCCAATACTTCCGGTCCCTTGGTGCCGCTCAACGACGGCGATCATATTCAGCCCTGGATGAAGGGCTGGATCAAAAAGCCCTGAGTCATCGGCCTGGACAGTGCGGACGACGGCTTTGGTCACTATGCTTGCAGGCTCAACCCGGATTACATTGGCCTGTTTGGTTTGGACCTGAAGCTGCAAGTCCTTGATCTGGATCTGCCCCAGATTCACTGAATTTTCAGGAAAAGGCCCCGAAGGGAAGCCGTCGAGAATCTCTCCGTCCCGGGCTGCAGAACGTCCATTGGTAAATACCTGGAGAACAGAAAAGTCGTGTAGATTATCAACGATGCAGAGGTCAGCATCGTAGCCGGGAGCTATGGCCCCTTTCCGGATCAGGCCAAAGCATTGGGCGGCATGTAAGGTGGCCATGCTGATTGCAGTCAAAGGCGGGACACCGCAGGTTACTGCCCGGCGAAGGAGATAATCAAGATGTCCCTGGGCCAGGATGTCTTCCGGATGACGGTCGTCGGTGCACAGGGCGCAGCGGTGGGCATTGGCCGGGGTCAGGCCCTGGACCAAGGTCTCCAGATCCCGGGCGGCGGAGCCTTCCCGGAAAAGAACATACATGCCCCGGCATATCCGGTCCTGCATTTCCTGGATCGTTGTGCATTCATGATCGGTTCTGATCCCAGCCGCGATATAGGCGTTGAGTTCATTGCCGGATACTCCCGGGCTGTGCCCGTCTATGCGCTTATGTTTGGACAGGACCATTTGCATTTTGTTCAGAACATCGGCATGGGCCCCAAGCACTCCGGGTACATTCATCATTTCTCCCAATCCAAGGACCCGGTCATGGTCTATGAACTGGGCCAGGTCTTCGGCCATCAGTGTTGCTCCGGAGTGTTCAAATGGTGTGGCCGGAACGCAGGAAGGGAGCATGAAAAAGACATTTAAAGGGAGGGGGTCCGTAGCATCCAGCATGTACCGAATACCCTCACAGCCCAAAACATTTGCTATTTCGTGTGGATCAGCAATAACCGTGGTCGTTCCCCGGGGCAGGACGCATTGGGCGAAATAACGGGGAGAGAGCATGGAAGATTCGATGTGCACGTGGGCATCGATGAATCCGGGCAGGATGTAGCGTCCTTCCATGTCCAGCCTGTTGGCCGTCTTATAATCGCCAATTCCCAGGATCTTGCCCTCTCCAATGGCCACATTCCCTTCAATAATTTGATGGGAAAAGACGTCTACTATCTTGGCATTGGTCAGAATCAAATTCGCCGGCCTGTTGCCCGCGGCCATATCGAGAAAGGATTTTGAGAGCGAAAAAGTGGGCATAATAGGTATTCTTTGTGGCCCAATGAGTTATTTGAGCTCGGCGATGAATGTATTCGAGGCTTGAATGGAGGAGTTCATCTTCTCAGTCAGGGTGTCGATTTTTCCCTGCGGGGACGTGAATTCAGTTCGCAACGATGGCCTGAGCATTCAAGTTGTGTTTCATGTATAAGACATTGTATGGAAGTAGAGGTAAATGACGATTTCATATTCATCGAACATGATATATCGAAAATTTAGGGAAAAGTGAATTTTGAAACGACTTCCTATCCCTTGAGCCTGCATCCTTCCAAGGCTTGTCTGGCCTGGCCTGGTTCGATAGGCGCATCCAGGCCAGCAGGATGGGAAGGGAAATCCAACCATATGAGCCCTTGGTCGCATATTTGTTACCGAAGCACTTTGTACACGCACATCTTGGCCCACACCTTATCCTTGTAGTACTCCTCATCCCGCATTTCCAGGAGTTCCCAGACTCCTTCAGACTCAAGGCGGACCAACTCCTGTCGATAGCCATAATCTTCATACGAGCCTTCTCGAATAGTAAAACAGATGATGCCCTCGGGCTTGGTGATCCGAATGAGTTCAGAAAAGGCCTCGGCTGTGACGTGGGAGTAGGTAAATGTTCCGGCGCAGACAACCGCGTCGTACGCATTGTCTGCAATGTGTAAGGGTTTGCTGAGATCGGCGTTGATTCTTCTGGTATATACGCCTTTTCGGCCCGCCTCGTCCAGCATTTCCTCTGAATAGTCCAATCCTTCCAAGTTGGTATATCCAAGAGAATACAAGACCTGGCCTACCAGTCCGGTGCCGCAGCCTGCATCCAAAATATGCAGGGATATGTCTCCGCCAAGGTGGCGGTTGAGGAGTTCAGCACAAATTCGGTACCCGACATACCCAAAATCCTGGACCGTATTTTGATCGTAATCCGAGGCCCATTCCCTGTACGCGTGCATAAGTTCATTGTGATCAATGGCATTGTACACTTTATCCAATACAGCTTTATCCACAGTCATAGAATATCCTCCTGGTTGCATAAAAGATTGACAAAAACAAGGAAAAGCTTGTTCCGGGAAGTAGGTTTTTAAGACAAATGGGCAGATACAGGAATCAGCCTGCAAAAAGCAGAAGTAGTTCGAGGGATTGTCAGGCTGAATGAGCGGATAATTTGTTCATAATTGGAAGCAAACTTTTTGTTTTCAGCAACGACTTGCTTATACTTCTATCAAGTATGCTACCAAAAATCAAATTCATGGGCCGACTGTCAGCCGGCCCATTCTTACAAGATTCTTATTGGCTGAAAACAGTTTGCAGCAATTCGGTTGTTCGTTTTGCCGGGTTCTCCCGAATGGCTGCTTCTTCCCGGGCTAAGAGGGTAAAAATGCCATCCAGGGCCTTATCCAGGGTATACGTAGTCAGATCAGTCTTCACATCCGGAACAAGAGGGATGGAGCGATACTTATCCATGATCTGTTCTAAGCTTTGGACCGCGCCGACTTCGGAGAGCGTTTCCTGAACCGTGGGTTTCATTTCTGCGGCCAAGTGAACACTCATTTTGTCTTCAAAGTATCGGGTGGCAGCGTCGTCTGGGCCGTTGTAGATGGTGCGCACGTCTTGCATAGTCATGTCTGAAATGGCCTGGAAGAACAAATCCTTGGCTTTTGGAGTCGCTCTTTCTGCTGCTTGGTTCAGCTTGAGCTCAAGATTGTCCAGGATGGATGAGGCCCCCACTTTGCTCAGGGCATTTTGGACCGTATCCAAAGACTTGGGCAAGGGGATATGGAGCTCTGGATTATTGAAAAAGCCGCCGGCCTGCCCAAGTTGTTCAACGACTCGGGTTGTACCCACCTTCAGCGCCTCTTTTAAACCCTGATCAAGAGTTTCGGAGGTGAACTGAGCTGACTTCTCTGCCTGCGAGGGCGATGTCATTTCCTGGACGGCCTTTTTGCCTTGTTCCAGCCAGTCTTGAGCCGCCAACGAGTTCTGTGGGAGGCAAAAGCACAAAATCCCTGTCCACAGCAACATGACCCTCATTTTTCGAATGTTCATGGTCATCTCCTTATAAAATGTTCGAGTCATCAAAGTGGACTGTGTCCATATCTTTGTTTGAAAAACAGTTAATGGTTAATGGTTGTCAGGAGCTGATTGGGAATCCCTTTTTTATCTGTTCCCAATCGGTATCGGGATCGGTATCGGGATCGTTTGTATGCTTCGTTAGCGCAAGCGTGCCTGCGCTTTGGCAGACATGTTGATTCCCAAGAAAAGAAACCGTACATGGTCAAATCCATGTTTTGCCCTTTGTTTTACGCCTCATTGTGCCCAAAAAAGATGTTTGAAATCAAGAAAGTTAATGTTTGCATGCTAGTGAAAAAAAGAACAAATAAGCAGATCAATGGGGCAAGAGAGTGAATGAGCTGGTTTTACTTCAAAAAATCTTTGACAGGGCATCCGAAATAAGGTAAAGACTTCCCAGTTTGCAACAAATTTCACAAATAGCAGGGAGGCGGCATGATAGAACTCAACATCACCTTATTCATTCAGCTTGTCAATTTCCTGATTCTGTTGGCTTTACTCAATGTTGTCATCTACAAGCCAATCAGAGGAATTATCAAGGTGCGTCAGTCCAAAATATCCGATGATCTGACCGAAATTGAGCAATTTAACGACCGGGCCAGGACAAAGGTGGATGAGTACCAGGCTGCTTTGGACCGGGCGCGAAGAGAAGCTGGTGAGATCCGGGAAAGCAGGAAGAAAGAAGCTGTAACTGAAGAAAAAGACATTCTGGCAGCTGCCGGAGAGGAAGGGAGCAAGGTGCTCAACGCGGCTCGGGAAGAAATACAGGCTCAAAGTCAGGAAGCGAGAAAGGCATTGAGCCAGCAGGTAAAGAAATATGCCAAGCAGGTGACGGACAAGGTTTTGGTCAAGGCGTAAACCCAGAACAGCGAAGGAGGGTGGAGCGTTGCATAAGAGGTGTTGGATTCTATTTGGCGTATGTGTGTGTGTGTTGGCGGCTTCACATGCTTCTGCTGCTGGAGGCGGCAATGAGGCAGCAGCCTGGAAGGACTTCATATGGCGGGTCCTCAATCTGGTTCTGTTTGTGGGTATTGTGTATAAGTTGGCCGGAAAGCGGATCAAAGAATTTTTTACCGGTCGCAAAGAATCAATTCGCAATGAGCTGCAGGAGCTGGAAGATCGCAAGGTCAAAGCATCCAATGATCTAAAGCAGGTAGAAGAGAGCATTGCCGGATTGGAACAAGAACGGCAAGCTATCCTGGATGAGGCCCATAAGCAGGGCGAGGCAGCCCGGGAAGCTATCCTGGCCAAAGCCTATCAGGACGCGGAAAAGATCAAGGACCAGGCCCGGGTGAAAGCCGAGCAGGAAACGCAATTTATGCTCGAGAGCTTACGGGCTGAAATGGCGGACAAGATCATTCAGGCCGCTGAAAAGATGCTGTCAGATAAATTGACGAAAAAAGAACAGGAAAAGCTCGTTGACAAATATCTAACAAAGGTGGTGCTCAATTGAGAGAACAAGTCATTGCCAAAAGATATGCGCGGGCGCTGTTCTCAATTGGCCAAGAAAAAGACGGTGAGGAGCTGAAGACCTATGGGCAGCAACTGGCCCAATTGGCCGAAATCCTGCGCGAGGCACCCCAGCTGGTCCGTCTTTTTCGCAACCCCATTGTCCGGGTGGAGCATAAAAAAGGCGTCATCACGTCTTTGCTGGACAGGCTGGAGGTAACAGGTACCGTTCGCCAGTTTTGCTTTTTTCTCGCTGACAGGGAACGATTGGCCAATTTTTTGGAAATTCAGGAATACTTCAGTAAACTCCTGGATGCCAATGAAGGGATACTGCGCGGACGTTTGGTCACAGCAATTAATTTGACCAAAACCAAACAGGATCAGATTGCAAAAAAATTGGAAAAGCAGCTGAAAGGACAATTAGTCCTGAATTATGAGACCGATACCTCAATCCTTGGTGGGTTGGTCCTGAAGGTGGGGGACAAGGTGTATGATGCGAGCTTGCGGGCGCAGCTGGATCAGATGCGGGAAACCATCAAAAGGGGTGAGTAAGAGCTATGCAAATCAAAGCTGATGAAATAAGCCAAATCATCGAAGAGCAGATTAAGAATTACGAACAAAAGATGGAGATGACCGAGACCGGCGTGGTGTTGTCCGTTGGTGACGGCATCGCCAAGGTCTTTGGGGTCGAAAACTGCATGGCCATGGAACTTTTAGAGTTCCCTGGCGGTGTGTACGGTTTGGCCTTGAACCTGGAAGAAGACAGTGTGGGTGTGGCCCTGTTGGGTGAAGACACACACATCAATGAAGGCGACACGGTGAAGCGGACCGGGACGGTCTTTTCGGTCCCGGTAGGTGATGCTGTTGTTGGTCGGGTTGTGGATCCGGTGGGTACCGCCCTTGACGGTATGGGACCAATTTCAACTCAAGAAACCCGTCTGGTGGAAGTCAAGGCTCCTGGTATCATTGCCCGACAGCCGGTAAAGGAATCCATGCACACCGGTCTGAAGGCCATTGACGCCATGACCCCCATTGGCCGCGGACAGCGGGAGTTGATCATCGGCGACCGTCAGATCGGGAAGACTGCCATTGCTGTTGACTCTATCCTGGCCCAAAAAGAAACAGATGTGCATTGTTTTTACGTTGCCATTGGGCAGAAAAAGTCGACGGTGGCTTTGGTGGCTGACGTACTCCGTCAGCATGGAGCTATGGAGTATACAACCATTATTTCGGCGACTGCAGCCGATCCTGCTCCCTTGCAATTTATCGCCCCCTATGCCGGATGTACCATGGCCGAGCATTTTCGGGACAATGGCAAGCACGCCCTGATTATTTACGACGACCTGTCCAAGCAGGCCGTGGCCTATCGACAAATGTCCCTCCTGCTCCGGCGTCCGCCTGGACGGGAAGCATTTCCCGGGGACATTTTTTATCTCCATTCACGCCTCCTGGAGCGAGCAGCCAAGTTCAGCGATGAACACGGCGGCGGCTCACTGACTGCTTTACCCATTATTGAAACCCAGGCCGGAGACGTATCCGCCTATATTCCGACCAACGTTATTTCTATTACCGACGGACAGGTCTATCTTGAGCCCGACCTGTTCAATGCCGGTTTTCGGCCGGCGATCAACGTGGGACTTTCCGTATCCCGGGTAGGTGGCAGTGCCCAAATCAAGGCCATGAAGCAGGTGGCTGGAACCTTGCGCCTGGACTTGGCTCAGTATCGGGAACTGGCGGCGTTTGCCCAATTTGGCTCCGATTTGGACAAGGCAACCCAGGAACGACTGGAACGGGGCAAACGGATGATGGAGATCCTCAAACAGGACCAATATCAGCCCATGCCGGTTGAAGAGCAAGTGGCAGTCTTGTATGCTGGCACCAAAGGGCTTATGGACTCGATACCTGTAGATGATATCAAGCGTTTTGAATCCGAGTATCTGGAATTTTTGCGGGCCAGTAAAAGTGATCTTTTAAGCTCTATGAAAGAGAAAAAAGCACTGGACGACGACCTGGAAAACAAGTTGCAGGCAGCAGTGGAAGAGTTCAAAAAGTCTTTTCAGGCCTAGCAAAAGGGGTATAATCCATGCCTTCACTGAAGGAAGTTCAAAACAAGATCTCATCGGTCAAAAAGACCAAGCAGATCACAAAGGCCATGAATATGGTGGCCTCGGCCAAGTTGCGCAAGGCCCAGGACCGGATTGAACGATTTCGCCCCTATGCTGAAAAGTTTTATGAAATGCTGGGGGAGATGTCTGGCGGGGTGGAGTCATCCGCCCACCCACTCCTGGAGCAACGGGAGACAGTCAATACTGTAGGCATACTGCTTATGACCTCCGACCGGGGCCTGTGCGGGGGGTTCAACACGAACTTGATCCAAAAGTCCTTACAACTTGCACGCGAAAAGGCAGCGCAAGGAAAGAAGGTAGTCTTTTATTGCGTTGGCAAGAAGGCCCGCAATCAGATTCGCAAACGTGAATTTGAGGTGGCCATGTCCAGGGTGGACTGCATGGACAGCTTTGATTTCAGTCTGGCCAACGACTTGGGAATTGAACTTATCAGCGCCTATATCAATCAGGACCTGGATGAGGTCCATTTGATATATGGAGAGTTTTTGAGTGTGGCCAAGCAGGAGCCCAGCTCCCTGCAGATGTTGCCGGTGGCTCAGGGCGAGGTGCAGGAAGAATCAGAGGCAAGCGGTGCAAAGGCCCAGTACATGTATGAACCGTCTGTGGACGGCATCCTGGCCGAGCTTTTGCCGCGATTTATTAAGGTTCAGGTTTATCGTGGTCTGCTGGAGACCTCAGCCAGTGAACACGCAGCCCGGATGACGGCAATGGATAACGCAAGCAGCAATTGCGACGATATGATTTCCAACTTGACTCTGGCCTACAATAAGGCCAGGCAGGCTGCGATTACTGCCGAGCTTTTGGATATCGTCGGCGGCGCTGAGGCACTCAAAGGTTAAAGGGGGCATATAATGAGTCAGAAGGTAGGAAAAATATCACAGGTCATCGGAGCTGTCGTCGACCTGGAGTTTACAGAGGGGCAACTGCCGAATATCCGCAATGCAGTCCGGATCCAGGATCCGAGTCGTCCGGCTGAAGAGGAACTCATCGTTGAGGTTGCCCAGCAATTAGGGGATAATATTGTTCGCTGTATAGCTATGGACGGGACCGAAGGCCTGGTTCGGGGTATGGAAGCCATTGATACCGGTGATCCGATCATGGTACCAGTGGGTGAACCATCTCTTGGCCGGATATTAAACGTTGTCGGTCGTCCCGTGGACGAAGAAGGCGAAGTGAAGGCTGAGACGTACTATCCTATTCATCGTCCAGCCCCGACCTTTGCCGATCAGAGCACGGACGTGGAACTTCTGGAGACAGGAGTAAAGGTTATTGACTTGCTTATCCCATTCCCCAAAGGCGGCAAGATGGGGCTGTTCGGTGGTGCTGGCGTGGGCAAGACTGTTATTCTTATGGAGATGATCAACAACATCGCCAAGCAGCACGGAGGAAAGTCTGTTTTTGCCGGTGTTGGTGAGCGGACCAGGGAAGGAAACGACTTGTATCTGGAAATGAAAGAAGCAGGTGTTTTGCCCAATGCCGCCCTGGTCTACGGGCAGATGAACGAACCACCTGGAGCTCGCGCCCGGGTTGCTCTGACCGCTCTGACCGCTGCCGAGTATTTCCGGGATGAGCAGGGGGAAGACGTGCTCCTGTTCATCGACAATATCTTTCGCTTTACCCAGGCCAATATGGAAGTGTCCGCCCTCCTGGGCCGGATGCCTTCAGCAGTTGGATACCAGCCAACGCTAGGTACAGACCTTGGTGAACTTCAGGAGCGGATCACATCCACCCATAAAGGTTCCATTACCTCGGTGCAGGCCATTTATGTTCCGGCCGACGACTTGACTGACCCGGCCCCGGCCACAACCTTCTCCCATTTGGACGGGACCCTGGTTCTCTCCCGGCAGATCGCTGAGCTGGGAATCTATCCTGCAGTTGATCCTCTGGACTCCACGTCCAGAATTTTGGATCCCAATGTCTTGGGTTCCGACCATTACCAGACCGCACGACAGGTGCAGATGATCCTCCAGAAATACAAGGATCTGCAGGACATTATCGCCATTTTGGGCATGGAAGAGCTCTCAGACGAGGACCAGCTGACCGTGGCGAGGGCCAGGCGCATCCAGCGTTTTCTGTCCCAGCCCTTCCATGTAGCAGAACAGTTTACCGGAATCCCAGGGGCCTATGTAAAGACTGAAGAGACGGTTCGGGCCTTTAAGGAAATTCTGGAAGGCAAGCATGACGACCTGCCGGAAAATGCTTTCTATTTGGTGGGTACTATTGAAGAAGCCAGAGAAAAGGCTGAAAAGATGCAATAATCAGCACTTAGGATGTGACTATGGCCAGTACAATACGTTTGGAGATAGTGACGCCGGATAAGCTGGTTCTGAGCCAGGACGTCGACTATGTCGGTGTTCCCGGCTTGATGGGACAATTCGGTGTCTTAAGGAATCACATCCCGTTCCTTTCAGCCTTGGCCATCGGATCGCTGTATTACCGGACCGGGGGCAACATACATTTTGTTTTCCTGTCTGGCGGTTTTGCCGATGTAACCCAGGACAAGGTGACTATCTTGGCTGAAAGTGCGGAACGGGCCGAGGAAATAGATGTCGCCCGAGCCAAAAAGGCCAAAGAACGGGCCGAGCAGCGCCTGCAGAAGGAGCGGGACAAAGTCAATACCGTTCGGGCTGAGGCTGCTCTGAAACGGGCAACGCAAAGAATAACGATCAAAGAAAAAGAACGCTGAGATAAAAAAGACCCGGCCCTATGAAGGGCCGGGTCTTTTCTTTATCTATCTGTATTTCCTTGTTTTTGTTTGAAAAAACGGCTGGTTGTTCCTGGTTATCAGGAGCTGATTGTTTAACCACCTGTCACTTTCCAAACCAGCCCCATCCTTTCCGCTCTTGCGTTAAATCCACCCTCTGATTATACTCGACCTTCCGTGAAGGGAAAATTCAGCTGCGAAATGACAATCCTGAGCAAGATATCATCCTATGCAACGTGTAGACAGCCAAGAGGGTATTCGGGACCGCCTTGGGGCCATTATTCTGGCCGCGGGCAAAGGAACCAGAATGAAGACCAGCCGGCCCAAGGTGGTTCATGAACTGCTGCAAGTACCCATGCTCTGGTATGTGCACCAGACTGTTCAAGCGATTGTTGATGGTGCCTTACAATGGACTGTGGTCGGATACGGCCGGGAGCTGGTTGAACAAGCCTGTACAGGGTATCGGGGGCGCTTTGTCCATCAAGAACAACAGCTTGGGACTGGGCATGCCGTGCTCACTGCCTGGCCGAATATAGAAGAAGCCGGGTGTGAATGGTGTCTGGTTGTCAACGGCGACGCTCCTTTGGTCCGGGGTGAGGCCCTTGCCGATTTGATCCAGGTCTGTCAAACGCAAAAAGCAGCTTTGGGCTTTTTAAGCATCGAACTGGAAGAACCAAGCGGATATGGACGAGTAATACGCAGAGATGATGGGGCGGTACAGGCAGTGGTCGAGGATAAGGACCTGCATGCTGCACAGTATGGATCAGAGCTTAATGAGGTTAATGCGGGGGTCTATTGCCTGCATGTGCCGACGATTGCTCCTTTCCTTCGGCAGCTGTCCCGGAATAATGCCCAGGGCGAATATTATATAACCGAGCTTGTAGATTTAGGAGTGCGGGCCGGAAGATTAGTTATTGCTTCCAGTGCAGGCCACGACAGCAGCCTGTTGGGAGTAAATAGTCCTGCGGAGCTGGTGGCCTGTGAAGGCATCCTGCAAAAGCGGATCAACTGGGAACTGCTACGTTCTGGTATCACCCTGCGCAATATGGATCAAATCAGAATATCTCCGTTGACTTCAATTCAGCCCGGGGTCGAAATCACCGGTCCAGCAGAGATCTACGGACAATCGGCTATTGGTGCTGAGGCCAGGATCGGTTCGCACGTATGGCTCAAGGATGTACATATAGGTCCCAGGGCTTGGATATTGGAATTTTCGCATCTGGAGCAGGCCCAGGTGGCTGGAGACTGTCAGGTTGGACCCTACGCCCGACTTCGTCCCGGGGCTGAATTGAAGACCGGGGCCAAAGTGGGAAATTTTGTGGAAGTGAAAAAGGCCGTTCTGGAAAATGGCGCAAAAGCCAATCATTTGTCCTATATTGGTGATGCCCGGATTGGGTCCAGGGTAAATATTGGGGCCGGAACCATAACCTGCAACTACGACGGTCAAAGAAAGCATCAAACGATCATCGGTCCTGGGTCCTTTATCGGGAGCAATACGGCATTGGTTGCACCAGTGAGCATCGGGGCGAACAGCGTGGTCGGCGCAGGGTCGACTGTGACCAAGGATGTGCCGGATAATACCCTGGCTGTTACCCGGACCAAGCAAAAGAATTTGCCTCGGAAAGTGCGTCCCGTTGATGATGATGAGGAGTGATGATGGATCTTATCGACCAGCTCGAAGAGCGCATGGAGCGTTTGCTGGTGCGGATCAGGGAGCTGGAAGACCAAAATTCCAGATTACAATCAACTCTGGACACGGAGCGGCAAATAAAGGATGATATTCTGAACAGGGTGGACCGCCTCTTGAAAAAAATCCAAGATGCGGATATATAATACCCAATGCCGAGCTATAACGTACGTATTCTTGGGCAAGAGGTTTCTTTTAAAACCAATGCCGAAGAGGACAGGATTCGACACGCAGAGCAATTGATAGAAGACCGATTCCAGGGACTTGATACATATGGTTCGCGAATCAGTAATGAAAAATTGCTTATCCTCGTAGCCTTGAGTTTGGCTGACGATTACATACAAACACGCCAGAGGCTTGATGAACTTGAAGATAAGGTCTGTCAGCTTTTGGAAAAATTAGACCGGGACAGTGGGACATGAGGATCAGTCCCCACTGTACAAATATTTTGGAGGCACTCCCTGGGGTTTTGGTGATTGCAGGAACCATTTTTGAGCCAACAGACTCAAAACGGGAGCAACTTCGCGCATCCTGTTGAGCATGCCCGGATATATCGGGAAGCCTGATGGATGCCAAGATGCACCCACCTGGTGCGCCAGGTTCAAGATGGCCTGCAACACGGACCCCCGGGGTTTCTCTTCTTTCTGGAAGTCTTGGCTTCTTGCCCGGGATGTTTGAACTCTTTTGTCAGTCCAGAACTGTTAAGACCCTTAAGGCTTTTGCCTGTATTCGCAGGCGTATTTGAAGCGCGTGTGATGTCCTTCCTGCTCTTCCCCTTCATTGGTTTGATTCCTTCAGTCCATCCCAAGAATACCTTGTTTCGTATGCGTGCTGACTAGAGGGGGATTCTGCCCCAAAGGTCTGCACCTACTACTTCAAAAAAGGAACACGTATTTTTGCCAACAGGCTAAAGGGCCTGAGAGACATAATGAAGGAGATATGCCATGGAACTACTGATTATTGCTCTGGTCGGCATTGTTTTTAGTGCCGGAGCCGGATATGTCCTGCACAAGGTCTTTTCCGCCAAAAGGCTGGAAGAGGCCAGAACCGAGGCCGAACGGGTATTGGAGGAGGCCAGGAAAGAAGCCCAGGCCCAGAAGAAGGAGCTCATCCTGCAGGGACAGGACGAGATCTATCAACAAAAAAAAGAGATGGAGCAGGAGTTCAAGGAGCGGGAAAATGTGATCAAAAAGCAGGAAGGCCGGTTGCAGCAAAAGGAAGAACGGCTTGAAAGCAAACAGGAAAGGATCACAGAAAAAGAAAGTGAACTCGTGGATTGGGAAAAGCGGCTCTCCAAACAGGAACGGGAAGTGGAAGAAAAGGAACAAGAGGTCGAACAGGTCCTGGCTGAACAGGAAAGGGTTTTGCAGGAAATTTCCGGACTGACCGTGGAGGAAGCCAAGCGGCGACTATTAGAAGATATTGAAAGCCGGACCAGGCACGAGGCGGCCCGAATGATCCGTCAGATCGAGATGGAAGCCAAAGAAACCGCTGACCGGAAAGCCAAAGAGATTTTGTCCACAGCCATTCAGCGCTATTCCGGAGAGTATGTTTCCGAACAGTCGGTATCTGCTGTGGAATTGCCCAGCGAGGAAATGAAGGGCCGGATCATTGGCAGGGAAGGGCGGAATATACGTTCGCTGGAGGCAGCCACCGGAGTGGACTTGATCATCGACGATACCCCGGAAACAGTCGTTCTTTCCGCCTACAGCCCCCTGAGACGAGAAAAGGCCAAGCAGGTCCTGGAGCGTCTGATCAGCGATGGCCGAATCCATCCGGCCAGGATTGAGGATATTGTCAAGAAAGTAGACAAGGAGATGGAAGTCAAGCTGCGGGAAATGGGGGAACAGGCGACTTTCGATGTTGGGGTGCATGGAATCAATCCGGAACTGGTCCGGCTCCTGGGCCACCTCTACTATCGGACGAGTTTTTCCCAGAATGTTTTGCACCATTCGCTGGAGGTGGCTTTTTTATGCGGAGTGATGGCCGCTGAATTGAAAATAGACGTCAAAAAGGCCAAGCGGGCCGGACTGCTGCACGATATCGGCAAGGCCGTGGATCACGAAGTGGAAGGACCCCATGCGGTTATTGGGGCTGACTTGGCCAAAAAATACGGAGAATCCAAGGACATCATTCATGCTATTGCCGCTCACCACGAAGATATTCAACCCAAATCAATCCTTGCTGTTCTGGTCCAGGCGGCAGACAGCCTGTCCGGTGCGCGGCCAGGGGCTCGCAAGGAACTTTTGGAAAATTATGTCAAGCGATTGGAAGAACTGGAAAGTGTAGCCACTGATTTCGATGGTGTCGGCAAGGCCTACGCCATTCAAGCAGGACGTGAACTGCGGGTTATGGTCGACTGCGACCGGGTGGACGAAGATCAGACCTATCTCTTGTGTAAGGACATCGCCAAGGCGGTTGAAGATAAGATGACCTATCCCGGACAGATCAAAGTGACCTGCATTCGTGAAAAGCGGGCCGTGCAGTATGCCAAGTAAGGAAGAGACCAGGAATGCGCATTCTGTTTTTAGGTGACATCGTCGGCCGCCCGGGACGCAGTGCCATCGCCCGCAGGCTCAATGCCCTCAAGGCTGCGTGGGATGTGGACTGGGTGGTGGCTAATGGGGAAAATGCTTCCGGAGGTATCGGGCTGACGGCCCAAAACGCTCGGCAACTTCACGACGCCGGGGCAGACGTTTTGACCTCCGGCAACCATATCTGGAAACACAAGGATGTTTTCCCCTGTTTGCAGTCCGAACCATGGCTCCTGCGGCCGGCGAATTATCCTCCAGGAGCTCCGGGGAAAGGCTGGGACATCTACGGCGTGGCCAATAGAGAATTGGCGGTTATTAATCTTTTGGGCCGTATTTTTCTGGAGACCATCGATTGTCCGTTTCGAACTGCAAAACATATTCTGTCCATAATCTCAGGTCAGACCCGGCACGTGCTGGTTGATTTTCACGCAGAAGCCACCTCAGAAAAAAAGGCCCTCCTGTACGCCCTGGACGGCCGGGTGAGCGCGGTGATTGGAACCCACACCCATGTACCTACGGCTGACGCTCAGATAACTGCCGGGCAAACGGCCTATATCTCAGATGTTGGAATGTGTGGTCCCTATCATTCAATAATCGGCATGTCCCCGGAGCCCATCCTGGAACGACTTCAAACCGGATTGCCCCAGCCCTTTACCGTAGGCAAGGGTGAGGTGGTGATACAGGGTGTGCTTCTGGAAACAAATGATCAGGGTCGGGCGATAGAATTTACGCCAGTGCAGGAGTTTGTGAAATAGACCGTACGGAGCATCAATGAACCGTTCCCAGGGCGCAGAAAAGGGCGCTTTAACCCAGGTTACGAACTCATAACTGTTCATTGGCCCCGCTTCCCATATGAACCTACAACATACGGATGTTTGGACTATGCAAACAGATCTGGAAGCCAGCCTGGACCTTATTCGCCGGGGAAGTGAAGAGATTATTGAAGAGTCGGAACTTATCGCCAAACTGAAGGAAGACTGTCCCCTGCGGATCAAAGCCGGGTTTGATCCCACGGCCCCGGATCTGCATTTGGGGCACACTGTGCTGATTCAAAAGCTTAAGCATTTTCAGGAACTTGGACATCAAGTACTTTTTCTGATCGGGGATTTTACCGGCATGATCGGGGATCCCAGCGGCAAGTCCGAGACCCGGGTCTCGCTGACCAGAGAGGAAGTGATCAGAAATGCCGAGACCTATAAGCGACAAATCTTCAAAATCCTGGATGCAGAAAAAACCGAACTTATGTTCAACTCGACCTGGATGGACAAATTCAGCGCCTATGATTTTGTTCAACTCTGTTCCAAATATACTGTCGCCCGGATGCTGGAACGGGACGACTTCCACAACCGGTTTCAAAGCAATCGCCCTATTTCTATCCACGAATTTCTCTACCCCCTGATTCAGGGATACGACTCCATAGCCATGCGCGCGGATGTGGAATTGGGGGGCACGGATCAAAAGTTTAATCTTTTGGTCGGGAGGACGTTGCAGCGCCAGGAGTACATGGAACCACAGGTCGTCCTGACTATGCCTATTTTAGAAGGTTTGGACGGGGTGCAGAAAATGAGTAAATCCCTGGGCAATTATGTAGGCATTGAGGAGCCGGCCGGCGATATGTTCGGCAAGCTGATGTCTGTTTCCGATGATCTGATGTTCCGGTATTATGAGCTGCTCTCCGACAAGGATATGGCCGAGGTGCACAGCCTGAAACAGGATATGGACCAGGGGCGGAAGCATCCCAAGGAGATCAAGGAAGAACTGGCTATGGAAATTACGGCCAGATTCCATAGTCTGGAGGCGGCCAGGCAGGCAAGAGAGGACTTTGCCCGGGTCTTTTCCCAGCATGAGTTGCCCAGTGATATGCCCACGGTGGAAGTCTTTGCTGATCAGAGCGCGCTTCTGGGTGATGTATTGGTCCGGTCCGGACTCTGCCAGTCCAAGGGCGAGGTCAAGCGCCTGTGCAAACAGGGCGCTGTAAGTAAGGACGGGCAAAAACTAATGGACGCACAGTTTGCCTTTTCCCCTGGCGAGCATGTTGTCAAAGTAGGCAAACGTCGGTTTGTGCAGATCGTGATCAGGTAGGTGACAAATTTAGAGACGCCGAACATGCAATTTAAGTAGGTCAAGGTTTATGTTCCAGAAATTGACAGCTTTTTGGCCTAAGTTGTGGCAAGAATTTACTGTTTTTGCCCGTTTGGTCAAGATTGAGCACTCGGTATTTGCCCTTCCCTTTGCCTATATCGGGCTGTTTCTGGCTGCTGAAGGCTGGCCGGGATGGCGACTGTTCCTTGTGCTCACAGCGGCCATGGTGGCCATCCGATCCTTTGCCATGGCTATCAACCGCCTGGCCGATGCAGGAATCGACGTCCAAAATCCTCGAACACAGGACCGTCCTCTGGTTACCGGACAGATATCCAGGGCCAAGGCCTGGACAATGACCCTGGCTGCTGCCTTGATTTTCGTTTTGGCCTGTGCCGGGCTGAACAGCCTTTGTCTGTACCTTGCTCCTGTTGCCCTGCTTTGGTCCGGTCTGTACAGCTACAGCAAACGGTTCACCTGGTTGAGCCACTTCTGGCTGGGATCGATCCTTGGCTTTGCCCCTTTAGGAGGATGGTTGGCCCATTCTCCTGAGTTCACCCTTTCAGCTGTGCTGTTCTTTTTTGGGGTCACATTCTGGGTGGCTGGTTTCGATATCCTGTATGCCTGTCAGGACGTAGGTTTTGACGCGAAAATGGGGCTGCATTCTCTGCCGGTCCAATACGGGATCCAGGGTGCTCTTCTCCTATCCACCTTCAGTCATGTGAATGCAGCGGTCTTTTTTATCCTGGCCGGATGGTCTGCCGGTTTGGGATGGATCTATGTTTTGGTCTGGCTGGCGGTGACTATTGTCCTCCTCTGGGAGCATTATCTGGTTCAGGCAGACGATTTGGACCGGATCAACCTGGCTTTTTTTACATTAAACGGCATCATCGCCGTTGTTCTCTGCGCCGGGGTGCTGGCCGATATCTTCGGGCCGCTGTAAACTATTCGCTGTTGTTGATACCTTGTGCTGCATATTTCAATCAAGGCGTTTGAATGGACGTAGAAGCATCCTGAACAGTTCCCACGTCAGCTTTGCCTCCGGCAAATTCGACATGTTTTTGGGCCAAAGGGCCTAAAAAACGCTTTGCCGGGTTGATCGAGTATAAAGCTGTGGTTTGACAAGGGGCGAGCGGCGCTCGCACTTCTTAGGCCAGGCTGGAGCCTGGCGATCCCGGACGGCCAAGCCAGCGTCCGTGGTTGGCTCTCGTTCATACGAGGCGTGGAAACTGTTCAGAGAACCGGCAGTTCTAATGAGCACGGTGCCTGACTTTGCTCTGCCTGGCTTTTGATCAATGCGTCGTGGCCTGGCTGCTGTCCTCAGGTGCGGTCAAGGTCTGGAGAACATCCTGCCCCTTGCCGGTTCGTTTCCAAGCCTCAAAGAGCTGCATCCATTCTGGAAAGTTCATGGGGTTTTCTTCCAACTGATCCTCGTGCGCTTCCACCCAGATGTGAAAGGCCTGCATTTCAACCTGAAAACTTTTGCTATTTAGCACCGAAAGGATGCGGGTGATATCGAATTTCTCCCCATCCAGGCGGCTTTTGATATATTCAATAAGTTTTTGTTGTGATTTTTCCGGGGTCATGATTTCCTTGTTCAGGTTGGCAGCCAGGCCGGCAAGAGACGGGAGGTCCTGTTCCATGGTGCGCACATCGGATTCTGGGATGTCCAGTTTATGTTCGTCTCCTTCTTTGATCATATAATAAAAGCGCAGCCAGTATTCAAATTTGCAGATGTCAGTA
The DNA here is from genome assembly GCA_964479235.1 of uncultured Desulfohalobiaceae bacterium. Lineage (GTDB taxonomy): Bacteria > Desulfobacterota > Desulfovibrionia > Desulfovibrionales > Desulfothermaceae > Desulfovermiculus. The sequence continues at coordinate 21,401 of CAYZLB010000038.1, forward strand.
ATCTCTTTCAGGGCCTGTTTAAATTGATCAGCCATATTTGCTCCTTACTTTTGCAACCGGTCCAGAGGGCATGCAACCGGTCGGTTGAAGATTTTGTATGTGAGAAACGAATTGTATGTCGTCCATACTACGCCTTTTGCCGTGTGGCTCAAGGATGAAATGCGTCCTCGTCTGTATATGAAATATGGGTGATCGTGGTTATCCAGGCTCAACAAATGTCTTCCAGAGGCGGAGGACTCCCATGATCCGGCCCAAGACCCGAAGGCCTTGTGTTTCGTCCGGACTGAGGTGATAAGGCGGAAAGGACTGGTTGTCGCAGATTAAGGTTACGGACTGGGCGTGGATGTCGACCCGTCTGATCAACAGCGTATCCTCCAAATCCAGAGCGTAGATCAATCCTGGACGCATGGTCTGGTCCCTTTGATCAAGGAGTACGAGGTCTTTGTCTTTTATTTCCGGCTCCATGCATGGACCAAGCATGTGCATACTGACCACATCGAAACTGCTCTTATCTGATGCAGTATTTTGGGCTGAAAGGGCTATTTGAGCAGGTATCGCTTGTATTTCCAGTCTCGGAGTGCTGGGATTGGATATGACCTGAACATGTGGGATTTTGACCCATGATGTTTTGTCCTGATCAGCCGCAATCTCGGGTGTGCCCATTCCTGTGGCCAGCCAGTTGGAATTGAGATGAAAGGTCTCAGCTAGGGTAAAGATCCATTTCCAGGGTACCGTATCTTTTTGTTTGGCCAGGGAGATGGCTGCCCGCCCAACACCCAGGGCATGGGCTAATTGCGATTGGTTTTCAATGTCTGTTGCCTGGCAAATGCGAGCGAAAAATTCATCAAAAGATGGAGAGGTCATGCAGGGCTCGACAATGGATATGAATCAAAAAAACGTCTGCAGGAGAACATCCGGTCATTCAGGGCCAGGGAGAAGAGTATGCATGCATCACTGATCAAAGAATGCGACCAATTGCCATCAATCCCTGAAATCCTGCGCTGAAGCGTTCACCAAGAATTTGGCCCTTATAGTGGAAAAGGTCAATAAGATCATGAGTTCCAGGACAGACATAACTATCAGAGATCTCGGCAAATGACTTTTTTGTTCATTAAAATAGTAATTCCAGAGCTAAACCCCCGGCTACGCCGGGGAGAGTTGAAAAAGCTATGCTG